>NZ_DF978422.1:295096-414413 GCF_002897135.1 Nostoc cycadae WK-1 | reverse complement strand
TTATCATTTTTTTAGTGAAATGGTATAAAAGGCGTTCGCGTAGCGTCTCCGTTAGGAGAGGGAGGAGCAATGAAAAATGAGTGTTTGACACCCCTCTCCTCGTAGGAGAGGGGCTGGGGGTGAGGTCAAAAAAGCATTGATCGAACTCACGTTAAATTTGCAACAACCCAAAATTTTGAATGCTAGAAATATAAAGCATTTTTTATATGATTGAATTTAAAGGTAAATTCATTTCCCCGACAGAAGTTATTACATATCTCAAAAATAATCTGCAAATCCGAGAATTATGTAATCACATCTTATGTCAAAAAATTATTAATAAAGCTGCTGAAGAAAAAAACGTCCAAGTAAGCCCAGAAGAAATTCAAATAGAAGCTGAGAGACTACGTTATGAAAAACGTTTAGTTAAAGCTAGTGAAACTATAGCATGGTTAGCCGATAATCTAATTTCCTCTGAAGATTGGGAAGCAGGAATTCGTGATAGCCTTTTGCAGAAAAAATTAGCTGAACATTTATTTGGTCAACAAGTAGAAAAATATTTTTGGGAAAATAAACTTAATTACGATCAGGTTTTACTTTATCAAATAGTTTTACCATCTCAAAACTTAGCCCAAGAGATTTACTATCAAATCGAAGAAGGTGAACTCAGCTTTTATGAAGCTGCTCACATTTATGATGTTGATGAAACACGCAGAAATCGCTGTGGTTATGAGGGCAAATTTTACCGTTGGAGTTTTGAGCCAGATGTAGCCGCAGTCATATTTAACGCCCAACCAAAAGAATTACTTGGCCCGATCGCAATCAAGCAAAGCAGTTATATTTTCATGGTAGAAAATTTTATGCCTACTGAATTAACGCCTGAAAGACATCAAGAAATTATCAATAAAATGTTTCAGGAATGGTTGGCAGCAGAATTAAATTATCTGCTGTATGCTTAAGGCATTAGAGGAGATGGCGATCGCCATCTCCTCTAATGCAGAAAAAAATTAATTTAATACTGTGATTCTACTTTTTTTCTGCCAAGCAAGTTTCTCTACTTTTTTGCCGCTTTCTTTTTAGTCCCATACTAATTACACCCCAACCAAAAATTAGCGCAGGTAACATAGAAGGTGTAGGCACTGAAACTCTAGATTGAGTTGAATTGAATGCTACTAAAGCTATAGTAGTTTGATTTGGAAAATAATGGTTTAAATATCCAGAAAAAGCTGTTGTTGTAAATTCTTGTTGCCCCACAAAGTTAGACATAGTAAATGCACCAAATTTGACATTCTTACTGTTTTGATATGTCAGACTATCATTACCTGCTGTTGTTAAACTTCCGCCAACTTGGAAATAATCTAAGACATTGTTATTAGCAAGATTAATTAATGCAAAACCTAGATTTCCACTAGCACTTGCTTTCTCATATTTGGTATTAGTTGTAAAAGTTGCTAGATTTAAATCGCCTGTGAAATTAAAAGAAAAATGGGTATTGTTATTTACATTAAAAATACCTTGTATTGTAGATTTGCTTTTTCCTATCCCTAAGTAACTGTTGTTTTCACCAAAAGCTTGACTGGAAGTTAAACTATATCCTACTGGTGGGGTAGTTCCCAGATAAGCGATCGCATCAGCATTAGTAGCTACATTACCGCCTTGAAAAATTGATGTAGCGTTAGTGTCGGTATTAGTAAAAGTGCTTGTAGGGCTTTGACTAATGTTGGTAAATAATAACCTTCCTTGAGACAAAGCAATAGTGGCGGCTTGACTAGGTGAAGTTAATAAAACTGAACTAGCTAACCAAGATGTAGTAAGTAATAAAAATTGGTGTGTAAATCCCAAATATTTCTGCATACAATCCTCAATGAAGCTGGTAGAGCGATCGCACAACCTCAAAACCTAATATCCAGGTTTAAAAAATGCGACAAATATATCGGTAGTATTATTTTGAAATAGAAAACCACTGATAACTCTTAAATCTTGAGTTTTCAGTGGTTTCCACTTAGCAATCTGCTCTCATCAATTTTGATGATGTAAGATAGTTTGTAGTAAGTAGTACTCTTGGAAAAACGTTAAAAGTCTCTAAGCTTTACCACTTACTACGCAACTATTTTGAACACGCATTTTTTGGCTAATAGCCTAATAAATTAGCCAGTCAATTCAAAAATAGGCATTACATTGCTTTTGTGATAATTCAACAAGGAAATATAGTGACTTTGCTACCTTCTCCTTGAAATTATTAGATGACAATGTAAGAAGCAGCAGCTTTCAAAACCTATCTTGAATTAGCTATTAAGCTCTGTTAATTACAGAAACAGAAGTACTACCAGAGAAGGATTCACCTAAGTAATCAGCTACAGCTATGGTATCAGCCTTGGTGTAGGAATAAGTAGGATCAGTGAAACCAAATAAGTTTCTTCTGTTGTTTTGAGCATCACCCTTAGCACCAGCAGCAGCAGAGTTGCCAGCAGTTCTAGGATCAACAACAACAGTCTGGAAGCGATTGAAGGAAGAGAAATTTACATTAACAAAATCGTTTTGAAGGTAGCCACGAGTTACTATACCACCTTGAACGTTAGCAACTTCAACAACTTCTAAAATTTCTAAATCAGAAATAATCATTGTGTTCTCCTGGGAATGAATTTGGAGTTAATTCTTGGAAATTTTTGCTGCAACCAACTTTTGTTTGGTCACATTAATTAAGATAAAGCATTTTTAATTAGAGTCAATATGTTTAGACTAAATTACTGCCATTTTGGCGACAAAATAATTAGCTAAATATTGAAGTTATTATTTCAGTTAATTCAGATTACTTATGAACTTATTTTTGAAATATTTTTGCCAAAATGGCAATATTCTTTAAGTAATAATCGCTATTATATCTTGCTAGTAAGCTTGTATATATTGAGGCATTAATAATATAAATACATAAATCAGACTGATAAGCAAAAAAATATTCATGGTAATTAGTTAAAATTAATAAACAAAATTGTTTTACTAAATTTAATTACTATTAACATCATCTCGGAAGCATGGTTGTTAATCCACTGCTTCTATATATAAGAAATATAGGAATCATATTTGATTGGAGAAAAAAACTCAGTACACCTCTGTTACTTCTTTTCCTGTTCCCTGTTCCCTATCTACACAAGTAATTTCAATAATCAAGTCGGATTCCTATATGACTTTTAAGTATTTAAGAAGATTCTTTTAAGAAAATATGAAACAAGTATTAGGAAATGAAGAATATAACCTTTCAGTACAGCCGCGCGACGATCGCCAACTATTATCAGATATTCTTTTGAGTTGGTTGCCAGGCAATGACAAGTTAGTGCGGAATTTATCTCCAGCCTTTGAAATCCGGGATTTTAACCTCGGAGATGAGCTTGTTGATCAAGCCGAAAATTCTCCTGGTTGTTATGTCATTTGCCAAGGCCAAGTGCGGCTAGTCAGCTGGAATGCAACCTTACAAAAAGAAGTAGCAACTTCATTATTAGGCGTTGGAGAAACTTATGGTGCAGATGAACTGTTTACCGATGCACCTTTAACTTATCGTGCGATCGCAGCTAGTGCAGGTACGCTGGCTTTTATCCCCACAGCCAACCTCAAACAGTGGTGCGATCGCTTACCGCAACTACGAGACTACCTGAGTCACATAACAACGATTCGGCAAACTCTGCTATTTTTCAAAACGGCTGTTGATGTACCGAAGCTCAAAGATCAGCCATCACATCCCAAACTTTCCAGCCATACCCTCAAAGAATTTGTACCTTACTTAGAGCAAGTAAAAGTCAGTGCTGGTTCAGTACTGTCTCAGTCTACTCCCAGTGAGGATGGACGTTTCTGGCTGCGTAGTGGCGAAATTCACAGTCTAGAAAATCCCTCAGTACTGTTCCCCAGTATCGGTAACAGTTGGGGATATCCTGAGCCAATACCAGATGATTGGATTGCTAAAACTGATTTAGTAATTTATAAACTAGCGATCGCACAATGGGAGAAAGCGAAAGCCACTGCGCCGCAATTATTAGGAGTATCTTCCGAGCAGATAATCGCAGACAAAGCGAAAGTTACTCGTCAACGCCACAAAAATTCTGTCGCAACTAAACCTAGCCTCAATCTGCAACAGCCATCTGCAAAAACCCAGTCTAATCTCATAACCTTTCCCCTACCTAGTAAACAACGCCGTCCCTTATTTGGACAGCGTTACCCATTCATTCAGCAACAAAGTACCGCTGATTGCGGGCCAGCTTGCTTGGCGATGATCTCCCATTACTGGGGTAAAAAATTTAGTATCAATATTCTCCGAAATATCTCAAATGTTGGTCGTGGCGGAGCCTCCCTCAGAAGTTTAGCAACCGCCGCAGAAACTATAGGTTTTCAAGCTCGGCCAGTACGAGCTAGTCTCAACCGTATAGCCAATCAAAAACATCCTTGGATTGCCCACTGGCAAGGCGACCATTATATAGTTGTTTATCGAGTACGGAAAAATTGCGTTATTGTTTCTGACCCTGCTATTGGGCGTAAAAAGCTCAATATCAAAGAGTTTCAAGCTGGCTGGACTGGATACGCACTCTTACTAACTCCTACACCTCAATTCCAAGCTGTACAATCTACCAAACCATCATTAAGGCGATTTTGGAGCGCATTTTTACCTTACCGTTCACTGTTGCTACCCATTATCGTTGCTTCTTTGCTGCTGCAAATTTTTGGTTTGGTGACTCCCCTGTTAACTCAAGTCATTCTTGACCAGGTAGTAGTACATAAAAGTCTCAGCACCTTACACGTCTTTATCATCGGTTCGTTGGTATTTAGTCTCTGGCGTATTGGTTTGGGAAGTATTCGCCAATATATGCTGGACTATTTCTCCAACCGAGTAGACTTGAGTTTAATTACTGGCTTTATTACTCATACCCTAAATTTACCGCTTCAGTTTTTTGCTACTCGCCACGTAGGGGATATTATCACCCGCGTTCAAGAAAACCAAAAAATTCAGGTGTTTCTGACGCGACAAGCAGTTGCAGCTTGGCTTGATGCACTAACAGCAGTTGTCTATGTCGGACTCATGGCATATTACAACTTGCAATTAACTTTTTTAGTTCTGGCACTATTACCACCGATTATTTTGTTGACAGTAATTGCCAGTCCGATTTTACGTCAGGTATCGCGGGAAATTTTTAATGAAGCTGCCAAGCAAAACTCTTCACTGGTAGAAATGCTCACAGGCGTGGCCACAGTCAAAGCCGCCGCCGCCGAACGCGAACTGCGATGGCGCTGGGAAGACCACTTTACAAGTACAGTCAATGCTAAATTTCGCGGTCAGAAATTAGCGATTACTTTACAAGTAATTAGTGGATTAATTAATACATTGGGTAGTACAGTATTACTGTGGTACTCAGCAACCTTAGTAATTCAAGACCAACTCAGCATAGGTCAATTAGTCGCTTTCAATATGCTGATTGGTAACGTAATTGGCCCTGTTTTATCACTAGTGAATCTTTGGGATGAATTTCAAGAAGTGCTAGTTTCCGTAGAGCGGTTAGATGATATTTTTAGCACTCAACCAGAAGAAACTGCGGAAAAATCCATGTTGGTTCTACCGAACCTCCGAGGAGAAGTAAGATTTGAAAATGTGACTTTTCGTTATAGTGCAGATGACGATCACAATATCCTACAAAACATTTCCCTAGAAGTACAGTCTGGTCAAACTGTTGCCATTGTTGGTCGTAGCGGTTCTGGCAAGAGTTCATTGGTAAATCTATTGCAGGGGTTATATTATCCTACTAGTGGCAAAATTTTAGTAGATGGGCATGATATCCGCCATGTTTCCCCTCAATCTTTGCGTCGGCAATTGGGCGTTGTACCGCAAGAGTGCTTTTTATTTTCTGGGACGATTCTCGAAAATATTACCTTATATCGTCCAGAGTATAGTTTAGAACAGGTAATTGAAGTTAGTAAGCTGGCAGAAGCACACGTATTTATTCAAACTTTACCCCTAGGCTACAACACCAAAGTCGGCGAACGCGGTTCTAGTCTTTCTGGGGGACAACGCCAAAGAATTGCGATCGCTCGTGCTATTTTAAGCAATCCTCGCATTCTGATTTTAGATGAAGCTACCAGTTCTCTAGATACTGAATCAGAGCGACGTTTTCAACAAAATCTTCGCCGCATTAGTTGCGTCAGCAAAACTTCTGTGCAAGAGGCTCGTACCACTTTTATTATTGCTCATCGCCTCTCAACTGTGCGTCATGCTGACCACATTATCGTACTAGACAAAGGCGTTATTGCTGAACAAGGCACTCACGAAGAACTTATAGCAATTCAAGGACTCTACTATCATCTTACAAAGCAGCAAATTGATACATAAAAATTAGTAAATTGCTGTTTTTAAGAATTATATATGCTCCATACTATCTAATTTCAGTAAAAATTTACGAGGTATGGAGCGGCTTATATTTTCAATTTTAACCCAAGATATTTGGTATTGTCTCTCAGAAAAAGTGCCAATTTGGCTCAATTTACAACAAATTAAAGAGTATTCTGTGTAGTAGGTAACTATTCATTAGGCAAAATTCTGACATAATATCTGGCTTTTTAATCTGAATTTCCAGCAACTCAGACAACGTCAAAATCCAGACAGAATATCCTTACTAACTTCTCGTTAATCACCATTACAGGGTTAGCCATGAACTACCAGATGCCTTCTTCTCAAAAAAACTTTCACAGTTTGATTACTCATGAACAATTAGAGCAAGTAATCGAAGCTATTAGTGAGGGTAGATATTCTTGGGCTTGTGTATTAATTTTGCGTTTTGTTGGCTATAATCCACTCCACTTTATTCCGCAAAGAACTTACAGCCGTTTAATAAAAGAGCAGAGTCAATTTATGGCTGCAAAATTAGAATTAGAAAATGCTATGAATGTCTCAAATAATATTACTGACAACCAAGAAAAAACTCAAAATTTGCATAATGCAAAATATCTAGATACACCTATCAAAAAACAAGAAAATATTCAAGGTGTCAATGTACCATTTTATTTAAAAGCAAATATGGCTAAACTTTATCCCTAAAAAAGAAAAGAGCTACAAAACTAATATCAAAAAATAGCAGGGAAGAATATTGATATTTTCCTCAAACCTTCCCTGTTAATTTATCCTGCATTAAAAGTCGCAATAATATTAACTGCTTTGATTAGACAGTTTTAATCGGAATAATCCCCTGATCAAAAACACGCTTATCAGTACCAATAGCCTTAACTTCTATTCTATTTGGATACACTTCATAAACTGCAAAGCTCAAGCTAGAAGCAGAATACTCAGTCCACTCAGAACGACCTACAGGACGAGTTCCAGCACCACCGCCAGTAACTAAGTAAGTTGTGCCATTAATAGACTTAGTACGTTCATAATGGTGTTCATGACCATTAATATAAAGTTGCACGCCGTATTTTTGAAACAAAGGTGTAAAAGCCTGAATAAAAGCTGGGTTACTACCATAAACACCAGAAGCATAAATTGGATGATGACCAAATACAACTTTCCAAGATGCATCACTGCGGCTCAATTCTAACTCTAACCAAGGTAGTTGCTTTTTCCAATCAGCATTATTGTTAGTATCTAAAGCAAAAAACTGCACTTGATTACGGCGAAATGTATAGTAACGTTTTCCCTGCATATTAAAACCAGGATATTTCAGTTGTAATTCACCGTTATCAGTCCGAATATCGTGATTACCTAAACAAGCTTGAAACTTGACACCTTTTTTTAGTAAAGGTTGATAAGGACGTTCAAATACTGCACCAATTTTTTCGATTTCGCCGTTGTTGTAAATATTATCCCCAGCTAAAACTACTAAATTGTATGAATTTTGCTTGTGATAAAAATTCATTGCCTCTGCTACAGCATATTGTCCTTTGGCACCAGTCCCTGTATCTGCCACAGAGACAAAACGCAATAGTAAGTCTTTTTTCGCTGGTTTACCTGCTATTGCTACAGAATCATCGGTATAGCTATTTTGACGAACTAATCTCCAGCCGAGAATTCCTGTACCAATGGCTCCCAAGCTTCCTAAGAATAAAAATTGACGGCGTTTCCAGTTCATAACTCACCAAATTCAATAAATAGTCAGTTTAACCGAAGCCAAGTGCAATGAAGTGATACATTAGGGCAGAAGAGACAGCAGTAGTCTCATGTACTGCTTTTGGTGAAAGTTCCATGTCACAAGACAATCAGAATTCACAACCCCCTTCTCCTCAAGAACCCTACCAGAGAGAGCCACCTATATGGAAGGCGGCCATTATCCGAATTCTGCGGGGAACAATTGGGGTTTTGGAAACAGCCGTGGTAAAACTGGAGGCTGAGTCATCTGCAACAGGCGAAACTTCGGGTGTTTGGCAGCAGTTACAGCTAATCTGGCGTAGACTATTAGCTGGAATTCGGTCTTTCTTACCAGTAAATTTCTCTCGACAGTTATCAGACACAGCTTTAACAGGAATTATTGCTGGAATTACTGTGGTTTTGATTTGGACAACTTCTAGTGTCTTTACTAGTAAACCGACGGAGATAGCCACAATTCCCCCAGTTGAAGAGATTCCTGTACCTACGCCAACGGTTCCACCAGAGTTAACTACACCGGAACCAGAACCGTCAGCAGAAACTACACCGGAACCGGAAGTAACTCTCACACCGACACCAGAACCGTCAGCAGAAACTACACCGGAACCGGAACGGGAAGTAACTCCCACACCAGAACCAACGCCAACACCCGCAGTAGTATTAACACCAGAACAAATTTTGATTGCGGCTATTGAGAATCAAGTAGCAGAAATTAGCGATCGCGTCGCTTCTGGTCTGATACAGTCAATTCAAGCTAATTTTCGCACTAGCAATCTAATTATTAAAATTAATAACGATTGGTATACCCTTAAAGAATCTCAACAAGACAAATTAGCATCAGAAATATTACAACGTTCTCAAGAACTAAATTTTAGTCATTTACAAATTGTTGATTCTCAAGACAAATTAATCGCCCGAAATCCAATTGTCGGAGAGCAGATTATTATTTTCAAACGACGCATCGCCAATTTTCCTGTTTCAACTTCAGGGTGAGATTCTTTGTATATTTAAACTCTATATATTATGAATGTTATACCTCGTTTGCTAGAGGTTTAGCGATCGCTTATAAAATAAGATAGTTAATAAATTCAATTCTTTGCAATTGGCTTAAACGCCAATCGATTTAATAAATAAATTCAAAATTATTTTTAAGAGGAGCATGAAACTATGGATATGCAAGTCCTGAGAGAGCGTGCTGGACTTAGCCGTGCAGAAGTAGCCTTCAGGCTTGCAATCAGTGAAACCAGTGTGCGTAACTGGGAAGCTGGGCGTACTGAACCAACAATGACACCCAAAAAATATCTAGAAGCTTTACGTTTGTTCAAATGTACCCCAGAAGAATTAGCAGCTGCCAGCGAGAAATCTATTAATCAACGCCATAAACGTAAACCTGGAAGACCAAAACGCTTTCCTGATAATCAAGTAGCTCAGGTGACAGATACGCCAGTTTGCACCTGATAGTCTGCGAAGTGTAGCATAGCCCCTGATAAGATCTAGTTTATGGCGATCGCTTAGGTAAACAAATCTAGTACGTCACCACTGCTGAACTATTGAGTCGTTAATCTCCATTGATGGAAGACTCATATATTTAGCAGTGAAAGTTTATGATGTGGGCAAATGATTGGGAGTGTAGGTTAAAAATGCGGAAATATAAATAAATACAATTCAAAATCAATTAAAAGCTCATAATTATCAGCACATTGAATTTTGAATTCCGCAAAGTGGTACTAGTGCGATCGCTAACGGTATTTGCCACGATAGCGCGATAAGATTCTAAAACAACAGTCGGAACAAAGGTTTAAATGGCAGAAACATTATTTTTCAACGCTCTGCGGGAAGCCATTGACGAAGAAATGGCGCGTGATTCCAGTGTATTTGTGCTGGGTGAAGACGTAGGACATTATGGCGGTTCCTATAAAGTCACCAAAGACTTATACAAAAAGTATGGTGACTTGAGGGTTTTAGACACTCCCATCGCCGAAAACAGCTTTACTGGTATAGCAGTAGGGGCGGCCATGACTGGGTTGCGACCGATAATTGAAGGTATGAACATGGGCTTTCTGCTCTTAGCCTTCAACCAAATCTCTAACAATGCCGGGATGCTGCGCTATACTTCCGGCGGTAACTTTAAAATTCCTATGGTGATTCGCGGCCCTGGTGGTGTAGGTAGACAGTTAGGTGCAGAACATTCCCAACGTCTCGAAGCTTACTTCCAAGCTGTACCAGGGTTAAAAATTGTCGCTTGTTCCACACCCCATAATGCCAAAGGGTTACTAAAATCAGCCATCCGTGATGATAATCCCGTACTGTTCTTTGAACACGTACTTTTGTATAACTTAAAAGAAAATTTACCAGAAGAAGAATACCTCTTACCCTTGGATAAAGCTGAGGTAGTGCGTCAAGGTAAAGATGTCACAATTCTGACTTACTCACGGATGCGCCATCATGTGATGCAAGCCGTAAAGCCTTTAGAAAAACAAGGTTACGACCCTGAAGTCATTGATTTAATATCTCTCAAACCCCTCGATTTTGATACCATCGGCGCATCTATCCGCAAAACCCACCGAGTGATTGTTGTGGAAGAGTGTATGCGGACTGGGGGTATTGGTGCAGAATTAACCGCTTCTATTAACGATCGCTTATTTGATGAATTAGATGCACCTGTATTGCGTCTATCTTCTCAAGATATCCCCACACCTTACAACGGTACTCTGGAGCGTCTCACCATTGTTCAGCCAGAGCAAATTGTTGAAGCTGTACAAAAAATGGTCGCATTGCGAGTCTAAAAAAGTGTGAAGTGTGAAGTATGAAGTATGAAATTCATCCTTCATACTTTCCTTGTCCCCAGGGACTTTCAACCCTGTCCGCTGTTACCTGTCCCCTATTCCCTGTTACCTGCTCCCTGCCGTAACTCAATCAAAGAACGCTATTATAGCGTTTGTCAGTTGCGAGTTATGGTATGCAAAGACAGCGATCGCTATTAGCTTTAATTTTTGTCCTCATCATCGCCGCTGTAGTGGCGATTGTGAAAATTCCTGTGCCTTTGGGATTGGACTTGCGCGGAGGTTCTCAGCTGACAATTCAGGTGAAGCCAACAGCAGAAATCCCCACAATTACTCAACGTGAATTAGAAGCCGTCAAAAAAGTTGTCGAAGGTAGAATTAACGGCCTCGGTGTTTCGGAACCAATCATTCAAACAGTCGGTACAGACAAAGTTCTCGTCCAGCTACCAGGGGTAAACGATCCTGAACAAGCAGAAAGAGTCTTGGGTGGTACTGCTCAGTTAGAATTTCGCCAACAAAAGCCAAGTACAGAAACTCAATTGTTTGCGTTTCAGTCTTCAAGAGCCGAACTAAGAGCGAAACAAGAAGAATTACGTAGCAGCAAAGATCAAGCTGCAATTACCAAAAATCAAGAAGAATTACAGAAAAATAATCAAGCAATCTTAGAATTGTTCGATAGCACCAAGCCGCCACTTGATGGCAAATACCTCAAGGATGCCTATGGTGAACCAACTCAAGCTAATAATTGGAATGTAGCCATTCGCTTTGACCAAAAGGGTGGTGAACTCTTCGCCGAAATTACCAAAAACTTAGCTGGGACAGGTCGCAGTATTGGAATTTTTCTTGATAATGAACTCATCAGTGCGCCGGTAGTCGGGCCAGAGTTTGCTGCTAATGGTATTACTGGTGGTGCAGCAATAATTACAGGTAGATTTACCGCACAACAAGCCAATGATTTAGGTGTACAACTCCGAGGCGGCGCATTACCTGTACCCGTAGAAATAGCCGAGAGACGGACTGTCGGCGCAACTTTAGGTAAAGATAGCATTCAAAGCAGTATCTACGCTGGTATTGGTGGTTTGGCTTTGGTATTAGTTTTCATGGTGGTGTATTATCGACTACCAGGACTAATTGCTGACTTCTCCTTGGTAATTTACTCACTTTTGACTTGGGCTTGTTTTGCACTGTTGGGTGTTACCTTGACGCTGCCAGGAATTGCTGGGTTTATTCTCAGTATTGGTATGGCTGTAGATGCCAACGTGTTAATTTTTGAACGCACAAGGGAAGAATTAAAAGCAGGTAAATCCTTATACCGTTCTGTAGAATCAGGTTTTTACCGTGCATTTTCCAGCATCTTAGACAGTAATGTGACTACTTGGATAGCTTGTGCTGCCTTATTCTGGTTGGGGTCAGGTTTAGTCAAAGGTTTTGCTTTAACCTTAGCTTTGGGGGTAGCAGTAAGTATGTTTACTGCAATCACATGTAGTCGGACATTCTTATTTTTGGCAATTTCCCTGCCTAGTTTGCGAAAACCAGAATTGTACTGTCCTAACGTGCCAGTGTCGAATAAGGCTGAGGTGGCTAAATGAAACTGAGTGTTAATAAATCGCGATCGCTGTGGTGGATTATTTCTGGTGTTATCATCCTCACTGGCATCATTTCGATGGCAATTTCTTGGAGTAACCCAGCAATTCACGCCCCTCTGCGTCCAAGTTTAGATTTTGTTGGGGGTACACGTTTACAATTTGAACGCGATTGTACAAAACCAGGTAACTGCGATAAACCAATTGATATCACAAGCGTCCGGGAAGTCGCTAAAACCCAAGGTATTGGTGATAGTAGCATTCAAATTGTGGGCGAAAATGGCATCTTAATTCGCTCAAAAGATTTAAGTGTAGACCAACGCACTCAATTACAAAAAACTTTAAGCGATAAAATAGGTGCTTTTGACCCCCAAAAAAATCAAATTGATTCTGTCGGCCCAACTTTAGGTGCAGAATTGTTTCGCTCAGGGGTTTTAGCCCTAGTAATTTCTTTCGTGGGTATTACGCTCTACATGAGCGTACGCTTTCAACTGGACTATGCGATTTTTGCGATCGTCGCCCTGTTCCACGATATCTTGATTACGGTAGGAGCTTTCTCACTTTTGGGTTTAGTTGCAGGTATCGAAGCTGATAGCCTCTTCATCGTCGCCCTACTGACCATTACAGGTTTCTCTGTCAACGATACAGTGGTTATTTACGATCGCATCCGGGAAACCATCAAAACTCATCCTCAACGCCCAATTGCGGAAATTGTCGATGATGCAGTCAATCAAACTTTAGCTAGATCAATCAACACAACCTTAACTGTCTTGTTGACTTTATCGGCGATCTTCTTCTTCGGCGGCGAAACACTGAGAAATTTTTCCCTAGCATTAATCATTGGTTTCACAATGGGGGCTTATTCCAGCATTTTTATTGCCAGTACTCTCCTCGCTTGGTGGCGAGAACGTACAGGTCAATCTACCTTAATCACCAGCAGCGAAACAATGGATACTTCAGTTGATAATTAGTTCAACAATTTTGGATTTTAGATTGACGATAGTGTAGTGTGAGCAAACCTACAAATGTTGTTGAGATTGCTTCTATGCTTCTGCTCAAACCGAAAAAACAATCCAAAATCCAAAATTTCAAATTAGTAACTCTATTTGCATCCGTGTCTTTATGACTTTTTCCTGCTATGGATCAATCGGAACAACCGCCAATTAATGACCCATCTTTTGCTCAACAAGTTCAAAAACTACATCAGCTAACAGTATACGGTCGATGGTTGTTTGTGTTCTTGTTATGGCTGATTATCGCACCTATTTGTTTTTGGGATTTACGCTCAGAAATTGTTTTGTGGCGGCAATATTTTACCTGGGTAGCAGTGCGATATGGACTCATATTTCATCCCCTGTCTACCCTGGGGTTAAGTTTTTGTATCGCTATGACTGTTTCTGTTTTAGTTTGGCAAAGCCGCAATATTTTAATAGGACTACCACAGCGGGAAAAAGAACGCCTAGAAAAACGAGTGTGTCGCATTCGCCAGCAAGGGCCTACTCATCCTTTGTGGAAGTTAATTTCTCGGTAAATTTAGGGTTAGATAAATAAATTTGTATATAGTTGCATTTCGGTATACTTAGGGGTAAATTTCTATCACAATATGACTAAATAAAAGCAAAGATATTTATTGGTGAAAGTGAGTTGCTACACATGAACTATCCTCAGATTAAATTTAGCGATCGCCATTCTGATATAGACCTTTACCAACTCCAAGAGTTATTTAATATTTCCGCTTTTTGGGCAAAAGGACGTAGTATCGAGGATTTAAGCATAGCTATTACCAACAGCGACCCAGTAATTTCTCTGTGGGATGACACAAAACTAATTGGCTTTGCTAGAGCAACTTCTGATGGAATTTACCGCGCAACAATCTGGGATGTCGTCATTCACCCAGACTACCAAGGCACTGGACTAGGCAGCAAGTTAGTCGAAACTGTTTTGAGCCATCCCCGCATGAAGTGGGTTGAGCGCGTATATTTAATGACAACTCACCAACAAGGATTCTATAAAAAAATGGGTTTTATACCCAACACAACCACAACTATGGTGCTACATAACCAATCTCAACAGCTAAGTTCTCTCTCCGCAGCGGAACTCCAGTTTCAGGAATAAAGGTAAGCATGAGAGGCTAGTACTTTTTCAAGCCAAGGGAATAGATATTTGTACCCTAGTTTGTGCCTCAGATGATTCTGATTTAATTGAATTGGGCAGCATTTCTAGTTTTGCTCCCATTACTTCTAATAGAGTTTGATTGAGTAATAATTTCATTCCTGGCGAAAGATTTGCCTTCTCATATTGAATTTGAGGAGGCAAATTATCATATTTAATTAAATCTATCGGCTCACTTTCAGGTAGAGCATGAGTAGGAATATCTAGATAAATATGAGCCGTATTAGTAGTAGGTAAAACAGTAGCGGAAATACCAATACTACCTTCTTGCATTTGTGTAATTGCCGTATCTACTAAATTGACTAATACTTGGCGTAACCAGCGATGATCTGCCAACACATAAATTTCTGGATCTACAGGTGACATCTGCAACGGAAAATTGCGATTCGCCGCCAGCATATAAGTTAAGTCTTTAACTTCCTGAAAAACTGTGTCTAAACAGCGGGGCTGAATATCTAATTTGTTAGTACCGTATTCAATTCTCGACACGCTGAGAATTTCATCCATTAATTGGAGCAATTTCAAAGCTTTTTCATGAGCTTGGGCAACAAATTCTCGTTCTTCGTCAGAATTTTCACATAAGTCTGACAAAATTAATTGATGCAGGCTAATCACGCTATTAAGTGGCGATCGCAATTCATGGGTAGTCCGCGCCAAAAAACCTGCTTTAAACTGGCTCATTTCCTGTGCCATTTGATACGCCAGTTGTGTTTGCTTGACATCTTGCAGCAGTTTTGCAACATTTTCTGGTTCTTCTACTACTACTGGCGATAAGTTAGCGTTAGTATCTGCCGACTTAGAAAATAACCAACGAAAACTGATTCCTAAGATAATTCCGACTCCGAGATATGCCCAATTGCTCCAATTCATAATTTGGCCATTATTAACTTTTTAATTGACCACAATGGTATAAAACTAATTTCCTGAATTTCTGATTAATTCAGTGTAATTCTCCCTTGGCGTAAAATTTGCCAGTTTTTCCCTGTCCACTTGGCAACGGTTGAAGGTACACCAACCCCAGAAATTTCGTCAAGAAATTCTGTAGTTGCTAAGGTTAAAGCATCAGGAAATTGCATTGTAATTTCTGCCATTGTTTGTAAAGGCGGTTGACCAGAAAAATTAGCACTTGTTGTGGCTAAAGGGCCTGTTTTCGCCAAAATAGCACGAGCGATCGCATTGTCCGGTACTCGAATACCAATAGTAGTTGGGTCAGTAGGGTTTATCTGTTTCGGTAAGCGATCGCTGGCTGTCAATACTAAAGTTAGCGCCCCCGGCCAATACTGATTCACTACTTGTTGCCAAAGTTCATACTCATATTCGCTACCTTTGACATAAGGCCATAAATCCGCAGCATTAGCACCCATTAAAATTAAAGGTTTATCCTGACTACGCTGCTTGGCTGCAAAAATTAAGCCAGCTTTTTCTGGTAAAGTTGCCAGTGCTGGCACAGTATCTGTTGGAAAACTCACTAATCGGCCAGCCTGTGCGCCTGCTATTAGGTCTGCTAGAGAAACTTGAGGCATATTTTGTGAGAAGTTATGAGTGAAAACGTGTAATTTTTGTATTTTCACTCATAACTCCTGTAAGGGTATAGGGATTTATATATCCAAAACCCTATCACCTATCACCTGTTCCCTGTTCCCTTTCACATAAGCTAAAGCAAAACGTTCAATTCCCTCTAAATCAGTGTGAATTTGAATATTGCAATAGCTACCTTGATTTTGCAAAAGTTCTCTGACTGCACCCGCTTGTCCGGCCATCATTTCAATCAGCCACACACCACCAGGCCGCAAATAACTGGGGGAGACTTCAATTAAATAGCGGATATCATCTAAACCATCAACACCACCATCTAATGCCAAATGTGGTTCATGCTGCATTACTTCTGGTTCTAAGGTAGCCACAGTTGCAGTCGGAATATATGGCGGGTTGGAAACCATACCACTGAATTGGCCTTTCATGGTTGTTAATGGTTCCCACCAAGAACCTTGGTAAAAATGAATTCGGTCGGCAAATCCCAGATTTTGAGCGTTGGTTTGGGCAATTTCTAAAGCGGCGGTACTGTAATCAACAGCATGAATTGTGGCTTTTGGTAATGCGTCGGCTAGTCCAATGGCGATCGCACCACTCCCAGTTCCCAAATCTATCCAATGTCCTTGATCTAATGGGTTTATAGCTTGACTTTGAGAGATAGATACTACTGCTAAATCAATTATGCACTCTGTCTCTGGTCGAGGAATTAACACGGCACTCGACACCGCCAGCTTAAATTTTCGCCAAGGTGTAACTCCGGCAATGTACTGCACTGGTAAGCGATCATGTAATCTTCTTTGCCAAAGCTTTTCTAAATCTGCCAAAGAAATAGCGATCGCTATTTCATCCCAGTCCTTGAAAAATTCTAAACGTAGAGCCAAGCGGTCTAAACCAGCAATTTCTTGCAGCAGCCAATCAACTTCTGATGGTGGTACAGCAGCGGCGATCGCACCTTGCATTGCTTGGCTGCGCCACTGCCAAAGTTGTAACCCAGAAACTACTTGTGGCTGTTGATCTGCCATGCTTTAACGTTTTGGCTTTGCCGCAGGCTGACGATTATTACCAGTAGCCGAATCTTTTGGTAGAGTTCTGATATACTCTCTGGATTCTTGAGATGGCACTAAAACCACTTGTTTGAGCCAATCTTCATTTTTATCTTGTAAAGTTTTGATCACGCCGTCTATGTCAATTACTTGAATATCCGCTTTCGGATATTTTGGTTTTACTTGGTTTAATAAACCTTGTGCATCTTGCTTACTAACAAACAAAGGCACGACTTGTTCTTTGTCGTTTGTCAGTTTAATGGGTACATAGCCTTGATCAGGTGCAAATCTGACTGCAAAAATCGGCACACTCCGAAACTGATCTATTTTTTGACCGCTTTGGTTCAGCAATTCCAGCGCTCCTTTGACATCCTGCTCTACTGGTTTAAAAGCAAATACCAAACGGTTGGGCTGGTTTTTGGTTTGTTGCAACTGCTGATAAATGATTCCCAAAGGTACAGCTGTCACCTGGAGACTCTTGACAATATCTGCCATTTTGGGGTCTTTGTTCGTGCTTTGCAGTTGCTTAATAAAGGCTTGAGCTTCTTGACGGCTGAGATATACACCTGTCACTGAACCACCCAGTTTTTGACCGTTTTGACCTTCTGGCAAAGGACGACTCAAAGGCAATCCTTTATCATTGGTAATTAGATATACAGGTACTGAGTCTAGTTTTTCTTTTATTTGTTGTTCTGATAATGCCAGCACTGGGAGGTTCCCGACAAAAACTGTGCCTAACAGAGTACTCCCGATTAAACCCAATGTTGCGCCCCAGCGAACTAATGCTTTCATGACTACTCCTCGCGTCAATGGTTTTTAATTAAATTAGACTAATTGGTTGGATTTGCACCGAACTAACTTGTTTTAGTTATATAGCAATCCATTTGAGATGTAAAAAAGCCATTATGGCTGCTAAATGGTCACAATCAACTTGCAAAATGAGAGATTTCTAAATTCTTGAGAACTCTACAGTACTTTTCGCACAATGAATTGTGCTGCAACCTGATTTTTTTAATTCGCTTTGCCTAATTCCTGCACAAGAATTATAGAGGACTATTATAGACTGCTCTCAAGTAATGAAAAATTTTGCCGACCGTTGAGATGATTAATGCCATTTTATTGTCTTTCTCAAAAACTGGTGACGCGATCGCAAAATAATTCGTTCCATTTATTTATTACCTTAATTACTGCTTAAATCAATACCTAGACTTATTCTCGGCTGATTCTCCTATTCGGGATATAATTACTCAACTTTTGACAAAGACAAAAAAATCAAATTATTGTTTTCTGTAGTATTTACACTTAAAGTGTCAAACTTACTACACAATCCATAATTCTGGACAAATTTCAAAATTCAAACATAGTAAATTTTGATTGCTAATTAAAAATATAAAAAAATATCCTATCTATTGATTACCAATAGATAGGATATTCCGCAAATTTTTATTTTAAATCGGGATGACAGGATTTGAACCTGCGGCATCCTGCTCCCAAAGCAGGCGCGCTACCAAGCTGCGCTACATCCCGGATACTCTAGTGAGCTTTTGCCTTTTGGTAATTACCTTAAGCATGACAAGACAATTATCTTAACACACTAGCTTCCCTATCATAGCAGGCTGAACATATCTTTGCCAACCAATATCTATAATTTATTGCCCACAGCTTATAGATTAAGAGATTTCGCCAGCACAAACATTAGTAACACTCGGGTGTTTAGCGTCTGCCCCCTGCCATAGCATTTCCCAAAACATCTTAAAATACAAACTCAGCCGTTCCCATAAACAAGGCTTGTTTTTATGTGGTCGTTTTGAACAGAATATTTTAGTGAGGATACCAAAACATACCTTTAATGCCTTCAGGATCTGACATAAAACCCATACCCCGATAAAAATCCACAACATGCGGATCAGCAAAGAGAGTTACATTACTGATTTCTTCGCTTCTGAGTTTTTTGAGTACGTACTTCATTAATGCTTTACCCAGCCCTTTACCTTGAAAGTCTGGATGAACTACTACATCCCAAATCGTGGCATTAAACGCATGATCTGAGGTAGCACGGGCAAAACCAATGAGCCGCCTTTGGTTTCCTCGTACTTGCCACATGGAGGCAACGAGAAAACTATGCTCTATGGCTTTTTTCACTTTTCTTAACGGACGGCGCGACCAACCAACTGCATCACACAGTTCTTCTAATTCATACAGGTCAATATCTCGTTCTGTGCTGAAAACAATCCGTTCCGCATTCCGCGCCCCAGTATCGCCAGCGTTAGAACTGCCAAATTCCCCTGTAGTCTCTTCAAATGAGGTTGTTTTATTTGTCGCTACAGATTCAGGAGTACTAAACCAAGTTTTCCAAAAACCCATGCCAACGTGGTTCGGGTAGTATAACTGAATTGGCTACCACTCTTTTGGAGTGATGATACACGTTTTATCAAGCAAATACCAGAGTACAACCCACACACTGAATTTTTTCGGGTGTTGTGGGGATAAGCAATGGTAACAGCCTTTCATAGCGTGTTTCATACCAATCATCTTCAACTTTAGCATTTTGTTGTAAAGGCTAGGAGAAATTCCCCAAAAGGCAAAGTTTTGAGAGTCAATTGTATATATCAAGATTGGGTATTAAGTACTGGGTGTTGGGAATAATGTTTATTAGCACCCAGTCCCCAGTCACAGTCCCCTGGTGACAACAGCAAGCGAGTCTTACCCCAACAATGGCTTCTGGTTTAAAATCTTCGACACTGGAACTCCTAAAACGCTTTAACCGAGCGTTTCCCCAGTTTTATGAGCAATTTGTCAGTAGTGAAATTCAACTGCAAAATCTCCGGTTAGCTTACCGTCTTTATAAAACCAGACGTGCCGTTATCGAGTTAAAGCCGGAAGGTAGCAAAAGTGCTTTGCACTTTGCCTACCGTAACCAGTCCTTTCTCCTCAGTGATATTTTTGGTGTGTTGGCAGCTTATGGTTTAACCATTCATGGTTTGAGCCTGTATGGTCAAATCCGACCTCCTATGTTAGTTTTCATCAAACTTTTGGTATCTCGTGGTAGCAAAGCTTTGACAGAGAAAACCGCAGAAAATGTCTGTCGAGCTATTCGAGAGGCTTTAGGAGGACGCTTTGAAGTAGAAGAGATGCTGGCTGTAGAATTTAATTTAGATGCTGGTTTAGAACAAGTACAAACTGAGTTTTACGTCGATCCTGTATTTCATCTGCCGGCGCTGGTAATTGAAGCAGATAACCAACCAGGATTGTTTTACAAAGTGATGTACGCTATCTGGCAAGAAGATTTGCTAGTAGTTAATGCTAATTTGCTAGTTTGGCGGGGACGCACGCGGCTAATTCTCTATTTGTTGGGGCCAAATGAAAGCTTGATTCCTGAATACCTAGGACACAAAATCGCTGAAGGAGTTCGACAGAGGTTATTAGGTAAGTGATCCCAATTGTAAAATTCCTTCTGGCTTGATTGTTTAACCTTTTGTACTCTGTATTTAGTCGTACCCATCCTTGAGGGTACGATATAAGTATGGCAACCATAGAAATCTTGGGCGTTCCACACGCATACGAGTTAACGGCTCCCACTGCCTGCCCCCATACTTTGGTGTTCATCCACGGTTGGCTAAATAGTCGTGGGTACTGGCAACCTGTGATTTCCCGTCTGTCAATAGATTTACAGTGTCTATCTTATGATTTGCGCGGTTTTGGTGAGTCACAGTCCCAGACAGAAACTGATGTTGATCGGGGAGAACCTACTGGCGGTTTGACATCCCACTTGTTGGATACTTCTAGCTCACAATTTGATTCTCTGTATACACCAACTGCTTATGCTCAAGATTTAGTAGCTTTGTTACAAGAGCTAAATATTACTAGCGCGTGGCTGATTGGCCACTCTTTGGGCGGCACGATCGCTCTATGGGCAGCTGCCTTAATGCCTGATCGGGTTCAAGGCGTGATCTGTATCAACGCTGGTGGGGGCATTTATCTGAAGGAAGCTTTTGAACAATTTCGTTCAGCCGGTCAACGATTTTTACAAGTTCGTCCGCGTTGGTTATCTCAACTACCTTTGATTGATTTGCTATTCACTAGAGCTAGTGTCGCCCGCCCTTTAGATCGTTATTGGGCGCGTCAACGGGTGATAGATTTTGTGGTTGCTGACCCAGAAGCTGCTGTAGGAACGCTATTAGACTCCACAACAGAAGAAGAAGTTAATCGCTTACCTCAGTTAGTTTCGCAATTAAAACAGCCTGTTTACTTTTTGGCTGGTGCCGATGACAAGGTAATGGAACCCAAGTATGTTCGCCATTTAGCCAGCTTTCATCGGCTTTTTCAATACTGTGCTGATAATGTGATTGAAATTCCTGATTGTGGACATTTAGCTATGTTAGAACAACCGGATGCTGTTGCTGGTCATATTCGGGCAATAGTTAATGGTCAATAGTCAATGGTCAAGAGTTTTGGATAAAGAACACATGACCATTGACTATTGACCATTACGCTTGATATAACTTCATCACCTGACTTAGGGATAAGCGGGATTCAACACCCAATGTCAACGGTGAGACATGACCACGAGAGAAATGGTCAGATGCAGCACAGGCGATCATGGCGGCGTTATCGGTACAAAATTTTAAGGGTGGGAACAGGACGCGGAGGTTATGTTCACTAGCGGCTGCTTGCAAGTGCTGTCTCAAGCCACTATTTGCTGCGACTCCGCCACCAACAGCAATCGTCTTCAGTCCGTAGTCCAGGGCGCAGGCGATCGCTCTTTTGGTGAGTGCTTTGGCTACAGTCGCCTGAAAACTCGCCGCTACATCTGCTACGGGGATTTGCCCACCATCTTTCTCTAATTGCTGTACTAGCCTTAGCACTGCTGTTTTTAAGCCACTAAAACTGCCATCATAGCGATGAAAACCTCCACCTGGCAGCGAAACTTTCCCTTCTGGCAACGCAAAAGCTTGGGGATCACCCTGCTGTGCTAACTTGTCAATAACTGGGCCGCCTGGATAACCTAGATTTAACAGTCGTGCCACCTTATCAAAAGCTTCCCCCGCAGCATCATCACGAGTTTCACCCAGGGTTTCGTAATTACCACATTCTTTAACATAAATCAAGCTTGTATGTCCGCCTGAAACCAGTAAGCTAAGAAAAGGGGGATCTAAAGTTGGCTCACTCAAGTAAGTCGCGTAAATGTGGCCTTCGAGGTGATGAACTCCCAAAAATGGTTTATTGTGTACGATCGCTAAAGTTTTGGCAGCAGTTAATCCCACCAACAACGCTCCTACAAGACCAGGGGCGCAAGTGGCGGCGATGCCATCGATTTTTGACCAGTCTAATTCAGCTTGTTCTAGAGCTTGGGCGATCGCCTCGTTGATCGTTTCCAAATGCTGACGGGAAGCCACCTCTGGCACAACTCCACCATATTGCTGATGAACTGGGATTTGGGACGCGATGATACTACTGCGAACTTGACGATTGTTAACAATTGCGACAGCAGTTTCATCACAACTGGTTTCGATTGCTAAAACGTTTGCCATCTGAGGGTTCTGCAAAATAACGATTTGTTTGAGAAGCTTTAACTTTTATTTACTTAAACTTTACTCGGTTCCCAGGCAAGAGTATGATGACTTGCTAGTTAGCCAAATAAAGAATGTACAAGCCGCTTCGTTTTGTACAAAAAACTTTTTCTTTTGTAATAAAAGGAAACAACTCCATGCGACGATTGTTTGCTTTGATTTTAGCGATTTGTCTTTGGTTCAATTTTGCTCCACCAGCGAAAGCTCTAGGGGCTAATCTTACACCCTGCCAAGACAATCCCGCATTTCAAGCACTAGCCAAAAATGCCCGGAATACTACCGCTGATCCTCAATCAGGTCAAAAGAGATTTGAACGTTACTCTCAAGCGCTGTGTGGCCCCGAAGGCTATCCTCACTTGATTGTTGATGGTCGTCTAGACCGTGCTGGGGACTTTTTGATTCCTAGCATTCTGTTTCTCTATATAGCTGGTTGGATTGGCTGGGTAGGCCGTACTTATCTAATCGCAGTTAGAAAAGAATCTGACACCGAACAAAAAGAAATCCAAATTGATTTGGCTCTAGCGTTACCCATCATAGCCACGGGTTTTGCTTGGCCAGCAGCCGCTTTGAAAGAATTTCTTTCTGGCGAATTAACTGCTAAAGATTCGGAAATACCCATTTCTCCTCGTTAGGTTCCGCTTAACTGATTCATTGTTTTGGAGACTAAATACATGGCTGAAAAAAGCGATCAATCATCCTATTTGATTAAATTTATTTCCACAGCACCAGT
Organism: Nostoc cycadae WK-1; assembly: GCF_002897135.1. Taxonomy (NCBI): domain Bacteria; kingdom Bacillati; phylum Cyanobacteriota; class Cyanophyceae; order Nostocales; family Nostocaceae; genus Nostoc; species Nostoc cycadae. Next base: position 390,907 of record NZ_DF978422.1, on the reverse strand, counting down.
GGCAGCTACTATCTGGCTGACAATTACAGCAGGTATTTTGATTGAGTTTAACCGCTTTTTCCCCGACCTACTGTTCCACCCACTGCCATAACTCAAGCATTGGGATTTACAACTGTTGCTTATGTAATTGAGAGGCGAACATAAAACTATGGCGCAAGCAGTAGACGCATCCAAAAATCTGCCCAGCGATGTGAGAAACCGGGAAGTAGTGTTTCCCGCAGAACGCGATCCGCAACTGGGTAATCTCGAAACCCCAGTTAATTCTTCTCCTGTAGTCAAGTGGTTCATCAATAACTTGCCTGCTTATCGTCCAGGTCTCACTCCTTTCAGACGTGGGCTAGAAGTTGGTATGGCACATGGCTACTGGATATTTGGCCCCTTTGCTAAATATGGCCCTCTGCGTAATGCAGAAAACGCTAACCTAGCAGGTTTACTAGCAGCGATCGCTCTAGTAATTCTGTTGACAGGTGGTTTATCTTTATACGCCAATAGCAATCCACCAAAAGCCCTGAATAGTGTGACTGGAGCTTCAGCCCCAGATGCTTTTCTATCAAAAGAAGGCTGGAATAATTTTGCCAGCGCTTTCTTAATTGGTGGTATTGGTGGTGCGGTAGTTGCTTACTTCTTGACTAGCAATATTGCCATCATCCAAGGTTTAGTAGGCTAATTTGGTTTCTGGTAATTGGTAATTAGTGATTAGTCAAAGTTACTAATCAGCAAGTGATGAATTAAATAACATAACTTGAGATTATGACTTTCTAATTACTGATTACCACTTGCCCATCGATATAGCAAAATGCTATTAGCTGTAGCTGGGGTTTAGTTGGTGCTGAGTTGAAAGAAATAATCATGTATTCCTATAAAAAAATTTGAAGGACACATATTTATATGTGTCCTTTATCATTTGGTGGTGAAAATGCTTGGTTTTGATTATTCAAATAAAGCTGCTTCAATCGCCTCAAGTGCCATTTCAAAATCGTCATTGACGATTTGAATATTAAATTCATCAGCAGCTACAATTTCTGCTTTGGCACGGGCTAAACGACGAGCGATCGCTTCTTCCGAGTCTTGTCCACGGCCACGTATCCGTTTTTCTAATTCATCAAAGGAAGGCGGTAATATGAAAATGCTAAGGGCATTAGGAAAGGAAGCACGAATTTGCCTTGCCCCTTCTAACTCAATTTCCAGCACTACTAACTTACCAGACTGAATTTGGTTAACCACAGTTTCCCGCGGAGTGCCGTAATAATTACCCGCAAATTCCGCCCACTCTAAAAATTCACCTTGAGCAACCAGTTGTTCAAACTTACTTCGGTTAATAAAGTAATAATTTTTGCCATCGATTTCTCCTGGACGAGGAGAACGAGTTGTCACGGATACAGAATAATAAAGTTGCGGATGACGCTGCAACAGCGATCGCATTAAGGTGCCTTTGCCGACTCCACTAGGGCCAGTTAAAACAATTAACTTGCCTGTAGGTGGGCATTCTTTGGTAGTAGCACTAGTCTGGATGGGTAAAACTTGCATCATCCGTTCAACCTGTGAATTAATCAACAATCATGATTTGTGAGTTTGTTGTCGTGGTCAGGGCGACCTCAACTAACGAAGTTGTAGCACTGGTGACAGAAAACCAGTCTAATTCACATGGTACTGCCGATATGGTGTAAATAGAATAGGCGTTTGTCAACTATCCCTAGTTAATTATCTACAGCATGATGATCACGAGAAATCACGAAACGATTTGCTACCGTTTCTGGTTGAATTGCTGAAAGAATGACGTGGTTGGAATCTGTAATAATTACAGCCCTTGTCCGACGACCATAAGTTGCGTCAATTAGTTCACCTCTTTCCCGCGCATCTGTAATGATTCGCTTAATTGGGGCAGATTCTGGACTAACAATCGCAACTACTTTGTTAGCTGACACAATGTTGCCGAAACCGATATTGATTAATTGAATTTCCATAAATTAACTGACATTAAATGTGACGCGATAATCCATTCAGGATTTTATTTCTATGTTATCCCTAAAAAATCGGAGTTACAACGCATTACATCTAGCTTGCTTTAGTTTTTAGATAGCAAATGCTTTTTTTAGCAGTTTCTTAGCCAAATATACTGAAAATCATCCCCAAGACACATGCGTAACTACAAAAATATCATCTAGTACCCAGTAAATAGTGCCTAGACGCGCAGCGGTGAGGCAGTGCGGTCTTCTCCCAAAGGGAGAGGCCAACGCCCGCCGTAGGATGCCCGTACCCTTCGGGAAGCAAGCTACGCGTAGCGTCTCCTTTAGGAGAAGGGCTGTAGGGGGTTTCCCCATAAGCGATGCAGGAGTGTCAGGGCTTGCCGCAGTAGTACGAAATTTTAGACTTCTATCTCCTGCCTTTTGACTATTGACGATTGACTTTTTCCAATTCCAGCCATTTTTGGCGTAATTGTTGTAAATCAGGAGTATGACCTCCATAGCGCCAACTAACATAAGCCTGGCTAATTTCATCAATTACTTGGGCTGTGGCTGGGGCATGATGTTGATATGCCACTTGGACATATTCTAGGGGTGTTTGTGCTGGATGCTTACCGAAACCTTTGGTTGCAGTCCATTGCAGCATTTGTTGATAAAGCCTTTCCATCGGCGGTAATTTACTTAACCACCGACTCTTTAACCACTGTCGCCACTGTACCCAACCTAGCCAGCCAAAGAAAGCGATGGTGGTTCCCAACGTTAAGCCAGTTAAGACACCTAACCAACCTTGAGCGAATAAAGCAAAAAACCAAGCGATCGCTCTGACTATCCAACTAAAGATTGTGCCAAATACATTGTTAAACAACCCAGTCACCGGTGAGGGTAACCACCCAGCTACCCAATGCCAAAATTGGCGCAAAACGCTAAAAGTTTGTGAGTCTTCAACAGATGGCGGAATTAGAGGATGATTGGGAATGGGGTCAAAGGTAAACCAGCCATATTTAGGGAAGTAAACTTCTGTCATCGCGTAAGCATCGGTGTTACGGACAACATACATCCCCGTAAAGGGATTAAACTCTCCTGGACTAAACCCCCCCACCAACCGCGCTGGAATCCCAATAGAACGCAGCATCACTGTCAGCACAGTCGAGAAATGATCTGGGTAGCCGCCTTGATGTTTAAACAAGAAAGCTTCTACTAAGTCTTCTTTTTCATCCAAATAAGGAAAATCGAAGGGATTTTTGGGGATAGAGTAGTTTTGCTTGAGGTATTGCGCTAGGTAAAGTGCCTTTTCATAGTTTGAATCTAAAGTTTTTGAGACCTTAGATACATTATTTCGACGGTAGTTAGCCAGAATTTCTGCGGTTAATTTTTGGACTTTGGAAGCAATTTCTGGCGGAATTTGTAAATAGTATTTTTTAATGTGCTTGGGATAGTTAGTAGTGGCTTTGCCTAACAAAGTGCGATCGCGGTATGGTACGTCCGATATGACCGTATAGGTGAGGTCTTCAGATAAACTAACAGGCGCTCGCAGCCCGTTTTCCTGATCCACAGCGATAATCGGTGTCGGAAAGTAAATTTCTTTGGGATAGGACATCGCCGGAATCAAATTCGGCAAATCCGCCACCACTGTATAGGTTTGCACTACTTCTCTAGTTGGCAAAGACGTAGGAGGTGGAGACAAATAAATTTGATAAGACCAAGGCGATCGCTTGAGCGTAGTAACATCATCATTGCGGGAAATTTCCCAGCCTTTACCTGTGTAGCGATCAAATGCCAATACACGCCAAAACCCTTCCACCTGCGATCGTACCCGCATCACTACCTTGGGTGTCATGCTTCCCCGCAGATTTTGATTCATTTGGCTATTAAAGCCATAATAAAAACTGTCATTTAGCTTTCCTGGTTGCCCAGTTTGGCTTTTTCCTTGACCATCGCCTTGATTTTCAGCATTACCTTGGCGGACATAACCAGGATTAATAATACTCCGTCCCGTAAAGCCGCCTTTGACTTCAATCGGAGAACTAACCGGAAATGTCCGTAATTGATAACCAGGAAAGCGGGGTAAAACGGCAAAAATCCCTAATCCCAATCCCAGAATTAAAGTAAATAATAAAAAATAAAAAGATAATTTTGATTTAAGTTGTGTTGCTTTTGCCTTTTCTCTTTTAACTTTTGACTGACCTAAACCCAGTTGGGAACGGTAGTTTAAGACGAGAGTTGGTAAGGCGATCGCTAAAAATAATAATAATATAGGTGCAAAAGTCAAAGTTTGGCTCAACGTTGCTGCCACACCTAATAAAATTAAACCAATCACAATTGAATAGCCCAAGTCTTTGCGTCTGGGCATATCAAAACTGTGGAGTATTTGCAGTTGAATCAATAACTCTGCTAAAGCCAGCCGCGTATCATTTAATTCTCCCAACACCCGTCCAAAGAATGCACCTAGAGCAACTAACATTCCAATGGCGATGCAGAATTTAACTGGTATATTGGGATTTCGGCGATAGCGGTAACTCCAGATTGCACCAACAATATTTAAGGGAACTGCCCAAAAACTGAATGTTGTATCAGCAGCAATATCTACTGCCACAGTTCCCATTATTACTAATGCCAGCACTAAAAGCCGCAAGGAAAGAGAATCTTCCACTGCCATCAAAGGCGATCGCTGGATATTTTGTCGCCAATTATTAACTCTAGGTAGACGCGAAGACCAATTAATCCTGGATAAATTAAACATTTAAAGGTTCAGCAATGGTGTAGATGCAGTCAACAAAATGCTTGGTTAGTCAAACCATCTACTTAGTTGTAACTCATACCCTGCCGAAATTCTTGTGCAGATAACAGTAACTCCCCGAAGCAGCCTTTGGGAGTCTCAAATCTCTAGCCCTAATGATCGTTGCAAAAAACGTAGAAGCCCTAATGATCGCTTATTAAAAAAGATAAGCTCCAAAACCACAATAATTTTCTTAATTTCTCAGCGTTCTTTGACTTGCGCTAGATTGTAGGATTAATCACAAACAACAAAGGCTGTTGGTCGATATCAGGAAACTCAACTTCTAAAGTATAAGTTGGGTTAAACTCCTGACAGGATAACTCAACATGCAAGCAGCCCGCACTTGAAGACTGAGCCATTGCCAAAGTACCATCAGCTCGCAATGTCACAATTCCTTTGGTGGGTAAATCAGCCTCAACTCGTAATTGAGTGTGTTTACCACGAGATTGGTATTCAACCCGCAAAGTCAACAAACCTTCACTTGTAAACCATTGTCTTTCTACAACTGGACTGTTTGGTGTCACTGGTAGACTTAAATTTTCTAGCAGTTGTTTGGCCGCCATTAAAGACAATGCCATTTGTTGACGTGGTTGTAAATCTGGGTAATCGCTCTCGATATTGAGTTTTTGATCGAGAACATCCGCAGATCGATAAGTACTTCTGAGTACCAAACCAGCTATATCATTCAGCGCATAAGAAGATTCTTGTGGGAAGAAGTCTTCCACTGCCTGAACTAATTTAGCTCCTAATGGTAGTGAAGCAGTTAGCAGCGTTTGGCACTTTTCTAATAGCTCTCGGAAAACTGTTTCTGGCAGAGTAATCGGCAGATTCAGCTTAGATTGTTGTGCCTTCCAGCCCCAAGCAGGAACTAAAGAGAGCGATCGCTCTTCCAAACGCTCAGGATATTCCATTAATTGTGTTTCCCAAGGAAACAAAGGGGGCTGGTTTTCGATTTCGGTTTGCAACCGACGCTTGAGTACGGCTTGGAAACGGTCTTGCACAGTAGGAATGTCTCCCAGTTTAAAGGTTTGGGGTATCCCTCCCAACTCTGGATCGCCACTGGCGAAAGTGGCTGATTGTTTGAGAGAGTGATTAACCCCGTCATTTTCCTTAAACTCGACCAAGTTAGATTCACTAGTGTTGACATCATTTGCCAACAACCAAGTGAGTAATTGGTTTTTTAAGGATTCTGAGTCACTATTCATGAGTAGATGCACCTGATCCGGACACTAATGAGTTACGAATTTCCCAAGCCTGTTCCAGAATTTTAAACCAGCGTTTTTGCAGTTGTGCCATTGATAACCCTAGAGTTTTAGCAATTTTCTCGTCAGGTTGTCCTTGTTGTTTTAAGTCAAGTAAAGACCGCTGTTTCTCGTCTAGCTGGGAGGTATAGGCTTCCCATTGCTGCGGAGTTAGTCCCAAATTTGTTTGTAAAGAAGCTTCCAACCATTCGTGAACTAGTTCCCAGCGATGTAATAAAGCGAACCTAATTAAATGATACTTGAAGCGCTGTTGTAAGTAATCTCTCTGACGCGGAGTGAGATTTAAAATTGTCTCAATTTCTTGTGTTGATAAATCTTTAAGACGTAGGGAGAAGTAATCAGCACAATCAGATTGTTGTTTTTGCTCCAAATAGCTCATCAATTCTGTAATCACAACAGAACGCAACGTATCTTCTTCGGGTTCTGGTTCTGGTTGCGTCGCCATTGTGGAGCGTAATTGGTGGACTGCTGGCTCTTCCCAAGAACCATCACCGTCACCAGAACTACCTTCAGAAGCTTGTTCTATATCTACGCTGGTTTCTGGGGGTTGTTGCTGAGAGAAGGTCTGCGCCCGCAGAATAATTAGCTGTTGCTGACGACCGGGTAAAGGAATGCGGCGCTTACCGTAGCGTTCGGTAAAGGCCATGTACTCTGCTAATTCCAGGAGAGATTGGGGACGATAGGTAGTACCCAGTTGATTCTCCCGTCGGAAAGCGTTTAATGCTTCTAAATAAAAACTTTGTAGAAAATCTTCTATGATAGTTAGCCGCCCTTGATAGCTCAATTGCCGCTGGGGAGGATTAATGTAACGATAAATAATGGCACTCAGCGTACTGTGTAATTCAACTCTGCCTCTATTGGAACCCAACTGATAGTACCTTTGACATTGTTGCAGCCGATGTCTAGCTAGAGTCATTGCTGAGTTTTCTACAGCACCGGAAGCTTGGATGCGTTTACTTTCGCTGCAAATTCGGTATACTTCGGTAGTAATACGTGTTGCCACATCATGGCAATTTTGTTCTGAGGCTTTGGTTGATTGCCGAAACTCCTTGTACAGGAGTTGAAATATCACCTCCACTCCGATAGTCTGTTCTCCCAAAAAAGTTGCGGTTGGAATAGTTGCGGTTGCGGCTGAATTCATAGTCTCGGTGTTTAAAAGACCCTAACATACATAGAAACAACCTGTACGACGGTAGGTATTGGCTTTGTGTGTTTTGCGGATAAGCTAAACGCAGGTCTATCCTGCAATGAGGATATGGCTGATTTTATTATTCCCAATTTGCTGGGGATTGTTCACACCTTGACCTGCTGTGATTGCCATTACTTAAAAGTCGTTGACAAGTCATTATGGATTTAGAAACACAAATTCAATTGCTGATCGACAATGCACCCCGCGATGGTATCTCACCACATCTTATTGCAGCAATTGTTCCTGCTTTTCGCGCGATCGCTCAACAATTACGCCACTCCCAGTACTATATTCTCCAAAAGGAGGGAAACTGGGTCTTAACTACATTGAGCCACCGTGCAGATCCTGGATTGGAGAAGCAGGTGATTTACGCTTTTTCTACCATACAGGATGTTTCCCTAATTTCATCTGCTGGGCGAGACCCTCAAGTGGTGGCCACACCCATTGCTGTCACCCATATTTTGTTCCAATTAATCGCCCTAGACACCGTAGATAGCATAGTTTTTTTAGAAACACCGGGTACACTGAATAATGCTTTTGAAGTGCAGCGCACTCAGTTAGAAAAAACGATTCAAAAGCAGTTAAAACAAAGGCTTAAACCACAACAGCAATCGAGGCAAATACCACCTGATATTGCCTAAAAAAATTGGGAGTTAGGATTTTTTGGATACACTCCAAATTTTCCTACTCCCAACTCCAACATCAAAACTTTACAATCAAAAATTTTTAATAAAGTCGACTCAGCACATATTCAGTGATGTCAATTAAGGCTTGGCGTGATTCTGATGGTGGCAAAATCTCAATGTCTTCAGCTGCTAACTTGGCATGATGTGCAGCTAATTCTCTCGCTTGCTGTATCCCCCGACTATCTTGAATTAATGCCAGTGCTTGCTCTAAATCTTCGGCTTGAGCAAACTGACGTTCAATTAGCACTTCTAAATATGGTTTCTCTTCTAAAGCAAATAAAACAGGTGCGGTCAAATTACCACTTCTCAGGTCAGAACCTGCTGGTTTACCTAGAGTATCTGTAGTACTGGTGAAATCTAAAATGTCATCTACAATTTGAAATGCTAAACCAAGATTCCGCCCGTAGTTATACAAATGCTGGGCTGTTTCTGAGGGAACTTCACTTAGTAAACCCGCTGCTTTGGCACTATTGGCAATTAGTGAGGCAGTTTTGTAATAGCTCTTTTGCAGGTAAGTTTCAATGGCCAGGCTACTATCAAAGCGGTTCATGCCTTGCTGAATTTCTCCAGTAGCTAAATCCATGATGACTTCTGAGAGGAGTTTTACAACCTCTAAATTATCTAAGTTTGCCAGATACCAAGATGATTGAGCAAAGAGAAAGTCACCTGCTAGTACAGCAATGCGATTACCAAACAGGCTATGAACAGTCGGTACGCCACGGCGCATTTGCGATTCATCTACCACATCGTCATGCACTAGGCTGGCCGTGTGAATCATTTCTGTGATTTCGGCTAGGCGGCGGTGACGCTGGGTGATATCTTCTTCTAACATTGTCGCCCGCGATATCAGCAGGACGATCGCTGGTCTGATGCGCTTTCCCCCAGCTCCGAATAGATGTTCGGCGGCTGCAAAAAGAATGGGGTGGCGATTGCCAACTAGCTGCTTGAGGTTATCGGCTAGTATTTGCAAATCTGCTTCCACAGGGGTAAACAGGGAGGTAGCTGGGGTCATGGATGGCCGGACTCTGGCTTAGGTTACGAAAGTTTACATATCCTATACTCATTTTAAGATAACCCTGTGCCAGCGCAAAGTTTTGCTGAGAGAATCCTTGCTTCTTGGCTGTTATCTGAGCTATTGGAAATGACTGCTATCTCCCTGCTGTCAAGGCTAACAGGCGATTTTGTTAGTTTTAGCTGCATACAAAAAATTTTTGCAATTCAGCCAGAAATCTGAGAATTCAGACTAATTTTCTGAATGAGTGTCACCAAATCTTGAACAAAGACTGAATACCACTTGTGACGGTCTTCAGCAATTTGATCAATCGCTATCCTATTCATCATCATTTCTCTTGATGGTTGATTTAGAGATGCTTCTGTATGGGTAGCCTGTGTTTTTTTACCAGAAATTGTCTGATTTTCTCAGTATCCTAAGTATATATACAAGTATCGAAAAATCTAATTTTTTCGCTGGCTAACCCAAGAATCATAATTCGGTAAATATATCTTTGATTTTTACTATAAATTTATATTTAACATTACCTGTTGTAAGTAATAATAACTACATTGGTAGAATATTGAGTTTTTGTTATTTATGATCAAATGAAACACAAACAATATTTTTAATCAAAGAAAAATTCATTTTATCCGTGAATTTAGCCTTTCAGAAAATTCAAAATTTAGCCTCAAGATTGGCTTAAAAGTCAGGTTGGTTGTGTTACGCTAAAATGTAGGGATTTTAAATTTTTCAGGTATTGACAATGTACGGGTAAAACACTTTTGAGTGATTTTACCTTGAAGTTGTTTTGAATCCAGAATAGCTAATTGCCAACAAAATAAAACCAAGAGAATTATTTCTTGTAATTTTGTAGTGGCAAATAAACTTCTTGGGATGGAGTTAGGCGGTATCCTTAAAGGAAATCGTTTTCGGCTTACAGCTTGCGCTGAAAGTCGTGGTATATCCTACCACAGAGGTATGAAAAACAATAATGCAGACTAAGTAAACTGCTGAGGAGCGCAGTTAATTATGCTATTGGGCAAATTAACTGTTGTGGTATGTGTTGTCTGCAAATAACGTCAATTAAATAGTTCCATTTGTTTACCGAAGAGCGTTATAACTCTACGGCAAATTTAGCATAGCAAACTACGGCTATCAAGAATTTTCTTGCTTAGTTGAAGTTCTACGTGTTGTATGAAATTTGATATTTTTCGAGAAAAAAGCTGGTAGAACAATGATTTACGCTAATATGCCTATGATGATTTTTATTTTAGCTGCTGGGTATTTATTCACAGTGTATCTATTATTAGCACTAGCAAAGCGCAGTGGTCAAAAACCTTTCTATCATGATTCTCTATCCACAAATCATGAGAAAAATCAACAGGACGTATCCATAACATCACAGGTAACTGAGGTGGTGAATAGTCAAGAGTCAATAGTTATTAGTCAATAGTCAACTGAATTATGAATTATGAATTATGAAGTATGAAGTATAGAATTTTATTCTTGGGCTTCATACTTCATTCTCATTTATGTAAGTTGAGAAACTACTGTGCTATTTAAGTCTACGACTTCTACCATTGGCGTATGACCTAGCCACTGGACTGCGGACTGAGCGAATTGTTGTGGACAACCGCTAACGACAAAGCGAGTTGGTAATGGCGGGTGGGTATTAGTTAAGCCCAGCAACTCTAAATCTTGGTTACAAGCAGCTGTGACATGAACAGCGGGGTCAACTAATTTGACATGAGATGGAAGAAGTGATCGCAGTACTGGTGCCAGATGCGGATAATGAGTACAGCCGTAGACTAAAGTATCAATTTCTTGCTGAAGTAAAGGCTCTAAATAAGAGCGTGCTACCTCAGTAGTGTAAGGGTCGTGGATGCGATTCTGCTCAATTAACGGCACAAACTCTGGACAGCCAACTTGCCAGACTTGTACCTCTGGGTCAATTTCCAAAATCGCTTGCTTATAAGCATTACTTTTAGCAGTGGCTGGGGTAGCAATTACACCAATGCGCTTACCTTGTTGCACAGCAGCTTTAGCGCCTGGGAGAATTACGCCCAAGATAGGGATATTAAATTCTTGGCGGACAATTTCTAAGGCGAGGGCAGAACTGGTGTTACAAGCCATCACCACCATTTTGACTTGCTGCTGCTGCATCCAGCAGAGAATTTCGCGCACAAATTGCAGAATTTCTGCTTGGGAACGGATACCGTAGGGCAGTCTGGCTGTATCACCAAAATAAATAATCGATTCATTTGGTAGTTGGCGGTAAATTTGTCGCAGTACCGTCAGCCCACCCACACCGCTGTCAAAAACGCCGATAGGGGCGCGTTGAGGTTCTTTATCAGAAAAATCGTAAAGATTAGCTTCAAAAATAGAAGATGAATACACAGGCAGATATTGATTTAGGTTTTGGCATTTAAAATACAGAATTTAGCAGACAATTTGTGAACTGACTACTAAATTCCTTTTGGTTCAGTAGTTCAGCAAATCGAATTCAGGAATCAGAATCAGCGTCTGTAGAATTAAAGCGACTTTCCACACAGTAATTAAAAACTTGTACTATATTTTCAGCTTGGCTGTATATATTACCTTTGACGTAAGTATTTGAGAATACCACGAGCGATCGCCTCTGCCATCCGATTTTGATATTCTGGTGAACCCAATCGAGGGTTATCTTCCCGACCAGTCATATAACCTGTTTCTACTAAAATCGAAGGCATAGAACTTTTTCTCAAGACATAAAACCTTGCTTTCCGTGTTCCTCGGTCTTTAATGGTGCCAATATCTTGCAGAATCGTATTGCGAACTACTTCTGCCAAACCATAACCACTATCGTAATAATATACTTCTAAGCCATTAACATCAGGGCGACTATCTACAGAATTAGCATGAATACTCACAAATAAAGTTGCATTGACACGTTCAGCAATATCTACCCGTCCTTGAAGTTCAACGAAAAAGTCAGCATCTCTGGTGAGAACTGCTTGTACACCATTGCGTTCTAGAATTGCTGCTACTCGTTTACCAATTGGTAAAATTACATCTTTTTCTAATAGTCCACCCAAACCAGGCGCGCCAGAGTCTTTCCCACCATGTCCAGGGTCAATCACAACTATCAGTTTTCCTGTGGGGACTGGGCGTGGTGCTGGTGGAGGATTGTCCTTTGAGTTTGGTAATTGACCATTAGTTGGGGGTAGAGGCGGTAAACCTATAGGTGGTGTAATTGCGTGAGTGCGTTGTAACTGTACAGCCAACAACTGATTACTAACTTGGTTGACTTCCCCAATTTGCACTCCTGAAGCGGGTTGAACCAAAATATTGACGGAATCTTCTTGGGGTTGCAACCGTACCCGCAGAATGGGACTATTGGCATTAAAAGCTGGCCCAATAACTCTAGGGGCTAACTTAGCATTGGCGATCGCAATCCGAAATAAACCAGAAGATCTATCCCACCCGCCTTTAGCAGACACAGGCCTGTTAGATCTGATTAAAAGTTGAGTACCATTATCAGCTAATTCCACTGCTTGAATAATTGCAGGTGAGTCAGTCGCCTCCGCAACGAGATTTGCATCACTATTACCAGGTAATCTCACAACTCGGTTAGGTATAATTACAAACCCACCGATACTGCTAGTACTTGCCCGCCAGTCAGGGCTATTTTTATCCACATACAAAGTCATGCGGACTGTTGGTTGTCTTGTTTGCAATTGGGAAAATTGAATCCGGTTGACACCATAACGATTCACAGCTAAATCTTGTTGCAACAAGCTAGGAGATAAGGATGCACCAGTAATCTCGATATTAACTGCGCGTTTATCTGAACTCCGGTTCACCTGAATTTGTGGACTACCACCATTAGTCCGCACAAAAAAACCATCACCAGTAACTCGAAAACTTTCTAATTGAGTGACAGCGGCGAGGGTGTTACCCAAAGGTCTAGGATTATTTGATGTTACTGGGTCGGTTTTAACCACAGAGTAGATATTTCTGGAAGGAAATTCTGAATTAGCTCTGGTTTCTAAGGTTTGAGGTTCTGATTGGAGTGAAATATCTGCTGATGATGTGATAGGCGTTGCTGTTGGTGTGGGTAATTGTACTAACCAACGACTACCAGTAGTAGGAATAAATTTTACCCCTTGGGGGTCAATAGTATAACCGGGAGCTAACTCTACGACAATTCTGGCCGTCTGGGGGTCAAATTGCCCTACGCGAATTGAGCGAACTGCTCCACCTATTGGTTGTGTTAACTGTGGTCTGCCAAAATCTGTATCTGGTAAATCAATTACCAGACGAGTGGGATTGAAAATGAGTTGAGCTTTGGGTTGAACAGCCCCCAAAGTATTAAATTCCAAGCGGTTTTGCTTGGAATCAAAGTGCCAAGACTCCAGTTTCGCCGCTAAAGCAGGCGATGATAGCCAGAAGATAGTTCCAATAGTACCGGTTAGTAACCAGTGTAATTTCACAGTCATTTCTCCTAATTCGCGTTCATAGAAGCCGTCAATATGTCCACGTATCTATTGGTAAATCCTCACACCGTCACCGCCAAACTTAGCTTTAATTCCAGAAGTCTGCATAGTGGACATTGCTCATCAGAACTTCCGTAGCAACCAGCAATTTTGTGCTGGCATTCAAGACAATAAATACTTTCAGTCAATATACGTAAAATCAGTATGGATTAGTGTTGAGTTATTTGATGGCTGATAATCAATGTACCCAAAAAGTTATTGCTACTATCAATAGATTCTGGTAAAGGTGGTGACACTTAATTTAGCATTTTGAAAACAATATGATATTTAAATGTATCTACTCATCGTCAAAAATTAGTTCTCACTTCCAAAAAAAGTGAGAACAAGAGATTTTTAACCGTGAGATTACAGGCGAATCTTGCTTGCGATCAGCAAGATTAATATTAACCAGATATAGCAATTAATTATTCATTAGAGTAGTTAAGTATATTTACTAAAGTTTGACGATGATTTATCTGCGTCGGAGGTACTGGAGTACACCACGGGCGATCGCTTCTGCCATTTGATTTTGATAAGCTGAACTGCGTAGCTTGGCAATGTCCTCTCGACCAGTTAAATAACCTGTCTCGACAAGAATCGAAGGCATAGAACTTTTTCTCAGGACGAAAAATCTGGCTCGGCGCACTCCCCGATCTCTAACATTCAGACTTTGCAAAATGCTGCTATGGACAACACGAGCTAGACCCAAACCACTGTCATAATAATAAGTCTCTAAACCACTGACATCTGGACGACCTGCACCTGCGGAATTAGCGTGGATACTGACGAATACATCAGCATTAGCTCTTTCTGCCAACTGTACTCTTCCTGGAAGAGTCACAAAATAGTCAGAACTCCGCGTCATAATTACCTGCACACCGTTTTGCTGAAGAATGTCAGCTACCTTTCTCCCGATGGGGAGAATAATATCCTTTTCCCGAATGCCACCAATCCCAATGGCTCCAGAATCTTTGCCACCGTGTCCTGGGTCAATGACAACTACTACCTTTCCTCTGGGTAAGGGGCGTGTTCCTGGCTGCGGTATGGAACGGGGATTTTCATTAGGATCTGGTAATTGACTTTGTCCTGAAGGAAAAGGCAGTGTACCTGGAAGTGCCACAACTCGGCGAGAACCTTGTAATTGTAGTGTTACTTGGTCGTCATTTTGATTAATTTGCCCAACTTGCACTCCAGCCGCAGGTTGAACTAAAATCACTACTGTGTCAGCATCTGGCGTTTGCAGACGTACCCGCAGAATTGGACTATTGGCGTTAAAAGTCGGGCCTTTAATTCGAGGTGCTAATTTAGCATTATTAATGGTGATGCGATACAAACCAGAGGTTCTGTCCCATCCACCCCTAGCATTGATAGTTTGGTTAGCTCTAATGAGTAGTTGCTTACCATCATCAGACAGTTCAACTGCTTGAATTGTTGCTGCTTCATCAGTAACAATTCGGCGATTAGGGGGAGAAAATTCTGGTTGGTTATCAGAAGAGTTGTTAGAGTTATTTCCGGGTAATGTAGCAAACCGATTAGGCAGAACTACCAACCCAGTACCACCACTTCTAGTTGCTCGCCAGTCAGGGCTATTTTTATCGACGCGCAAGGTCATACGGACTGCGGGTGGACTAGTTTGCAGTTGGGTGAATTCTACACGGCTCACACCATGCCTGTTAACGCTGAGGTCTCGCTGCGCCAAATTTGCTGATAGAGTCGCGCCAGAGATATCCATAAAAATAGTAGAGCGATCACGACTACGATTGACTCTCACTTGGGGATTACCACCATTTGTCCGAACAAAAAAACCATCTCCTGTCACTTGTAAACTGTCGATTTGAGTTGTGCTTTGTGTGCTACTAACAACTCTCGGTAAGGGTGGTCTTGTGTCTGAGTCAAGAGTGGTGACTACGTTGTAAACATTATTCGCGGAAGAATTTACAGGTTCTAGCCTTGGTCTAGGCAATTGTACTGTCCACCGACTGGCAGTTACCCCAACAAATTTTATCCCTTGAGGGTCAAGAGTATAACCAGGAGCCAGTTCTACGACTATGCGGGCTGTTTGGGGTTCAAACTGACCAACACGGATAGCCCGAACTGCTCCACCTACAGGTTGTGTTAACTGTGGTCTGCCAAAGGTTGTGTCTGGTAAATCAATAACCAGGCGTGTGGGATTGAAAATGAGTTGTGCTTTGGGTTGGACACCCCCAGAAGTATTGAATTCCAGACGGTTTTGCTTGGCATCAAACCGCCAAGACTCCAGTCTGGCCGCCAAAGCTGGCGAAGACAGTAAGCAGATCATCCCAACCGTACCGGGTAGTAACCAGTGTAATTTCACAATCCTTTCTCCTGATTCGCATTCATGGAAGTCAATATCTCAAAAATTTGGGTAAGTTATTCTTCCGTTACAGAAACTTTGAGATTTGACTTTGGCTTTTTTTTGGGTTAAAGAAACAATTAATGGTGTAAATTTTCAACTGCTTACATAGTCTGTAATTTTAATATTGCTGTACTCTCCAGCGATAAAGTGAATTTGAGAGGCAACACAAATATAACCAGAATTATCTGATTTTAGTCAATTGTGGTTAATTTTTGACTTCGTTATAAACTTTATTTTGTGTGTTTTGTTGATAGACAAGCAATTTTCTCAGTTACAAATTTCAACTCGTTTTAAAAGATGTTGCAATATTGACAATTACTAGTTTTTAGCGACTAAAAACATATTTAGATGAGGATTTGTAATTAGGTAATATTAGTAACAAATTATTTTCTCAAAGCTAATAATCAATAGTCAAAATGATTGAGAAACAACGATATCAGAGGACGCAGATCAAGAGACAGAAGTTTCCTGTAATTAATGAAGGGATTGGAGACCAAGAAAGAAGCACGAAGTAGATAATTTTATTTCAACCCTGTTTTTGCCTAGCCCCCAATCCCTCAGTTTTAATCTTTAATTAGTTGCTCAGATTCAGTGGCCAATTTGCTGGAATCGGGAAATACGAAACGTAATAAAGGCGGAGCTAAAAAAGTTGTGAGGATCACCATCATAATAATTGCCGCCCCCAATGGTTTCGAGAGAGCGCCACTAGCAGCGCCAACACCAGCAAATACTAATCCGACTTCACCACGAGGAATCATACCCACACCGATCGCTAAACGATTGATTTGGGGTTGACCAAAGACGCTCAAACCTGTAATAACTTTACCAAGAATGGCTACTGTAATCAGGAAAATAGCCATAATTAAGCCTTCGCGGTTGCTGGGAATGGCAGGGTTTAGCACTCCCAAATCAGTTTTTGCGCCAACTGTGACAAAGAAAATTGGCACCATCAAATCAGCTACAGGAATCACTTGCTTTTGCAGTTCTTTACGCTTATCAGTTTCTTCTAAGACTAAACCAGCAGCAAAAGCGCCCAAAATTGCTTCTAATTGAATGATGGCAGCCAGATATGCCATCACAAAGGCGAAAATAAAGGCGGGAATGACTAATTCACCGCGGGTTTTGAGTTGGTTAGCGATCGCCACAAATGTTTTATTGAAAACATTACCCAGAACGATCGCACCTAACAGAAATGCTGTGGCACAAATAATGAGGTAAATGACTTTACCTACATCCACTGCACCATCTTTGGCGAGGCTGGCAACTACCGCTAAGACAATAATCCCCAGTACGTCGTCAATCACCGCTGCACCGAGAATAATTTGTCCTTCTTTGGAATTCAGCTTACCAATTTCTGACAAAACTTTAGAGGTAATTCCAATACTTGTAGCTGTCAAAGCTGCACCGGCAAAAATTGCTGGTACAGCACCAATACCAAATAAAGTCATCAAACCTACAGTCCCAGCAGCAAAAGGTACTACCACACCTACCACTGCCACAATAGTTGCTTGGATACCCACTGCCATTAAGTCTTTTAAGTTAGACTCCAAACCAATTTCAAACAGCAAGATAATCACACCCAATTCTGATAGCACAGAAATAACTTCTGATTGGGCGGCAAATACCTGGGGTGCTGCTTCTGGAGTCAGACCAGCAGTAGTTTGCAGAAAGGCCATGATTAACGAATTAGAACTGTCTGCGCCACCTTCGGGGAACACCAACAGGTGCAGAACCGAAACACCTACGACGACACCGCCGACAAGTTCGCCTAAGACAGGTGGTAAACCGATGCGGTTTGATAACTCCCCACCAACTTTGCTGGCGAAGTAAATTACCACTAAACTCAGCAGCACAGCCGCTACTACCATAGAACTGTCTGCGGCTTCTGTTGTGCTTGCCAGCAGAGGAAAAGAAAAGTTGATTGCATCTAAAAACTGCATGGTTTCCGCGAAAATCCTTCTCTTTATTTTTACTCTTTTCTGGACAGAGGCTGTTGATTAACTTGAGAAAGGCTTGGTATTACTTTCATGAAAATAAAGATGAGGACTGCGCGACAAAGTTTTGTAGAACCAAAGTGTACTCAGTAGAAGTAATAGTGAATTGTAAATATACTGTATCCACAGTGGCAGTAATAAAATGAGAGGACGGCCAGCAAAAATAAAAAAGAAATTAAAAATCCCAAAGGTATAAATAGTAAAAATTCGATGGCGAATTATATCTGAAGACAAATAGAGATTGTGGCGACGACTGTAGACTTTGGCTTGTTTTTCAGCAAAGCGTCCTAAAATATAAGCGATCGCTGTAAATCCTCCCAATATCATTGGCACAGTAATTAATTTGGGTAGATTAATTTGGTGTCCAAACAAATAAAGTCCAGGACTCAATATTGTTGCCATCTGGTGAGATTGCCGTATCCAAGCTCCAGAAAAATAATATTCCCAATTGCCCGCATAAAGGTAGTAATAAACAAAGAAACCAATGACTAAACCGCCGTAGCCATAACGCACAAAAGCTTCTTGCGGCTTTTTTAGGTCTTCCCAATAAGCACGTTCAGCATCAATATCAATACAAAAGTTTTGACAGGCAACACAGGCACTCTGTTCTTTACCCTCTGGCAAAACAATACGGCACATCGACTGGCTCATGTGAGCTTTACTGCTGAATAACCCACTGGGTTGACTATAAATCTTTTCTACGGGAGCCATTGGGCAGAAATAATTACACCATGTCTTCCCGCTATAGAGATAGCCAATAGTAATAGCAAAAGCAATAGTCAGCAACAACCATAATGCCAAAACTAGGCGATCGGCATCAAAAAATAAAATCCGGCCACATAGTCCAATAAATAACAATCCGAACTGTAGGTAAGCATAATTTTTGCCTAACCAGGATTTTGAATTGACTTTTGCTAACTTGTAGTGTTGTTTTCCTGTTTTAGAGCGCTTCCATTGAGATTGACGCTGCCAACCCAAGCCACGGGGAATCTGTGAAAGAAATGAGAGGGGGCAAATGCGTCGCCAAAGTTCATGTCCAAAAACAAGTAGAACAAAAATTGACGCAGGTATAATCACTCCCCACATCAGGGTTGTTCCCAGAGAATAAGATCGTCCTGAAAAGCATTTACCCTGTACGTGAATACAGCTATTAGCAAGTTGTACTGGGGGCGAAGTCTGATTTAGTTTGGTCTGTACGTGAGTCAAGGGGTCGTACAATAGCGAAGCAATGATTACGAGCCATGCAAAAGTTAACAGACAGCGCACCCAGTGCATCCAACGTTCAGGTATGCGGAAGAGCATGGATCTATTCCACTAAATAGTATTTTGTTAATCCAGTGTTGAGCAAATTATGCGAATGCTCTGTGCGGAATCTGACTAAAAAATTCTTATATAGATAGTTGCGCTTATTATGCAACTTACCGAAATCAGAGAATAACAGTGTATCCACTTAAATCTTTAACCTTTCTTCTTAATTCGTAGTTCAAAATACTCAATTAACACTTTTTGCCAACGCCTAATAGTATTCAGATGCAGGTGAATGAGGTAAAAATTTGTAGAACAAAGTTATATACCAAGAGTTTTTACACCTTGTTCCCCATTCCCTGCTGTGAGTTTAAGTTTCGCTGGCTGTTAGTTTGATGAGATGTTGCCAATGAACTTCAGATACTGGGACAACAGATAATCTGGGGAGTCGCAATAAGTCAAAGCCGGAAAATCGGTCTTCTTGCTTAATTTGGGCTAGAGTAACAGGCTGAGTGACTGGGCGGACTGCTTGCACCTTGACAACTACCAGTTTGACATCATTGAGGGCTGGATCAGGGTAAGGCTGAGTGACTATCTCTGCTAAACCGGTGATTTGTCGTTCTTTACCTGTGTGATAAATCCAAGCTAAATCGCCAGGAAGCATTGTGCGGATATGCTTGAGGGCGAGAGCATTTGTAACTCCGTCCCATACTGTAGTGCCGTCTCGTTCTAAATCAGCATAAGAGTATTTATCTGGTTCAGTTTTCAGCAGCCAATACGCCATAACAAAATCTCCAGAAATTTTACTGCGATTTTTTAGTTTCCAAAAATGTAACAATACCTGTTTTTGACTACGCTAATGTCACAGTAAGAACATACAAATCGTATCGAGCGAACTGACTGTTAACTATTAATACTGAACAGTTAACGGATGATTGCTGGATGCAGTTTACTTATTAGCATCTGTATATTTTTCAGAGGAGTGCAAGTTTATGTCTAGAGCCGTTTTGTCTGGTTCTCAGTTTCGTGCTGCAAAGTTTTGGCAATCTCTACCCTTAGCTTTACTGTTATTCGTAACGTTGGTGCTACCTGCGTCAGCCCAGGAAAAAGAAAAGTTATGGCGGACTTTGACTGTTAGTGGACGTGGGATGGAATCAATTCCTACTACTTTGTCTCTAGTTAATTTAGGCGTAGAAATTCAAGGTAAAACTGCCCAAGAAGTACAGCAAGAAGCTGCGAAGAGGTCATCGGCTGTAGTTGTTTTGCTCAAAAGCCGCAATGTAGAGAAACTGGAAACTACAGGTATTCGCCTCAACCCTGTTTACAGTTACACCAATAATGTGCAACGAATTACTGGTTACGCTGCTAGTAATACTGTGAGTTTTCGCATCGTTACCGAAAAAGCTGGGACATTGTTAGACGACGCGGTGAAAGCTGGGGCAACGCAAATTAACGGTGTTAGTTTTATTGCTAGTGATGAAGCGATCGCTGCTGCTCGTCAAGTAGCATTAAAAGAAGCGACTCAAGATGCTCAACAGCAAGCTGATGCTGTTTTTAGTGCTTTAGGACTGAAATCTAAAGAAATAGTCACTATTCAGGTTAATAACGCCAGCGCTCCCCCACCACCTGTATTTTTACGCGCCCAAGCCGCGAAAGTTGCCGAAGACGTTTCTACGCCTGTGGTTGGTGGCGAACAGGAAGTAGAAGCATCGGTGACGTTGCAAATTAGTTATTAGTCAAAAGTGCATAGTTCAATGTCAATGGTTGAGGATCAACCGTCAACGGTTAAACGTCTGGTTAGCATTTTTTAAATTATCCAGTTAGGTTAACTATTGACCCTTGACCGTTGACCATTGACCATTAATCAATTAAAAATTCTCTGGAGACATATCGTTCATAGCACCGTCGCTATCTTGCTTAGAACCTAATAAATCTAGCTGCTCTACGAGAATAACTGGTGTAGAACGGCTGGCTCCTGTTTGGCGATCGTTCCAAGTGTCAAACTTTAAAGAACCTTTAACAGCAATTTGTTTACCTTTTCGTACATAAGTACCAGCAATTTCGGCTGTCTTGCCCCATAATTCTAAATTGAACCAATCCGGCTCATCACTATTGCGTGTTCTTCTGTTTACTGCCAGTGTTAATCTACACTTAACCTTACCAGAATCAAAATACTTCATGTCTGGGTCGCCACCTACACGACCAATGAGGTGAACTATATTAATAGTCATGTGCTTTACCTTTTAGTACGGACGTACTCATGTATCTTGATTCCCATAATAGCCAATTATGAACTTACTGAAAATGTGTTAAAAAGTTAACAACCTTGCAAGGTATATAAATTTGAGCTATTACTTTGGGAAAACTAAAAAACTGTACGGATATACTGAGTTGGTCTGAGAATATCGAAAACGTGAATGTATCCAATTTAGTAAGTATGGTCAAAACTAAATCAAAAAATGGCCATTTTTACTAGACTGATGATCAAAAACGTAATAGAATCCAGCACGATTCAATCTAACATTTTTTTATAGTCAAAAATTATTGCAAATAGGGGGCGTAGAGAAGCGTGGGGCTGTTTAGGAACTTTCGCTCATCATGGGATATGGGTATCGACCTCGGTACTGCTAATACCCTTGTTTATGTATCTGGTAAAGGCATTGTACTGCAAGAACCTTCTGTAGTAGCGATCGACCAAATTGAAAAGGTCGCACTAGCAGTAGGTGAAGATGCCAAGAAAATGCTTGGTCGCACACCGGAAAACGTGATTGCCTTGCGTCCCTTGCGTGATGGGGTAATCGCTGATTTTGATACAGCCGAGTTAATGCTAAAAAGCTTTATTCAGCGAGTTAATGAGGGGCGATCGCTGATTTTACCTCGGATTGTCATTGGCATTCCCAGTGGTGTTACCGGAGTAGAAAGACGGGCAGTTATGGATGCCGCAGTTCAAGCTGGGGCTAGAGAAGTATATTTAATCGATGAGCCAGTAGCAGCAGCCATTGGAGCCGGGCTACCAGTTGCCGAACCCACTGGTAACATGATTATTGATATTGGCGGTGGCACAACAGAAGTTGCTGTGTTAAGTCTCCAGGGTACTGTTATCAGTGAATCAGTCCGCATTGCAGGAGATGAACTCACTGAATCTATTACCCAATATATGAAGAAGGTGCATAACTTGGTCATTGGTGAACGAACTGCGGAAGATATCAAGATTCGTCTTGGTTCTGCCTATCCCACCAACGAAGATAATGAAACCATGATGGAAGTTAGAGGTTTACACTTACTGTCTGGTTTACCGCGAACCGTCACCATCAAAAGCCCAGAAATCCGCGAAAGTATGATGGAACCGTTATCGATCATTGTCGAAGCAGTGAAGCGGACACTTGAAAGAACCCCACCAGAACTAGCATCTGACATCATCGACCGTGGTATTATGCTGGCTGGTGGTGGGGCGCTACTCAAAGGCATAGATACCCTGATCAGTCATGAAACGGGTATTGTGACTCACATTGCAGCTGATCCTCTCAGCTGTGTGGTGCTGGGAACAGGCCGTGTATTAGAGAACTTTAAACAGTTGGAAAGAGTCTTCAGCGCCCGTTCTCGAAATATGTAGGAAAAAAATATGGGATATTGGGTTCTATTTGCCTTGGATTTGGGTTTCATATAAATAGAATCCGATATCTAGCAAAATATAGAAACAGGTATAAATGGTTACTGTACGTCGTTGGTGGGGTAGTAAAGGGTTACAGATTGCTTCGCTGGCCCTGGTACTAGGTGGTGCTTGGATATTACGACAGACTCAAGGAGCAATGCTGCTGGAAGTTTACCAAGTAGTGACGCGTCCTTTACAGATTTTGCAATCTGGGCAAACTCCCGCAGAACGTTTGGAGGAACGCCTCAAAGATGCCCAGTTTATGGAAATGCAAACACGCATCCAAGAACTGGAAAGCCAAAATCAACAGTTACAGCATTTATTAGGTTATGTGCAGACTGAGCCACCTGCATCACGTCCCTTGCCAGCGCGGGTAGTAGGACGTAGTGCGGATCATTGGTGGCAACAAGTTACACTCAATCGTGGCTCAAATTCTGGGATTCAAGAAGGGTTTATTGTCAAGGCTGAGGGTGGATTAGTAGGTTTAGTAGATACTGTCACCCCTAATACTAGCCGCGTTTTACTCATTAGTGACCTGAAAAGTCAAGTGGGTGTGACAATTAGCCGCACCTCAGCTAAGGGAGTTTTGCGGGGCGATTCTTCAGCTGAAGCTGTGTTGGAATTTTACGAAAAAGTTCCCAATGTCAAGGTAGGAGATTTAGTTTCAACTTCAACTTACAGCCAAAAATTCCCATCTGGTTTGGCAGTAGGGCGAATTAAATCTTTAGATTTAAAGAAACTGCCGGCATCTGTAGCGAAAGTTGAACTTTTTCCGCCCATTAGGTCATTAGATTGGGTTGCTGTTTATCCAAAACCAACAAACCAACAACAGGAAAACCCAGAGTCGGCACAGCAAGAACAGGCAAATCAACAACTGCAAAAATCAAAATAATGAAGATACCTTCATTTAATGGTAGTAGACAAAAAAAGCCCAAAGCTGCGGAGCGAAAATCTAAAGCTTATCGCAAACCGATCGCCCGTTGGCATCCGCGTGTAGTTCAACTGTTAGATTTGTCTGTAACGGTTGGGTCTGTACTGTTATGTTTGCTGTTATTGCCAACGCGCTTTCCTGGTACAGAATTGTTGGGTATTGGGCCTAATTGGCTGTTAATTTGGGTAGTTGCCTGGAGTGTAAAACGCTCTGTTTGGGAAGGAGCAGTAGCAGGGATCGTTTTAGGGCTACTGCAAGATGCTATGACATCACCAGACCCGACTCATGCTTTAACTTTGGGTTTAGTGGGACTGCTGACTGGATTAGTACAGAAGCAGCGATTTATTCAGGAAGACTTTATTTCCATCGCTTTAATTGTCTTTTTAATGGCAATTTTGGCAGAATCAATTTTCGGTTTGCAGTTGAGTTTGACTGGCGATCGCAAAGTAGAATACATCTGGGCTTATTACCAACGGGTTGCTCTAGCCTCAGCGATTCTCAGTAGTCTTTGGGCTCCTGTAGTTTACTATCCCCTCAATCTTTGGTGGCAAAAGCGCAAAGCAATCGAGCAATAGTTACAGAGGAAATAATTTTGAGTTTAAATTTTGGGAGTGAGGAATTATGGTTACAGACCCTAAATCCTCACTCTTTTTAGTTGATGTCATGGGTCAACGGTCAATAGTTTCGGTGCAATAGTATTTAAGTATGCACCCCGACAGCGAACAGTAGCTCTGGGATATTACTGTTGAGGTATCAAGCCAAGTCGGTAACGTGCAGAATATTGAAATTCTTGCCCAAAATTTATGGATAATTCCCCAGTTGTTGCTCAGGTAGATACATCACTAAATTACACTCAAAAAGATGGGTTGATAGTGCAATTCTCCGCTGGAGAGGCTGCGCCAACGCCTTTGGTATTCAATTCTCAAACGCAGAACAGTATGAGCAGTGAAGCTGACTTTGACTCCCGCATGATGCAGCGATGCTTGGAACTTGCCCGCCGTGCTTTGGGGCGCACTTCGCCTAATCCGCTGGTGGGGGCGGTTGTAGTCAAAGATGGCGAGATTGTGGGCGAAGGGTTTCATCCCCGTGCGGGTGAACCTCATGCCGAAGTTTTTGCTTTGAGAGCCGCAGGCGTTGGCGCTCGTGGTGCGACAGTTTATGTGAACCTCGAACCTTGTAATCACTATGGCCGCACTCCGCCTTGTTCGGAAGGGTTGATAGAGGCTGATGTGGCTAAGGTGGTAGTGGGTATGGTTGATCCTAATCCTTTGGTGGCTGGAGGTGGAATTGCTCGTTTACGCGCTGCTGGTGTCGAGGTGTTAGTTGGGGTAGAGAATGAAGCCTGTCAGCAGCTAAATGAAGCTTTTGTACATCGTATTTTATATAAAAAACCTTTTGGTATTTTGAAATATGCCATGACTTTAGATGGCAAAATTGCCACTACTGCTGGTCATAGCGCGTGGGTGACAAATCAAGCCGCCCGCAGTGAAGTACATCAACTACGGGCGGCTTGTGATGCCATCATTGTTGGTGGTAATACAGTCCGACAAGACAATCCTTTTTTAACTAGCCACCAAGTGGGGGCGCATAATCCTTTACGGGTGGTGATGAGTCGTCAACTCAATTTGCCCGAAAACGCTCGTTTGTGGGATACCCAAGAAGCGCCAACGTTGGTGTTAACAGAAGTTGGAGCCAACCCTGATTTACAAAAAATGTTGCTTAAACACGGCGTGGAAGTTGTGGAATTACCAGCGCTAACACCTGAACAAGCAATGAGTCATTTATATGAACGGGGTTTTTGCAGTGTTCTGTGGGAATGTGGCGGTAATTTAGCTGCAAGTGCGATCGCTCAAGGAGCCGTACAAAAAGTTATGGCCTTTATTGCTCCTAAAATTATTGGTGGTAGCCATGCGCCTACACCTGTCGGTGATTTAGGTTTGACTACTATGACGGAAGCATTGCCCTTAGAACGTGTTCGTTGGCGTGTGGTTGGTTCCGATTGCTTAGTGGAAGGTTATTTGCCTCAATAGTCAATGGTCAATGGTCAATGGTCAATGGTTTTGCTCTAGACTATTGACTGTTGACTTCTTAGCAGTGTCGATCATAAGCGATATCGCGTATCAGACTTAGCCGGGATTGAATATAGTCGCCAAGAGAATCAATCTCATGGGAATCTAAGAAAACTTGTGTTGTGGTTTGTTTTACCAACCATTGCACCAAGCTAGAATCATCCAGCTGTAAGAGGGTCATGGTTTGGGCGGTTTCAACCACAGACCAAAGCTGACGCAGAATATTAGGAGTCATCAGACCTCATTGAAGATTAGCCTAGCTGTTTTTAGATTACACAATTTCGACGTTAACTTATGGCATGAATGTACAAGCTGAGACAAGTATTATTAAAAAATTAATAATGTGATTTATAACTTTATGAACTTTCAGAAATGAACTATTGCATTTATTTGTTAATAAAAAGTTACTAATACTAGGTTTGTATATCTATACTAATTTATTAATGCCATCTATCCAAAGAAGTATCTTAATTATTTATAGTTTAAAAATGTATTTAATGAACAAAAATAGTGCCAAAACTAGATAAATAATTATAATTTTTATCTAGTCAAAAAGAGTAGAAGGGGCTGGAAACTAGTCTCTCACTCATTCTGAGCAATGAAACAAACAATATTAATTGTTGGAATGGCTAATCCCAACAATTAATATTTTTACTGACCAATTGACAAATTATTATTCTTCATACTCCACCCAACTATTAGGTGTTTCAGAAACATGAACTTTTAATTGTACATTTGGCGGTAATCGCTTCTTGGTTTCATCGTAAATGTACTTAGCGATCATTTCAGCAGTAGTCTCATATTCAGGAGGCATAACTTCATTTAAAATGCAGTGGTCAAGCCCTCCTTTAGTAGCATCTTGTTTTGCCCAACGTAAAGTTCTAAAATCAGCTACCATAACTGGATGTGGACAAAATTGTGAAGAATGCAGTTGTGTTGAGATGGCTTCGATGCGGACTTCGTAATTATGACCGTGCATCCGACCACAGGGGCCATCGTAATCTTTAATGTAGTGAGCGCTATTAAAAGAAAATTCCGTTACCACTTTCCATTTGGGCATTTTAATATTACCTCGTAGCCAATTTAGAGATAAATACTTATCTCTTCTGATTACCTTGGTTAATAAATCAGATTTTTATAGTATTGCTTATACAAGTTTAAAAAAAGAATATGACAAATACAGGTTTAGCTTTGCATTTTAAAGAATTTATCAGGCGTTGCAACTAAGCGATCGCTTTAGCTGCGTTGACGATTAACATGCGTAGGTGGAACCTGTCGTAGCCATCGCGCATAAATATAACTAAGTAGTGTGTTTATTACCGTAATTAATGAAATTCCCTCATCAAAGCAAAATTAAAGCGCAAGTTTGGGTAGTCGAAAATGGTAAAAAACGCCTGCGACAAGACCAACTAACTACCGAAGAACCTTTAGAAATTCGTTTGACATCTCCATCGCGCACAGTAGCTATTACAATGCGAACTCCCGGCGCAGATTTTGAATTAGTAGCTGGCTTTCTCTTTAGTGAAGGCGTGATTAATAGTAAACAAGATATCCAAAAGATGAGCTACTGCACAGATGAATCTATAGATGGTGAGCAGCGTCATAACATTATTAATGTGCAATTAAAGCCAGGGTTAAATCCAGATTTACAGCCTTTAGAACGTCACTTTTATATCAATAGCGCCTGCGGAGTTTGTGGTAAAGCTAGTATTGCAGCTTTGCAGTTGCGGGGTTGTGCCAAAATTACTTCTGATTTAACAGTTAAGTCTGAGATTATTTACAGCTTATCTGAGCAGTTGCGATCGCATCAAGGTATCTTCAGTGCAACTGGAGGGTTACACGCGGCGGCGGTATTTGATGCTGAAGGAACAATGTTGAACTTACAAGAAGATGTTGGCCGTCACAATGCGTTAGATAAGTTGATTGGTAAGGCTGTACTAAGTGAAGAGTTACCATTCAATCATCATATTGTCATGGTGAGTGGGCGTTCTAGTTTTGAGCTACTGCAAAAATCTGTAGTTGCTGGAGTGCCAATTGTTTGTTCTGTATCTGCGCCTAGCAGTTTGGCAGTATCTGTCGCTGAAGAGTTTGGTATTACTTTAGTAGGATTTTTACGGGGAACACGCTTCAATATTTATACTGGATGGCAGAGAATTATGGGGACATGATATGCTCGTAAAAATCACAATTTTTACTTGATTTTTACGTAATCTTGTCAGATAAACTAGGACATTTAAATATGAACACGCTTGGTCAAAAGCCTAAAGTTAGCTTTACTGTAAATGCGTGCGTTGTGGATACCCCATTCATCGATAAAATACTCCGGAGTATGATGCGTTCTCTGGATTATCCTTTTTGCGAAAGGCTGGTAGCACTAGATCCTGGTAAGCCATCTGGTAAATACCTAGAACGTCAAACAGGGCAAATAGACGAATTAAGAACAAAATTAGAGCAACTGCGAACAGAGGGTGTTATTAATCGAGTAGATGAAATACCTTGGGATGAAAACTCTCAAAAGTCAGTATTAAAAAAATATTTTGGACGTGAAGATATAGATGTCAAGGATTTTGATGGAGCGCCAATTTACCAATATCTGTTTGCTTTGGAACAGTGTACTGCTGATTATATTCTGCATGTAGATTCCGATGTGCTTTTTTGCCAGGATGCCGCAAGAAAGTCTTGGATAGATGAAGGGATTGAAATGTTGCAGGCAAACCCATCTGTAGTAATTGCAACTTGCGAAGGTGGCCCTCCACAAGCTCAAAATTTTATAGAAAAATTAATCGGTCGTCCTTTAAAATCTAAACAGCAGCAATTATGGAATAAAGCTCGTAACGTTTCTACACGATATTTTCTCTTAGACCGCCAGCGCTTAGAAAAGAATGTATTGCCACTAGTACAAAAGGATACTGGAGAGCCATTAGAGAATTCATTTACACATACTTTTAAAGTTAAAGGTTTTGAGCGTTGGTCGATGAGTACTGGTACTTGGGCAATTCATCCAGTAGAACATGGTGAAAATTTTAATCAACACTTAGATGATTTAATTTGGGCTGTAGAAAACAATGTTTATCCCTTTAAACGGGGTGGTAGACGATGGAATATGCACACAGATGGAGATAATATCAAACCTTGGCTGAATGCTATTCATCAAGCTAAGTCTGCTATGTCTTAAATTTTGAAATCATAAAAGTGATAGATATGGGTGAGAGTATATTTTTAATAACTCTTGCCCAAACTCTAATTTTTGATATTAATGGCTGATCAATTCTAGAGAAATGATTTGCAACATCAATTAGCTACAGCAAAGTAATGGTTTTGCGATATACTGAAGTATTCGTGGTGATCGCCACAGTTAATCTAGAAAGTTTAGTCGGTTTTTATACTCAAGTTTTAAGTGAAAAGCCTAGTACTTTAATTCCCAATGTTTATGCAGAGTTTCAATTGATGGGTTTGCGATTGGGGATTTTTCAACCGAAACAAAGTCACGAGTTAGAATTTGAAAACTCAACTAAAAGTAAAATAAGTTTGTGCTTAGAGGTGAGTAATTTAGAAGCGGCGATCGCTCATCTCACAAATTTAGGTTATCCTCCACCCGGCGAAATATCTATTGCTTCCCACGGACGAGAGATTTATGCCTACGATCCTGAAGGTAATCGTCTAATTCTGCATCAAGATAAGGGAGTCAATCGTCAATAGTCAAGGGATAAAATTTCACACTTTACACTTCATACTTCACACTTTTTTCTATGGCTATTACGAACAACTACAAATTAAACCTGATCCAATGGTATCCGGGTCATATTGCCAAGGCAGAAAAAAACCTCAAAGAACAGCTAAAACTGGTAGATGTGGTATTAGAAGTCCGAGATGCGCGGATTCCTTTGGCGACGCACCACCCGCAAATAGGTGAATGGGTAGGAAATAAAACGCGGATTTTGGTATTGAACCGCTTAGATATGATTACACCCCAAGTGCGATCGCTCTGGACAGATTGGTTTAGAAGTCAAGGAGAAGTGCCTTATTTTACCAACGCTCAACAGGGTCAAGGTGTAACAGCTATTGCAAAAGCCGCCCAAGCGGCCGGAGTCGAACTAAATAAAAAAAGATGCGATCGCGGAATGTTACCTCGTCCTGTGCGGGCTGTGGTGATTGGTTTTCCTAACGTTGGCAAATCAGCTTTAATTAATCGCCTTTTGGGACGGCGCGTGGTAGAAAGTGCAGCGCGCCCAGGGGTAACACGTAGCTTGCGTTGGGTACGGATATCTGACCAGTTACAATTACTCGATGCACCTGGTGTCATTCCTTCTCGCTTAGAAAACCAAAACGCAGCCTTGAAATTAGCAATTTGCGATGATATTGGTCAAGCATCTTACGATAATCAACTCGTAGCATCCGCACTAGTAGATTTTTTGAACGAAATTCATATTACT
Source organism: Nostoc cycadae WK-1 (assembly GCF_002897135.1). Classification (NCBI taxonomy): domain Bacteria; kingdom Bacillati; phylum Cyanobacteriota; class Cyanophyceae; order Nostocales; family Nostocaceae; genus Nostoc; species Nostoc cycadae. Next base: position 360,821 of record NZ_DF978422.1, on the reverse strand, counting down.
GCAAATCATTTGTTACCAGAATCACCGCTACAGTTACGTTATGGACTCGACTCCACACCCTACACAGGAGAATCTTATTTAGAAGCTTTAGCAGAACATCGTTATAACGGCGATGTGGAACGCGCAGCGAGACAACTTTTTACAGATTATCGCAAGGGTTTATTAGGGACAATTCCTTTGGAATTACCACCTAACTTATAAGCAGCCAACTAACTTTATGCACAGTTTACACTCATGCGATCGCATCTCAAATTTTGACTCAATATGAGCGATCGCAACTGTTAGTAAAGGTTTGTGAGTGGCGCTTCGCTAACACCACGGCGTTGACGACTCTTAAAAAAGGAGACTTTGAGATGATGTCTCCTCTTTTTAAGTTGCCATGTACATACAAGTTAAATTACCCCCCTTAATCCCCCTTTTCCAAGGGTTAAGGTGGGGTAATTCAATAACTTGTGTGTAAATCGCAGGTTTACAGCTTAAAGAGATAGTTTATCAAACTCAAGTTAATTCACTGTTGTCTTTGTACTCTTACCATTCATTGTTGAATTCTCTACATTTAGCGCCATTATCGTTGTAGTCGGTGCAGTTGTTGATGCACGCTTATTTTGTTGGCGCAGCTTTCCCCCCGCTTGCACATATTGCAAACTGTTTTTGCCATAGCGCGTTCTGACACTCATTAACATTCTTTCAGAATAGCTGCTTAAATCTTGCTCTAGTAATTGAATCTGCCCCATTGCTTCATCTAAAGTGGAGAGCATCATGTTGTAGTTTGACAACTTTGTTTGTAAGGTTTGAATTCGCCTTTCATACTCCGTCAAACTCAACCCATCACCAAATTCCAACGTTTCGCTAATCGATCGCATCCCAGCAATTCGTCGCGTTGCTTTATCTAATATTGTAGAACCACGTTTCAATCTTGCCATATATACCTTTTCTACTGAATATCCTGTAAAAATTGATGCAAACTTATATTTTTACTCTAGCTATCTGCTATCTCTCTTGACCTGAGCAATAACAACCAAAACTAAAGTATTGTTACAGTAAAATCTAATATTTATTCACTAATTATACTGAAAGAATTTATAATTAAAAGTATAAAATTTCTGTTTTTTTGCTGTTGAGTTCTTAAATATCGTATTGAAGTATCCGAATATCGTACTGAAGTACCCAAATATCATATTGAAGTACCCAAATATCATATTGAAGTATCCGAATATCGTACTGAAGTACCCAAATATCATATTGGAGTACCCGAATATCGTATTGGAGTACCCGAATATCGTATTGGAGTATCCAAATATCGTATTGGAGTATCCGAATATCGTATTGAAGTACCCAAATATCGTATTGAAGTACCTTAATAGACTATGACGGTTTAGGTTGCACAACAACACAAATTACTAATCAAGAAATGCGATCGCTTTTTGGGTACTTTTTACCACTACCCAGGAGATGATGAAACTACCAAAGTTAGTAGTGGGTTGTCATATAGAAGCAATGTTCCTGACGGGCTGTGCTTACGCGCAATAGATAAATTCTATTTAATTTACTGTAAACAGTTGTCGGAATGTCATTATCAGTGCCATAAAGATAAGGTAAAGGATTTATCCTGGGTATCCTTTACGTTAAAGATGTTTCCCTAGCTTCCAGGATAAACAAATCATACTCATGACTGAACTCACACTGCGCCTACAACAGGGAGAAACAGAAACAACAGTAACCGTGAATCAAGATGAATTCACTATTGGTCGTTTACCAGAATGTGACCTGTACTTACCTTTTGGTGGAGTTTCCCGAAAACATGCACTTTTACGAAAAAAAGCTAATGGTGCGTGGGCTATTGAGGATTTAGGCAGTAAAAATGGCACGCAAGTAAATCAAAGTTTTGTAACTGAAACAAGAGATTTACAACACGGCGATATTATTTGGCTAGGAAATGTCAGCTTAGTAGTATTGTTGGTAAATCCGGCAATGCAGGTAAAAATTCAACACGCAGCAGTTTCTGATAGTGCGGAACAAAGAACAATTTTACGTAATGTTGAACAGTTGCAACAGCAGTGGATAGCAGCTGATAGTCACGATGATGATATTACTACTAAAAATAAAAGCATTGCTCGCCTCAAAGACTTAGTAGATATTGCTAAAAATTTGTGTGCAGCCGCATCAATAGAAGAAATTTTTTCTCAAGTACAACAAGTAGTTTTTCGTTATCTCGACAGTATTGACCGCTTGGCTTTATTAATTGATGTGAATAGTTGCAATCATTTAGAGTTAGTCAATGCTGGTACGAGAAATACTTATGAACAAAAATATTTAGCAGCTGATGGTAGCTGGATTAGTCGCAGTATTTGTCAAAAAGTATTTGAAGAAAAAGTAGCAATTCAAACTGCGGATACTCACAAAGATGAACGATTTGCTGGGGAACATAGTATTTTAGTCAAAGGTATTCGTAGTGCAATGGCTGTGCCTTTGTGGGATGAAAATAAAGTCGTTGGTGTTCTCTATGCAGATGCCCATCTTTCTTCTTATCATTGGGCAGATGATGGTGAAGAAGAACTCAGCTTTTTTTCGGCTTTAGCAAATTTGGTTGCTTCGAGTGTGCAGCGTTGGTTATTAGTAGAAAAACTCAAAACAGAAGAAGTAATTCGTCACCGCCTAGAACGTTATCATTCTCCCGCAGTTGTGCAGCAGTTAATTTCTGTGGGTGGTTTACCAGATGGACGTTTACCAACCACTGAAAGCGAGATTAGTATTTTATTTGCTGATTTAGTCGGGTTTACAGCACTTTCAGAGAGATTAACACCAAAAGCGATCGCCCAATTATTAAATAATTTATTTGAAGAGATGCTGCAAGAAGTATTTGGCTACGGCGGCACTTTAGATAAATATATTGGCGATTGTATTATGGCATTTTTCGGCGCTCCCGAACCGCTGGTAGATCATGCAGATCGCGCCACAGCCGCCGCTAAAGGAATGCTCACACGTCTGCAAAGGCTAAACGCCAAAGGTTTTTGGGAAGAACCTCTACAATTACGCATTGCAATTAATAGTGGTAAGGCTGTTGTTGGTGATGTGGGTAGTTCGCAACGGGTAGACTACACCGCATTAGGCGCTACGATTAACTTAGCAGCACGGATGGAAGCCGTTTGTCCCCCTGGGGAATGTGTGATTAGTGAAGCTACTTATCACATGCTGACAGACTCCTCAGATTTTCAAGAAATGGGAGATCATCGGTTTAAAGGTATTGATAGATTAGTGAAAGTTTATCAAACAAATATGAGTTAATATTAATGAACAATCAAGGGTTTGTAACTCACGTACTGCTTCGCAGAAGCCGCAGGCTAGGTGGGTTTTGTCTGTTTAGCAGCGATTTCCAATCGCCAAAGCAAGTAATAATAAATTAGACTTTTAAAACAACCTCTTAGCACTGTGTTAGCCATAGCATAAGAAAAAGAGTTTTTCTCACCACCTTAATAGGCAAGTTTAGGTAACTTAATGATAAAATTTGTCCCCTTACCCTCCGTACTTTCAACTTCAATCGTCCCCTGATGCGCCTCAATAATACTCTTTGCTAAAAATAATCCTAACCCCCATCCTGTTTGATCCTCAGCAGAGATGGTTCGACGAAATTGCTGAAATAAGATTGATTGAGCGTCTGAAGAGATTGGATTCCCCTCATTGTGGATAGTCAGGCTGATATGCGTTTCAATTTGCTCCAGCGTAAGTGTAATTGGTGTATTAGCAGCACCATACTTCACGGCGTTAATAGCTACGTTTTCAATTACCCGTCGTATCTCTTTACGGCTGCAATTGCTCCTGATAGCAGTATCAGAAACTACAATAAACCGATCTCCATAAGCAAAGTTCAAATCCTCTACTACGTCCTGAACAAGGCTGTCTAAACTGCATTCTTCAAATTCAAACTTTAAGCTCTCCCCTGCCCGCAGCCGACTAGCATCGAGCAGATTTTGAATCATCGAATTCAAACGCTCGACTGCTTTTAGCATTGTCGCCGCGATATTCACATGGCTGTCTCCTTGTTCAAGCCGACGCAGAGTCAGTTGAGTACCTATTTTTATGACATTGAGTGGGTTCCTAAGATCGTGAGTCAGTGTCACCATAAATAACTCTTGAATATCTCGCAACGTCTGGGAAAATTGAGTCGCCGCATCGTTAACAGCTTGCTCAATGGAGTCGATAATAATATCTCGTTCCCTCACCTCTAAAGCCGCTTCTTCTTCTAAAATTTCAAATATGACCTGACGCAGAATGTGGTACTCAAAAATCACTTGACTCATCGAGTAGTCGGCAAAACCTGCCCGCTCATGTCCATGCTTTTTACCAATCCGAGTGCTTTCTAGTTTATCGGTTTTTATTCTCGCTGGTGTCCTTTCAATCTTCGTTGACAATTCATCCACCAATTGCTCTAGATACTGAGGTAGCGAATTTTGTAGCATCAGAGAGTCCTGATGTATTGATGCACCAACTTCATCACGCGCCCTCTCTTCCCACCTCTGCATAATTCTTTCAGCATTTTGCTTAAGACGCTCAGACGTTTGGTTGGACATAGATTGTAAAAATACCAAAATTAGCCAATAGTTAGCTTTAAACTGCTTGATATTATACGCAATATTTCAATTCAATTTCATCAAAACTTTACCAGCATTTAGTTCTCATTCACTTATGCGAAGTGGTCAGCAATGGTGATTTTGGGCTGGAGTTTCACGCGAATTAGAGCAATATTGCTGCTTTTACGACTCTATTATCAAAGCTTAAATCCTTACCTATATGTCACTTGCGATCGCTACCTTTTTTCTAGTTTAGGATCTATGTATCATATTTAGATGCGATCGCCCTGGTATTCTTGTCGCGCAAATTAACAGTGGAGTTTGATCGTTTAAATTTATCTTACGGTATTCCTAAAACTACATTCGATTTTTTGAAGAAGTCAGATATCTGCGTTTCTCGGTTTTCAGCAACTAAATATTAAATCTTACTTTAAATACTGGTTATTACAATATTCTATAGTTTCTTTAACAGCAACAACTTCTACCGTAACTGGTTTATCTTTAGTGCCGTTGATGAGAAATTCACTAGCGCCAACATGAGGCTTTTGAGGATTTCCCCAATCGTATGTATAACCTAAACCAGTCCAAGGATAATATTCTTTGTCTTTATTCTCAAAAGAGTTTTGATAAATATTATGCAGAGTTAAATTACTTTTAGGTACAGGTACAGGTAAAACATTACAACTAGAATCATTAATTTCTGGGTCAATACATGGTCTGCTCAAGTCTTCGGCTTTCACCCACATTTCTACAAAGTGGGTTTTATTAGCATATTTATTTAAAACTAAACCTAAATACTGCTGTAATCTCAACGCCAGCATCACTTTTCCTGGCAAATTTATGCCTGTTCCTTTGCAGCTTTGGCAAAATTCTTGCGCTTGAGGAAATACTGTTAACCATGTTTGACGGCTAATTTCTTTTGTCCCTACTGCCCAATCCATACTGGGATTTGAGGTATACAGCCAACTCACCATCAAAAATTCTGTTTTACCATCGCGTTCTCTGGTTTTAATTTTGGGGTTGGTTGTGGATAATGCCCAAAGGTTATTAACAACTTTATCTACACTTGGTTTTTTAGCATCTTCAATAGATTTGTCTAGTTGCTTTTTCAAAAAGTTGTAACTTTCGGGGTTGTTTTTAGCCAAATATTCATAGACAGAAGGAATTGTTTGAGACTGTGCCAATAATTGTTTATCCAGATTCGGCACTGTTTGAACATGAGTTTCTGTAGCAAATAAATTGGAATAACCTACTGATAAACCAACAGCACTTAAACTTAAAAACACATATTTATTAATTTTTTGCATAGTAATTTTCCTGCTAGGTAATAGCAATAATTTATATCAACATAAAGATTGAATCTGATTTTATAGGGTGTTTGCAGAATGCGCCAGTAAATTTAAACTTCGTGATTTTATTTGTTTGTATAAAAATAGTGCGATCGCCAGCACAAACACACTAACAAAATCTTAGTATTAGTAGTGATACAAAACTTATCAATATTTACAAGTATTACTGTTGAAATAATTAATTATTTACACCGTAATTTCACTTTGATAGGCTGTTATTACGCCTAAGTATTTGGGTACTATAAACTGAGAATTATTTTGGGTATTTGCTGACTCATGATGAAAATTATTACTGCGCGAGTTATCTTAGGATTAGTCGTGCTAGGACTCTGTAGTTGTAACGCTATCAAATCAACAACCACAAACAATTCTAGTCAAACTACTAGTCAAAATGATGTACAAACCCAGCCACCCATCAAAATTGCTGGTTCTAGTTCATCTATCACAGTTTTAAAAGTATTAACAGAAGCTTATCAAGCTCAAAATAAAACAGCCAAAGTAGAGTTTATCTCTCATAGTCAATCAGAAGGTGCGATCGCGGCACTTAAAAATGATATCGTTGATATTGCAGGTAGCAGTCACAAACTAAAGCCAGAAGAAGATAACGGTAAAATTCAATACCGTGAATTAGCTCAAGATTTACTCGTTGTTTTTACACACAACAGCGTTAAAGGTGTAACTAATTTAACAACTAATCAGTTAAAGTCAATCTACGCCGGAAAAATTACTAACTGGCAAGAATTAGGCGGCCCCAATGCACAAATTGTAGTTTTGGATAGACCAGAAGATGAATCTGCTAAAAAATTACTGCGAAAATACTATTTAGGTCAAGATAAAACCACTACTAAAGCTGTCATTTTAAATAAAGAAGGAGAGCTAATTGATACTTTACAAAGCACTCCTTATTCAATTGGTGCTTTTTCTTTAGCTTATTCTGCAATTAATCAATTACCAGTCAATCGCCTCAAACTAAATGGTATTGAGCCAAACAAAGGTAATTTTACTAATGGTAAATACCAAATGGTGCGTCATCTAGGAGTTATTTGGCAGAAAGCACCTACACCTACCACTCAAAAATTCATTGATTTTATCTTTAGCTCAGAAGGTCATAAACTACTGCAAGATAAAAGCTTTATTCCTAGCAATTAAATTCATCATCACCGCCATGCGAAGAAAATTTCGCTTACGCTTTAATCTCAGCCAAAAAATAGTTTTTTCATCTCTAGCTATATTTTTGAGCATATTTATATTGTGTTTATCCATCATTGGACATTGGTTTACTGATAGTCTTGAGCAGAACATTCGCCAAGAAGTCGCAAGTTTTGCAGAAAGAGTTTACCAAGATTTTCAACATGAACAGGAAGATTTGGAAACACAAGTAAATTTGATTGCTGGGCGTGAGACAATTACCTTAGCAATTGAACAAAAAGATAAACAAAAACTTTTACAAGATTTACTCCCTATTAGAACTACTTTGAATTTAGATTGGATAAAAGTAGTTGATACTAATGGCAATACTTTATTAGATACAAGAAAATCTAGTTTAGTTACATCTAAATTACTTGATAAATCTATTACTAACATTGCTAAGAGCGGTGGTAGCTTTATTGATTTTATTGATGTAGAAGATAGTCTACAAATTTTACAAGTAGTAATTCACCCAATCAAATCTTCCATAAAAGTTGTAGGTGGAATTATTATGGGTAATTTAGTAGATGAGTCATTTTTAAAACAAATTGCTGTTGGTTCTTCCAAAAACATAGTTACAACAAAAAAAGACACAATTATTGCATCAACACTACCAGATATTAAAGAAACAAAATGGCGGCCGCCTTCGCCTAATTTGTCTACCCTTAAAACATCAATTCAACAACAAGAATATTTTGCTAAAAGTATTATATTTAAAGGAGCAAGTCAATCTTTAATTACAACTATACTTTATCCAATATTGCAATTAGAAAAAACTCAATCTTCACTTTGGCTACGGCTATATCTTTTGTTTTTATTGGGAGGTACAATTGTTACATTCATAGGATATTTAATTGGCAACAAAATTACCCGCCCTTTGCAAGCTGTAACACAAATTGCCAAAAAAGTGACAAAAGATGCTAATTTTGATTTACAAGCGCCTGTCACTACTGAAGATGAAGTTAGTGTTCTAGCTATTTCTTTAAATCAGTTAATTCAACAAGTAAAACAACTTTTAACAGAACAGTATCAAGCAAAAGCTAAATTAGAAGCATATAACCAAAATTTAGAGCAGAAAATCAAAGAAAGGACTAAAGAAGTTGAGCAAAAAAATCTTGACTTAAAAAATACTCTAAATGAGCTTAAGCAAACTCAATCTCAATTGATTCAAACTGAAAAAATGTCTTCTTTAGGACAGTTAGTTGCTGGTGTAGCTCATGAAATTAATAATCCGGTAACTTTTATTTATGGTAATGTTGAATATGCCGAAAATTATGTGAAAGATATACTGCAACTAATTCAACTTTATCAAAAGTATTACCCTAATCCAGATTCTAATATTCAAGATGTCATGAAAGAAGTTGAGATTGAATATATTATCCAAGACTTGCCTAAAATCTTGACTTCCATGAAAGTAGGTGCTGAACGTATTCATCAAATTGTTCTTTCTCTGCGAATTTTCTCGCGTTTAGATGAAGCTGAATTTAAAACAGCTAATGTGCATGATGGTATAGATAGTACTTTGTTAATTTTGAAACACCGCCTTAAAGCTCAAACTCATCGCCCAGAAATTCAAGTAATTAAAGACTATTGCGAAATGCCGCATATCAAATGTTTTGCAGGTCAATTAAATCAAGTATTTATGAATATCTTGGCAAATTCAATTGATGCTTTAGATGAAGCTTGGGAAAAAAAGCTCTGTCAACAGCCAATAATTCGCATTTCTTCTGAATGTGAAAATGAAAATATCTGCATTCATATTGCTGATAATGGGACAGGAATTCCCCAAAAAGTACAAAGTCGTTTATTTGATCCGTTTTTTACTACTAAACCAATTGGTAAAGGAACCGGTCTAGGCTTATCAATTAGTTACCAGATAGTTACAGAAAAACATCGTGGGTCATTACAATGTATTTCTCTACCAGACAGGGGTACAGAATTTGTGATTACAATTCCAATCCGCTAGTACAACAAGTCAAAAGTCAAAAGGAAAAAGAAAGAAAGAATAGTAATACTACAAGCCTTTTAGCAATTCCAGATGGTCTGTTTATTTACGCCGACCTGTACTAGTATTTTTTTAGTGAGCAAATACTAGTTAACGATGAATCAAATTCGTAAGTTTAGTTTTTTACCAATTATTGGCATTATTCTGATAGTTGCGAGTTTCTGGTTTTTGACTGCAAATAAACCAGAAATGACAACTACTTCCTCAAATACAGTTTATGAACAAAAAGTTAATCATAGTCCAGATGGTATTGGTAAATATTATATGGGGCGAGAAATTGCTCAAGTGATGGGACACACAGGCGCAGGCTGGCTGGAACGTCCTAGTCGCGAGTTAGAAGAACAGCCAAGCAAGATAGTTGGCGCGTTGGATTTAAAACCAAATGACGTAGTTGCAGATATTGGTGCTGGTACAGGTTATTTGAGTTTTTTGATTGCACCTTTATTACCTCAAGGAAAAGTCTTGGCTGTAGATATTCAGCCAGAAATGTTAGAGATTATTCAAGCTTATAAACAAGAGAAAAAAATTACTAATGTTGAGCCAATTTTAGCAACGATTGATAATCCTAACCTGCCTAATGCAAGTGTTGATTTGGCTTTAATGGTGGATGCTTATCATGAATTTGCATATCCTTACGAAGTGATGCAAGGAATTGTCAAAGCCTTAAAACCGGGGGGTAGGGTAGTACTGGTAGAGTACCGAGGGGAGAATCCTTTAATTATGATTAAACGTCTGCACAAGATGACGCAAAACCAGGTGCGGAAAGAAATGCAGGCTGTTGGTTTAGTTTGGCGCGAGACAAAAAACTTATTACCCCAGCAGCATTTGATGATATTTGAAAAACCAGTTGCTAGTACAACAAGGTAAAAGTAAAAAGTCAAAAGGAAAAAGAAAGAATAGTGATACCACAAGCCTTTTCGTAATTCCAGATGGTTACTGAGTTTGGTCTATTTATTTACGTCGATCTATGCTAGTTGAAACCTGTTTCTACCAGGTTCCAGAAATAGCCATCTGGTGCGGTAAAAGAGAAACTTTTTTCTCGAAACTCGTTTTCGATAATGTTAGTAAAGTTTAGCACTTGACTGGACTTGATGCGATCGCCATATTCTTCAATTCCCTGCACCCGATAAGTATACAGCGACATCCCTAAACTTCCTGGTTGTGCGGCTTCAAACCGCGATTCTAAGTTTATCGCCTCCGGGAAGCGAATTATATAAAGTCTGCCACTCCGCGCCGCCATCATATCAGTCTGAGACGAACGCGGATCATCAAAAGTCGTCACGATGAATTTTTCTCCTGGTTTGAGGTCAAATAAATCTCGTCCTGCGGGTGAAGATTCATAGCTAGTTTCGACATCATCTCGCACTCGCAACAAACCTAAAATGTCCTCATAAAACTTCAGGCTAGTTTTGCTATCATCTTGAACGACAATTCCAATATGAGTAAATTGACTAGTTTTCAATACAGATGCTGCGTTAATGTTTCCGTAATGAGGTATTGTGTAACCAAATCTTTGAAATAAAACTTGTCGCGCTAAAGGTTGCAATAATAACATTTCTCGCACCCCTACGCTTGGGTCAATAAAAGGGCGACTTTTGCGTTCTTTGTTATAAATAACTTCCCAATAGGGAATACTATATCGCACTGTAAAACCAGCCATTTTGGCTTCTTCGGCATGATTTAAAATAGTTAAAATATCAGAAGTTAGGGTAGTCGCCCAACGATTTCCCTTTGTTTTCATTGATGCTAACCCCAAACCTTGATTAGTGGGATTTTGCCAAACCATCAACCGAATTAACCCATGATCTGCATTTTGATGATATAGGCGAATGGAACGTAATCCAGAATTTACTCCATATAATTGATGGGCTGTCGCCGCAGGTAATTGACCAACTTGTCCAATGCGATAACCAAATTGTTCCCAATATTGTATGGCAAAAATTGGGTCTGGAACACCAATACACACTTCATAGATACCTGCAATTTTAGTTTCTTGTCCTAGATTCATACTGAATTTAATTTAGATATAACCAAATAATATTAATTCAAAAATAAGGTAGCAAAACAAGATTTTTTTGCCTCACGCAGAGGAGGACACTTGCGTGGGCGAGTTTCCCGACTTGAGCAAAGTGTCCGTCACGCAAAGGTGCAGAGAGTTATAGAGAGTTTATCTGTGTGCTTTTATTTCTTATCGCTAATCTGATTTAAGTCTTGCAGAACAGCGGCGGCTGATTGATAGCGATCGCTAAAATGATAACGCACCATTTTATCTAAAATCATACCCAGTTCTGCACTTACTTGTACTGTGTGTTGCCACATAACATTGCCTGTCTCTGGATCTGGTTGTAATTCTTGAGGTAAGATACCAGTCATTGCTTGAATTCCCATCATCCCCAAAGCATAAATATCACTAGATAAGCGCGGATGTCCGGCAAATTGTTCTGGTGGTGCATAGCCCCGTGTACCAATAGCAACTGTGGCTAATTCTGTTTGTTCGCTAGTTGGTGGGTGCATTAATTTAACTGCACCAAAATCAATTAAAACTAAGCGATTATCTTGATTACTTCTAATAATATTATGAGGTTTAATGTCTCGATGAATTACTCGATGCTCATGGACAAATGCTAAAACTTCTAATACACCTTTGAGCATCTCAATTACAAAAGTTTCATTTTTTGCACCGTGTACAGGTGCTAATTCTTCGTGTAAAGTATGCCCAGGAATATACTCTTCTACTAAATAAAACTCTTGCTGGTCTTCAAAATAAGCCAGCAGCGCCGGGATTTGGGGATGTTTCCCCAAGGCTTCTAAAATTTCTGCTTCTGTATTAAATAATCTGCGGGCTACTTCTAAAAATTTTGTATCTCGACGTGCTGGCATTAATTGTTTCACAACACAAGTTGGATTACCAGGACGCTGAGTATCTTGTGCTAAATAAGTGCGACCAAATCCCCCAGCCCCCAGAACTCTTGATATGTGGTAGCGTCCACCCAAAAGTAAATCACCGGTTCTTTTTTCTGGTTGATAAATTATTGACGCAGAGTGAATATGTTGGTCACGAATTTTTGTTGCTTCTGTTGCAGCGGTAGTTTCTTTTAAGAGAATACTTAATTGAGCGATCGCTTCTTGTTGTTGTTCAACTTGCTGAATAATTAACTTAGTTTGCTGTTGAGTGCGGTATGTACTATAAACCAGCATCCCCACACTACTAAACAAAAATGCGATCGCCGGGGGAATCAGCGGTATCCAGCCAGCTAAGAGAAATAAACCAACACAAATTGCCACTAAACCAGCTAGAGTTAGACATCCCACCACTAGCAGCATAACAGGATGTCGCAGCCGCCAGCCTAAAAGACTACCCAGTAATGACCAAGCCAAGACCCATGTTACTTCCTGCCAATCAGGCCAGTACCAAATCAATGGTCTACCATCCAAAACGGTACTAAGAATTTGACTGGCTATTTGTGCATGAATAAATACAGTTGATGTTCTAGCTGGATGGTCTGGAGAAGCACTGTAGGGAGTATACACGCCAGGATGAACACTAGCGGCTGTAGTGCCAATAATTACTAACTTGTCTTTAATCCAGTTGGGATTAACTTGGCCGTTGAGAACTTGTGAAAGAGTGACTTCTTGTGTGAGGCGATGAGGATGGCGGTAATTTAATAATATTTGATAACCAGCCGCATCTAAGCCGATATAGCCACCAGAATTAGGTGTGAGAGTTGAAAAAGTAATTTTACCAAGATGAAAATTGTGTTTTTCGGTAAAATCTACATTTATCCCTTGTTTTTCTAAATAACTAATGGCAATTAAAGCCGCAAATGAAAATTGTGTTGCACATTTACTATTATTACTAGGCTCGGCAAATAACAAACTCCGGCGCACAATTTGGTCTTCTTGATTATCAGGAATTAAATCGTTATAGCTAATATTATCTCCAGGAAAATTCGGTGGAGGAGGAATTTCTGATCTATCTTTGCTGCTTAATAAACAAGTAGTAATAATGTTATTTTTATTAGTAATACCAGCCGCCAGATTGGTTTGATTTTGGCGGTAGAGATTCAGACCAATAACACGCGGTTGATCAGACTCCAGTTTGGTTAATAATTGATTGATTATGGCATCAGATAACGGCCATTTGACTTGCGCCAAATCCTCTTCTGTGATTTTAACCAGTAAAAGCCGAGGATCGGGTGGTTCTGAAGGACGCGATCGCAACATTTGGTCATAAGCTTTTAACTCCCAAGGTTGCAACCATTTCAGTTCCCGCATTCCCCACACCAAAGTTGTGACCCCCACACTTGTTACCACAACCATTCGCCACCAGTGAATCTTGGTCAAGGTGTCACGATAATCTTGATTTTGGGTTAATGCAGTTCGCAGATATTGTAATATTCCACTAATCACAGAGTTGTAGTAGAAGGCAGGAGGATGAAATTTAACATTTCAGACTTCAGACTTTATTTAATTTAGCAACTTACTTGGCTGAATGTTGCTATTTAATCCATCGCTAGAGTTCAGCAAATAATAGGTTGTATAATCTATATCCGGTTGTTCCTCCATTCAGAAAACTCAGTCATGCCAAGCACCGCCATTGAAACAGTTATTGCTGCCTACTTTACCAACATTACTGCAATGAATCCAGAAGGCTGGATAGAGAATTTTGCGGAAGATGCGGTGAGTCATGATCCGGTTGGTGAACCTCCAGTCAAAATTCAAGAAGATTATCACCAGTTTATCGGGCAATTGCAAGCTGTATTTACAAAATTAGCCGCGACAACTGAACATATTTTTGTAGCTGGTACTGAAGCAGCCGTCAAGTGGACAATGGACGGAGTTAGTAAGACAGGTAAATCAGTCACCTTTGAGGGAATCACAATTTTTGAGATTAACAAAGACGGAAAAATTCAAACAACCCGCGCTTATTGGAACCCTAATCTCTTGGTAGCGCAATTGCGCGGTTAAGAAAAAGTAGGAAATGAAGTCTGAAATGAAGAACCCAGTATAATCAAGTTTTTTCCTACTCCCCAACCCAATTTTGAAACGACGCAAATTTATTACAACCTGTGGTTTGTCAACCTTAGCAGCGCAGATACCTTTAGTTCAAGCTCAAGGTAAGCTGTCGCCAAGTACTATCCTCAAACCACGAAGGCTACAGCCAGGAGACACAGTAGGACTAGTTTCGCCGGCTGGTGTCATTGACGCAGAAGATTTAGCCAACGCCCAGCGATCGCTCACCCAATTAGGCTTAAAAATTAAATTAGGAAACCATCTCTTAGACAGGTACGGTTATTTAGCTGGGACAGATGCTAACCGCGCACAGGATGTAAACATGATGTTTGCAGATAATTCCGTCACAGCTATTTTGACTATGCGTGGTGGTTGGGGTTGCAATCGCATTTTACCTTTATTGAATTACGCCCAAATTCGCTCTCATCCCAAAATTATTATGGGATTCAGCGATATCACTGCTTTAGTATTAGCAATTTATGCTCGTAGTCGAGTCATTACTTTTCATGGCGCAAATGCCACATCTACCTGGAATGACTTTACAACAAATTACGCCAAGCGCATCTTATTTGATGGCGAAGCAGTAACAATGCAAAATCTCCAAACCGAAGATGTCCAATTTGAGACTATTTCATCGGGAAAAGCCACAGGTAAACTCATAGGTGGTAACTTGTCAGTTCTCGCCGCAATGGTGGGTTCACCTTATCTACCTGCTTGGTACAAAAATATTTTATTTGTGGAAGATGTCAGAGAAGATGTTTATCGGATAGACCGCATGTTAACTCAGTTAAAAAACGCTGGTATTCTCAATCAAATTGCTGGCTTTATTTTTGGCAGATGTACTGACTGTAGCATTGGCGATGAACCATCTTTTAAATTAACTCAAGTATTACGTGACCATCTAATTCCCTTAAAAATTCCGGCTTGGTATGGTTCAATGATTGGTCATATCAAAGATAAATTTACTTTACCCATTGGTTTGAATGTCGAAATAGATGCCGATGCTGGAACAATTAAAATGCTGGAATCGGCTGTTTATTAACGCTTAATTCCCTTAAACCGTTCTTTCGCTGCTTGAAACTCTGCTTGCATTACAGATTGAATTTTTTGCGGATCAGGTTTTTTTCCACCCATCACATCACCAAAATAAACACAAGCAGCTTCCCCTAAAGACCAAGTATAAGCCGCTGCCCAAGAAGCAGCGATCGCACTGCCAAAACCTGGGATAAATTTAACTAATTCCCTCCCGACTGCTTGGGCTAAAAATCCGCCGGCGATCGCACTTACAATTCCCCCTGCTTGAGATGGTGTGATAGTTTGCCCGTATAATTTACCTAACAGTCCTACCATCGATACTTGCAATGCTGTTAATACAGGCATAGTTGCAAAGGGTAAAGGTATAGCAGCCAAGGTTGCAGCCATCACGGAAAAAGTCAACATATACCGCCGTCCCGCATCTCGGTAGATATTACCAATTTCTTTACCCACTCCCTGGGCTAATAACTGATTAATTGCACGGGCTTCGGCTTCTGGTAATAATTCTGCTAAATTATCGCGAAACTCTTCTAAACCGTAAAATACAGGATTGTAACCATCTTCTTCTAAGGTGAAGTCAATCAACACAGCGCGATCGTATAATCCGCTAAAAGCTTGTTGAATTTCCGCAAAGGCGCGTTCAACTTCCGCGTAATCTGGCGGATAAGTTGGATGATCTGCTGCATCCGGAGAATAAACTTCATGTAAGCAAGTCACCGCCAGCAAACAGGGAATATCGGGATATTGCTGACGTAGTTTGTGGGCGATTTGTCGTAACGTATCAGTTGCAAAATCATTAATCTTGACAGTGAGAATTAACACCCGCGCACCACGACTAGATTTTTGCAAATCACCAAGCAACTCTTGAATAATTACCTGAGTTTCTTGGTTAACATCTCCCAGTCCCACCGTATCGGTAAAAATCAGCAACGGTAAATCATTTGAAGGATAGGCGTAGCGTTCGGTGTGCTGCGTATGAGGGCGAAATCCTTGGCCAATAATCTCTGGCGAAACTCCAGTTAGTCCCCGCACAATCGAACTTTTGCCAGCTTGGGGCTTACCAATTAACAAAGCTTCGGTAGTTGGTAATTCAGCACGGACAGCTTCTAAAATTTCTGCAATTTGAGCTTCGCTGATACTATACCATTCAACCACAGTCTGCGATACTTGCTCCACAGGTAAAAACTGCATCAAGCTAGTTGTGGCTTTTTTCCAGACACCTGCAATGCGATTTTGCCAAGCATCATTCGCCGACTGAGTTGTTGTACCTTCAGGCGGTTCATTGGTAGATTGAGAATCTGCTGATGGCAAATCAGTATTCGGTTGCTCAGTCATAGTGATCAAAACAGCAGATAGATTGCAACTTTATTTGGGCGATCGCTTAAGATGCTCACTTGTCATTTTAGATGATTCAACAGTCACCGAACCTATCACTTGCACCTAATCTACCAATCAACAAAGTTTCATACTCCTGGGGATAGAGACTCTGGGAATATCAGTAAATGCTGTATCCTGTTTAAACGTCCTGAAATCAGAATGCAGAATCAATTAGTAAGTAGGGTGTAACGAAGTGGAACACCAGATAATTGTTGCGTTACTAGATTAATTATCAGAATTTACTCAGACATGATATTAGCCATTACCAGTAGTCAAGATTTGGTGAGTTTACTACAATTCCCCTTCATGCAACGAGCGCTGATTGGTGCTGTGTTAATGGGGATACTTGGGGGTTTACTTGGGTGCTTTGTGACTTTACGTCAATTATCATTTTTTAGCCATGCAGTTGGTCATGCAGCTTTAGTTGGAGTAGCCTTGGGTGTGTTGCTACAGTTAAATCCTACTTGGATGCTGTTGCCCTTTACCTTAGTTTTTGGTGTTATTGTTCTTTACTTCGTAGATAAAACCGATTTAGGCAGCGATAGCGTACTGAGTATAGTTCTTTCTGGTGCATTAGCGATCGGCGTAATTCTCTCTAGCTTGATTCAGGGATATCGCGGTAACTTAATGGCTGTGCTTTTTGGCGATATTCTCGCTATTGACGCTACAGATTTAGCTTTAACGCTGTTGGTACTTATAGGAGGCACGATATTTTTATTATCGACTCTGCGCCAGCAAATTTTGCTAACCCTGAATCCTGATGTTGCCAAAGTTCAAGGCATTCCCGTGGAATTATATCGTTATGCCTTTGTAGTGCTGCTCTCTCTAGCCGTTGCTGTGGCAATTAAAGCCGTGGGAGTTTTATTAGTTAACGCCTTTTTAGTGATACCTGCGGCTACAGCCAAGCTAATGAGTCAGCAGTTTAGCCATTTTTTGTTGATGTCTGTGATAGTCGGTTCGACTAGCAGCATTGTCGGCATTCTGGTGTCAGGTATTTTCAACCTCGCCTCTGGCCCTAGTATTGTACTTGTCCAGTTTCTGCTATTCATAGCTGTGTTTGTTGTGATCAAGCTAGGGTGGAAAACAGCTTAATTTATTTTTTTTGATTACCCCTTGCAGAATCCTTTTTTGTTTGCTAAATTTATAAATCGTGGCGCAAAAACAAAGCCCGCGCCGGGATAGCTCAGTTGGTAGAGCAGAGGACTGAAAATCCTCGTGTCACGAGTTCAAGTCTCGTTCCTGGCATACACAAAAACCCCTTGAAATCCAACGATTTCAAGGGTCTTTTACTTTATTGACCCTGAGAAATTTAGAACAAATGTTCTAAATTTCTCAGAAATATTCGACATTATTGGACACCTTTAGACCAAAAAGTGGTGTAAAAATGGTGTAAATGGTGTAGAGTAGAGGATACTTACACCATCAATACATATGTACTCAAAAACTTCTAAGGGACGAGGGTATAAAGGATCTGTGTCAATCATTAACTCTAATGATCGATTGCAGTTGAGGTTTCACTATGGTGGTAAGCGCCATTACTTGTCTACAGGATTGCTTGATACTCCTACTAACCGGAAACTGGCAGAATATAAAGCAGCAGAGATTGAGAAAGATATCTTATACGAGCGATTTGACGAATCTTTAGCGAAGTACAAACCTGCATCGTCTCTAAGTACGGTTACACCAGTTACACCAATTCAAAAACCAAAACCACAGTTAAATGAGTTGTGGGAGAAATACAGCGAGTTCAAAAAGCCTCAAGTCAGCCCTAGTACTTTCGCTAAAGACTTTACTAAGCATCGAAATCACATCGCTAAGTTACCAACGCGATCGCTAGATGAAGCATCCGCTATTCGAGATTATCTTTTGGCGAACTTAACTCCAGATGCTGCCAAACGTTGTTTAACTCAGTTGAAAGCTTGCTGTAATTGGGCAATGGAAGAAGGGTTAATTGAGGCTAACCCGTTTGCTGCTATGAAAATCAAAACGCCCAAGGGTGCTACAGAAGAACAAGATGTGAATCCTTTCACTAAAGAAGAAAGAGATTTAATTATTCGTACTTTTGCTGGCGATCGCTACTACAGCCATTACACGCACTATGTACGCTTCTTATTCTTTACTGGATGCAGGCCATCTGAGGCAATTGCTTTGAAGTGGAAACACATTACAAATAGTGTAGTTCAGTTTCGAGAATCGGTTGTGGTTTCTGAAGATGGCTTAGTCCTGAAGGAAGGACTAAAAACCCAAAGAAAGCGCGATTTCCCAATCAATTCAGAATTAAAAGCGATTTTGGATGAGATTAAACCCGAAGAAACTAGCCCTGAAACATTAATTTTTAGCAGTCCAAAAGGAAAATTCATCGACCATCACAACTTTTCTAATCGTGCATGGAAGGCAATTTTAGCCAAATGCAGCATTCCCTATCGTAAAAGCTACCAGACACGACACACATTTATCAGCTTATGTGTCGAGTCACATATTAACAGCACTGCGATAGGGCGATGGACTGGAACCTCCGCTAAGATGATTGACAATCACTACGGTGCTACTAACTTTACAAATCTAAGACCACCTGAACTCTCTTGAATGGAGTAAAAAATGAATCAACCAAAAGAGAAGTTAATAAAACTTACGCTGACAGGTAGATATTGCCAATTAATTTGTACATTAATCAAAGAGGTTGGCAATCATGCGTTTTGGGATGCCACATGTAACTTTTTTCCGGTCGGCTCAAATAAAGGAACAGAAGAAGAGATAATGGCATTTTTTATGTCTAATTTACCAGATATGAGTTTACTAGAAGGCGGCAATAACCTACATTATGGTGTTATACAAATTTGGTTAATGATTAAAGAGAAGACTTTAGAGATAGCTCACTGTTTATTATCAATAAAAGGACAGCATAATGATTTTCTTCTACATATGCTTCATCATGGAATAATAGATGAGTGGACTTATCAATATAGATGGCTTGAGGCAGATCTTTATAAAAATATGTATAATCTTATCAATTGTAATCAGGGTAATCTGATTATAAGCAATTTAAAAAATAATTGGTCTTATACATTTGATAATAATTTAGAGTTAATATGCCAAATTATTCGAGAAGATCTTGAAGGAGAGTTTGGAGTTTATATTTTACCCTACTACCAATATAAAGCTAAGGATATTCAAGAAATTAGTAAACTAAAGCGAAAAGAACACCAAAACAAATTATCTCCGATTGAGAGAGAAAAACTATGGGCTTTAATAGATCAAAATACCACTAAGCATATTTGGCTGGATAGATTTCTCTATATAGCTAATGCTTTAGCTGAGAAAGGATGCTCCGAAATCAAGAAATTTTTAGAAATTCATTCAAATATTCTATATGCAATAAATAAATTGCAAATTAAAAGTTACTGCGACCCAGCGTTGAAGATCCATAAGCAAGTTTCTCATTATTGTGAGAATGGAGTGATTTCCTATGGTGTCAAGCCAAAATGGAAAGCTTAACAAATCTTTGCAGTTTAGACATCCTTTACGTTTCAAGGATTCCTAGTAAACAATGGTGTCCGTAATAGTACAAAAATACTTATGGACATCCAATTTTGTTCAAAAATAACTCTGCGCCAAAAGATAGGCTTATCAAACTCTACTTTCAAGAAGTATCGAAACTCTGGTGTTTGGTTAGAAGGAATTCACTGGCAGAGATTAAACACGCGCTCTGTTCGCTACAATCTGCCGTTAATATTGGACTGGGTAGCTAATCGTAATGCGCCAGAGGTTCATCAAATAGCAATTGAGAACTATTTGCGATCGCTACCTTCTAATCAGAAAAAATACAGCAGAAACAATTCATAGCTAATACTGGATAACCGCTTCAATCCTGTATTGGTTGCGTTGCAATACCTCATGATGTGCTGCAAAATATCACCTTGCACAAATGTGTAGGAACTGTGATTGCTTTCTGGGTTAGATACGTAAGCCTAGCAATATGCAGATAGCATACGAAATACAACAGGCGCTAAAAAAAAACTTCTCAAACTGAAAGCCATCTCTGATTGAGAAAGAAATATTTTAACCAGTATCAAAAGTACCAGAAGGTAGCACTTAAGTTCTCAAAAGCAGTTAATCAAATCATTTCTAAATATTTATTGCACTAGAGGAAGAGTGATCACCATGTATGCGCCAAGTAAAGGAGCAACTGCTCCTAAAATTGATGTAGCTCAAATGCGTGGGCAACTGGAAGCACTTGGATATAACAAGGGTTACATAGTCTATATCCGTGCTTTTTATCCCGCAAAAGATCCACGAAAAAACAACGATAAGGGTAGAAAACGAGAAACTAGGGATTTAGGAGAACTCGCCGAGATTGCTAGTCAATTGCAATCTGAGGGTAGAGGAGTTTACTTCGTTGTGAATGGCTGTGGACATAGAGATAAAGATGTCACTCAGTGCCGTGCGGTTTTTATTGAACACGACGATTTAGATAAAGAAGTACAGAGAGAATTATGGCGATCGCTTGGACTGCCAGAACCAAGTTTGCAAATAGATACTGGCGGCAAGTCTATACATAGCTATTGGATTTTTGATCAATCCATTGATCCTCAGCAGTGGCAAAGTCTGCAATCTGACTTACTGGAGTATGCAGACGCAGATCGCTCATTAAAGAACCCATCAAGGGTGATGAGGCTGGCAGGCTGTTGGCACTTTGCACCAAATAACGTAGCTAATGGACAAACTCAAATCATCCTTAATACTGGCAAACGCTATACCTACAGTAGTTTGAGAGAATTAATTCCATCCCATGAAGCAGAATTAAGAAGCAATCCGCCTGTTGCTGATGATTGGGCTGATATGCGAAAGCTGTCCCAATATCTAGAGGGTTATCAACCTGGAGGCCGTAAGAACTGGATAACTTGTAAGTGTCCCGTTCATGGCGGAGAAAGTAACGATAGTCTACACATCAATGAGCATACAGGAAAGTTTCATTGCCATAAAAACTGTGACACCAAAGAAATTTTTAGAGTCACTGTAGACATCGCTAGATCAAAAGGCTATATCGTACCAGAGAAACCCCAACAGGCGATCGCCAAACCATCAAAAGTTCTTGTTCACCCTACCGCTACCATTCCATACGATGATATTAAAGCTGAGTACATCAATTTGCTTGATTCTCAGGCATCAAAATCAGAAATTAGTCGTTTTAAAACTGAGATCAACAAAAAATATTATCCGATTAAGTTAAACAGTTTTCTAAGCAATGTAGAAGCAGAACATCGTAAATCTGAAGATGATGAACTGATAAAAGAAGACATTCAAAAAATATTAGAATCTTCCCAGACTGAGTTAGATGTTAGGCAGTTCTTACCACCAACAGTAGCAAAAGCTTTAATGTTATTCAGTATCAACCAATCACTACCACAGACATCATTAATGATGTGTTTAATCAGCGTAGTCAGTTCATCACACATGATTGGTACACAGGTTCTGATCGGAAATAAGCACAATGAATTTTATCAAAATCCAGCCATTAACCATGCTTTAGTTGGTGAGTCTGGAACTGGTAAGTCAATCATCTTTAGAGCTTTGGTAAAGAAGCCCCTAAATGCTTTAAGAGCAGCAGAAGCTAAACGATTTAAAGAAGAATCAGAACAATACAACAGAAAATTAGCTGTATGGGAAAAATCTGATAAATCCACTCCACAACCAGAACCACCAAAGCCATTAAATAAGATGTATTTAACTGGCTCCACATTGGAAGGATTGAAAGATTACATTGCAAAAACACCGGGCTACTCAATACTTAATGTTGTTGATGAATTATCAGGTTTGTTCGGTGGATTTAATCAATATAAACGTGGTCAAGGTAATGACCGCCAAGAATTTCTCAGTTTGTATGATGGCGATGGATTTAGTGAAGCGAAAGTTTCAAAGAACGTTTGTGTTGAGGCAAGTAACACAGCTTGGCTTGGTGGATTACAACCCTCGATACTTCATCAATATTTTCAGCTTGGAGCAAGTGATGGGCTACTGCCCAGATTTACTTTTTCGATACTGAATGAGGAGATACGTCTACTACCAGATGAGAACACACAGATTATTGACTTAACTGGACTGCTTCAAGGACTGTACAGAGGGACTCTTAATTGCATTCCTCAGACGTACCATATTACAGGTGAGGCTTACCAATATTTCCGCAGTGTAGACAAACAATGGCAACTTGAAGCGGCAAGACTGCCCAACGGTGCTTTGAAAGAGTTATTAAAAAAATGTAAAGGGCTGTTGGGTCGGCTAT
Organism: Nostoc cycadae WK-1; assembly: GCF_002897135.1. NCBI lineage: Bacteria > Bacillati > Cyanobacteriota > Cyanophyceae > Nostocales > Nostocaceae > Nostoc > Nostoc cycadae. Next base: position 338,006 of record NZ_DF978422.1, on the reverse strand, counting down.
CATTAAACCTCCATATGATCCATGAACTATCAGATTCTTTTTGTGGAACTCCGCCAGCAATCATTCCCTTAATTCGAGTACAACAGGCGGCGAATATAGTTGAGCATCTATTAAAACAGATTCAGACAGTGCATCTACAAATTGCTGGAGAATCAACACAGTCTGCAATTTTAGCCATGATTAACCTTTCTAGAAAACGCCAATCACTAGGTGAGGAAGGATGGCTCACAGCACGAGATGTCAGTCTCAGTCAGAATGCTAAAGGACGGATGAAATCAGTCGATGTTAGAGAACTGATGAGTAAGGCAGTAGATATGGGTTATGGGGAATTAAGAGGAACTGGTAAGCGATTAGAGTTTAGAAGCGATAAAGTTGTAGACAACTTGTTGAAAACTAATAAAAAAACCTCAACTTCAATCACAACAATAACTTCAGACAAAAATAGTGAAAACTTTGTAGATGATTGTAGACCAATTGTAGATAATCGTTTATCTTCTGAAACTATTGTAAACAATGAATTACAGAAAGAAGTGTCTAATTTTGTAGACGATGTAGACGATTTCTCTAAGCGGGTGAATTTAGACAAAACATTAGTTGATCTACAAACAGATGCTTCAGTTGTTAACTTGGATAAAAATTTATATAGAGAATCGTCTACAAAATCTACAAATCAAGCTCATACTTCCGAAAGTATTGATAAAAATAGCTTTGAGCCTGTTCCTCATAAGTCTACAGATGAACTACAGTTGTCTACAAGTTCTGAGATAGAATCAGATGAAATCTTTACCAGCCATAGTTGTGAGCTAAATTCTCCATCTGTCTACAAATTTAAACGAGGAGATAAAGTTAAATACCAAGGTGTAGCCGTTGAAGTGGTTGGAATTTGGAACCAAAGATTATTCATTGACTTGGGCGATCGCACAATCCCAGTAAATATCACAGAAGTTGAGCCAATATAAGCACATCTGAAAAATAACAGTTGTGTTTTTAGTAGAGCGCGATCGCTAATAAAGTTCTAGAGCAAGCATAAAACAGCAAGGATAGAGAAGTTAGCAATGTGGGAAACTTTAAGTTTTACTTCACCTATACATAGACCGTATTAGTTTTACCACTTGTGAAGGACAGAAGTAATGATAATGACAGTAAATTTTTTAAGAGAAAGCTTATGGTTGCCGATCCAGAAATCTGCCGAGCTAATGGTAAAAAATCTCGTGGGCCAGTTACACAAAGGGGCAAATCTATTGCTTCTGGAAACTCAACACGACATGGTTTACTTTCGATTAATCCACCACTAGTGATGGGTGAAGATTTGGAGGTATTTCAAGGATTTGTACAGTCCTTAATTGACGAATATCAACCAACAACTGCTACGGAAAAACTGCTGGTGCAGCAAGTGGCAATGGGTTGGCTCAAGTTAAATCGGCTTTGGCAAGCGGAGGCGGCGATCGCCAATCTTGCTATATTGAGAGCCGAAATGAATTTTAAATTTCCTGATGCCTTGCAATCGCTCATGGATTTGGGAAGCGATAGAACTGGGGGTATGGAACTGAAAAATTTGCAAGCACAGATTAGACAGGAAGAGCAAAAATCGCTGGCTTTGCCCCAAGATACAGATAAATTAGCTCGATATGAGCGGCACATTTTAAAAGGATTGAACCAAGCATTGGAAAATTTAGCAACAATCCGCCAGCAACGGCAGAATCAGGATTCTATGGGTTCGTATGGTTATAAAACTGTTCAGCTAGTTAAATAGCCAATTCAACAGTTCCGTTTTGGATACTTTATCTTCTTGCCTTCAATACTGTGCGGGAATGGATAAGATTTTTCCAGTTTAAATTTCAAAGGTGGAAACGCCAGACACAACAGTCCGCATTAATTTCATTAGGCGAGCAATAGCACTAAAGTCTTGAACACCCGTTATATTTCGTTAATTTCACTAGCCCAATCAATCCCAAGATCGCGTTAATGGCTCAATTAGTATATCTGGATCAATCTCAATCACGGTAATATTAGCATTCTCTACCACCGTATTTCCCATAATGGTATTGTGCATTGCGTCAAATTTCGATTCTTCCTCTGCAATGCGCTCGTAGTGCAGAATTATATGGTAATGCTTGGTAATTGGCTCTCCAGAGCCAGCTCGCTCCACAGTGTCCCAAGCTATATTTTGTCGTTCTTCTGCTATTCGGCGATACTCATCGGCTAGTTGTTCTAAGGCGATCGCGATCGCGTGTTCTTTAGTTTGTCCGTAGCATTGTATATTTTCTCTAGGAGAATCGCTCAGAGACGATGATAATTGGCAAATATACTGTCCATTATCTTGAGGCTGTAGTGCGATCGCAATAGTTCCAGTGATGTTGGGGTTTACGTCAGTCATATTAATAACCACGCTGATAAATATTTACAGGATATGCTTACGGTTAAATTCTAAACTTAGATACAGCGCAGCTTGTTGTTAGGCATATTTATGAATGAGCGATCGCTGGGTCAATGTCAAAATTTACCACTTGAAATGTATACTAACGTTTGACGATAGTAACGCGAAACGATATCATTGTGATTGTTAATTTCAAGTCTGAAGAGACAAAGCTAATTTTTGAAGGCTTTACATCTTCTCAATACCCACCCAATATTCAGAAGACTGCTTTACGAAAACTACTTATCCTTGACGCAGCAACATCAATTAATGACTTGCGCGTTCCACCTGGAAATCGCTTAGAAAAGCTAGTTGGCGATAGAAGTGGGCAGTACAGTATTCGGATTAATGACCAATGGCGGATTTGCTTTGTTTGGACAGATGAAAACAATGCTTCGGACGTTGAAATAGTCGATTACCACTAAGTATAAAAATCATTATGAATAACAACCGATTGCCAAACATTCATCCAGGCGAAATCCTGCAACTAGAATTTTTAGAACAGTTGAACATCACAGCTTATCGATTAAGCAAAGATATAGGTGTATCTCAGACACGAATTAGTGAAATTTTATCTGGAAAGCGCAGTATTACAGCAGATACTGCTTTGCGTCTGTCCTACTATTTTGGCAACACTGCCCAGTTTTGGTTAAATTTACAAACACAATATGATTTACGTCAAGCCCTTGAAGAAAATTCAGAAGTTTACAATCAAATTCCTAAATTTCTCTCTAATGATGTAGCCTAAAATTCATACAAATCATGAGATTCTCGTTCTATTCGGCTGTTTCACGTTTGCGTTTTTCGATTTCGGCGATCGGTAGTAATAATGTCTCTTCAATTTCCTGCTTTTTTTTATCGCTCAATTTACAATTACTATTTAAACAGTCTACCAATATAACATTCATTCCCCAATATTTATTGAGGTTTGCTTCTTCCGCATCTGTAAAATTCCAGTCGTAACTAATATCAGCATATGAGTTTATTATATTTCTAAACTTTTTAATAAAAGCTGGTTGATTATTATTCCACCATTCATCTTCAAATCTGGAGTACCTAAAAACATTAGATGGAACTCTATGTAGCAGATTCCTTAAAGCTTCTTTAAGTTTTAAGTTATAGTCCAAACTTAATCCAAATCCAAGAAAAGTTGATGAATCTTGATTTTTTACATTCTCTATATAAAGTTTTTGTCCAAATGCTTTATCAAGTGCATAGTTAATGTCAATGGGCTTATCCATAGCAATAATTCTATTAATACTGCTCACAAGGCTGTAATTAAATCCACCAGGATATTTAATATAGCCTTCAAAGCTAGTAGCTAAACAAAAATAAAAAGCCCTTGCCATAGTTTGTCTTATAGAACCGTTAAATTTGCTGGCTTTCTTGTATACCCATTTTAAGAAATTTTGATACTTAGATAAATTCAAAAAACAGTCAATTTCTAGTTTTATAGAAACAATTAAAGTATCAACAGTCTGATAAGAAGCCATTTCACATACTAATAAAAAAGTTTGCCGCCAATAAATGTCTACAATATGCTGGGCTAATTTTTGCAAGTCTGAGTGGTTACAGAACCACTTGGCTACTAAATACTCTTGAAACGTTAAGTGCGAAAAAGACCAGACTTTATTTGCTCGCTCAATCAACAACCCATGCTGAGAAGCGATTGCCTTCAAAACTGCTCGACTATCCCGCAGCCCAATTCTCAAAAACTCTGCTATGTAACCCTCAATTTCTGCCTGCTCAAACAAAACATACTGCGGTTGCTCAAATTTTTTCACCGCCAGATAACTAAGTAACTCCAGCTTTTGTTCTGGCGATAAATTTCGGTAAATCTCATCTGGCTCAATCTCCCGTGACTTGTCCCACTGCTCTAGTAGTAGCTCTAATCCTTCCTCATAAAGCTTGGAACGCTTTGAGTAGAACTTGCTAGTTTGGTGAAACACAGCACACGTCAAACTCAGCAAAATTGGTGTAATCGCTAAATCCCGAATTGATTGATTCGCTTCTAGAAAAAGCTGATTGAGAAACTCCTGCGATTGTGTTAGTCCTGCTGAGTCATCCCCAATAACTGCCTGAAACCAATGCTCGGCAAATAATCTCACTTGAGCTTGACTAAAATCTGCTACCTCTACATAATCAAATCGCTCAAACCGCGATTCTTGGCTTTGCGTCCGACAAGTTACAATTACCTGTACCTGCGGATAAGAACGAGCAAACTGCTTAATTTGCTTGGTGATGTTCTTACCATCTTCCCCTGTTACTTCATCTAATCCGTCTAGCAAAACTAATGCTCGACCTTGATGGAAAATTAAATTAATTTCTGTATTTGATAACTGCCAGCACTGCTCAAAATAACGCTCCAGCGAATGTGCAAACTTACGTCCATCCTCTACAAACTCTCGTGATTTAATCAAAGCTTGGATTCGGTGCGCTTGTAAATTGCCAGCGTTACACTCGGTAACTATTCGTTGCAAATAAGTGGTCTTTCCTGAACCTGGTTTACCTACCACCATGAGATTCGTATTTTTCGCCAGTACCTCTAGTCCTGAAACTCTTTGCCGTTCTCTACCTAAGCCAATGCGATCCAAACTGCGATCGCCTGAATACCTCTCCATCCCAGTTGTAAAATCTTGCCACAAGTCATCGAGTTCTGACCTACGACTACTACTCAGTTCCTCTAGGATGTTCACATCCACAAACAAATCACCTAAAGGAACCCAGTGATCTACACCCCATAATGGCATCGTGCTATGTAATCGCTGAATATCATCATGAATGCGCGATCGCACTTGTTGCACCAGTTCATCAACAGACTGCTGGTTCTGCTCTTTAAATGCGGTAAATTGACCAGTAGCTTTTAGTTCCTCAAGGAGAGACCGAATTATTTCTCGAATTATTTCTGCATCTGCACCTTGGTAAATGCGATCGCCTACGTGAATTTCCTGTCCTTGTCCCAGGTTGACTGCATATTTCCCTTGCTGAGAGACAATTTGACCACCACTGAGCGATTGTCGCAGAAATGTTATGTCAGTTTCAGTCTGCTGTTTTTTGACGATGCGCTCAAGTATGGCGTTTAGTTCTTCAGGGGTGGTCATTTTGATTATGGTTCAGCAGTCAATTTTTAGTTGGGTTGAGATGGCGATTACTGTCCAGAAGTTTCTGATGATAACCCTTAATATCTTCATCACTTTCATTTCCCTTTTCAATCCGATTCAGGATTTCATTCCTTTCTTTATGTAACTAGCTCGTTAAGAACTGCTTTAACAAAACTTTCCATCACAGTTACCCATTCATGAATTTATCGATATGGCTTTTGATGTAAGTAAAAGCAAGATGCGAGTCCTCAAAAAAATCCAGTACAGTTTGAGGAATAACAATTACCCCAGCATTAGCATTATCCGTTGCATTAGTGCTATCAAGAGTAACTTCATCACTTATCCGAAACACTACAGACATCTCAGGCTGAATCTTCAGATTAGGAAGTTGATTAAGTAAGGCTAGGAAGCGAGGATAATCACTATTTTTCTTGATGTCACTGTAAGGAAAAGAATATGAATCGATTTTTAGACCTTCATCATGTTGATAAACTATATAGATATAAAACGGGGTAGTGGGAGCAATTGCATTTACTTCCAAAATTTCTTTAGATATTTTTCTGACTGTCTCAGCGTCAGCACCCCGATAAATACGATCACCAATATGAATCTCTTTCCCTTCCCCTATATTGATGTTGTACTTACCCAGTTGCAATGCGATTTGGCGATCACCAGCTAGAAGTAGCTGACGTAAAAATGTTATGTCTTCATCAGTTTGCATTCCTTGTTCAACCCGATGCAGTGTTTCCTCAAGGCGTTCAGCAGGTGTCATCTTGTTAAAAGCCTCTAGTTCGGCTTTAATATCTGGTTCGCCTTCAAAGGGTAATCCTTTCGGCTCAGTTTCACCACCTGCATAGTATGCCAGTATAAAGTTATCGGCTTGCTCGAAATTTAAAATGGGATGCTGGCGATCGCGTGTTCTTCTCGGTACTACTTCACGCACATACATAGCTAAATCTGCAACCCGCACATAACCATCTTTTTGCGAAGCTCCTTTACCTGCTAAGGCTTCGATTAACGCCAATGTAAAAGCACTGTAGGGTCTGCCGGCAAAGGATTTTTCATCGGATTGGGAGGAAGCGATCACTACTAGTGCTTTACCTTCATTAAACAAAGCTTGAGCCTCTAGTGGAAGCGGTGCTTTTTGTGCTTCATAGCCTAATTTTGACGTATTTCCTAATCCCCCACTATGGCAACAGTCAAATAAAATCAACAGCTTTTTGGCAGAAATTGCCTGTAGCTTAGTAATGAACTCTGCGCTATTAATCGCTGTTTTATGTAATTTGGTTTGGTCGTAGCCAAAAGGCATCAAGTAATAAGTTTTTCCTATAGGACTATTGACTTCATAACCATGCCCAGAAAAATAGACAATTACCGTAGAATCAGGTGTAGTTGATTTAGATAATTGATCTAAAGTGGTAAGGATTCCCTCTCGGTTTGCCTGTTCTTTAGTCAACAAATGCACCTGTTCAGGTGGATAGGCGCAGCGTTCCGCGTCTTTGAGAATATTGGCAAGACCGACAGCATCATCTACGGTGTTGGGTAAATCACCACCAACCCCAACAATACAGGCATGACCTTGGCTAAAGAGTGCGTTTCCTGATGAAATATTTGTATACAAATTTTTATCAGATTCAAAATAATCTAATTCCAACTCCTCAGCAACCTTTACATACTCACTACCCAAACACCTCAAAACCTGAGCCGTAACCGTTGCAAAATATCCAACTTCCTCAACAATCTTACTATCTCTAACTTGTCGCGGATTCCTCAATACGGCAGCAAAAGCCTCTAGTGACAAACCTGCTTTTTTCGCTACATACTTTGATACCTCATCCACTACATTCAAAACATACTGAGAAGGAACAGAATCAACGAATAACTCCCGCACCCCATCCATAAACTCATACTGAACATAATCAGGATTGGTATCTGCATTAATCTCAGATAATGGCTTTAATAATCCACCTAAGAATACCTCAGCCACATGAACTTGTTGAGAATCTTTCAAAAGTGTTTCCCTAATCAATCGCACAATTGGCAAACTAATAACAGGTGCAGAAGCTAATAATCCTGCAAGTTTTCTTGCCATTGGTGAAGCCGTTACCCGAAACGCCTGTACACGCTGTTCTGCACTCAAATCACTATGAGTAAGATTAAATAAACTACTTTCTTTATCAACAGGAGTTGCATTTAACTTAAAGACATATCCCAGTGTCCAAATATTGCCCCTACCTGACAACATTTGCGCCCAAGTAGCGACCTTATCTTGTTCTAAGGTAAATACAGGAACTTTAACCCCCGTTTCCTCATCCAGTTCATCCCAAAATGACACTTCCCTGGCGATTAATTTCTGGTTACACGCTCCCTGAGTCAACGCCTGCAACCGTACTTCTGAGGCTCTACCTAAAGCAGTTCTTTTCCACAGCCACTTAGGAAGCATCTGGACAATTGCTATTGACCCTTGTTTTGCCCAGAGTTCTAATACAGGTGTAACCCTTCCGTTGCGCCAGAGAGATGATACACAATCACTCACTACCAAAACCAAACGCCGACCACTGGGGTCAATTAATTCCTTGGGACTACGGAGAGTTTGATTTTTAGCTGCTGTACCAATACCCCGCCGAATCTGTACTTGTTCGTTTTCATCTGTAATTAGTCCCCAAACCCGCACATCTCGGAAAATTCCGTAGTTTTTTAGTAGTCGTTCTAATTCCCTAATGGTATATCTCCAAATTTGCATGGAAATGGCTTCATCAACCACTAATTCCAAATCTAACCAAGGTTCTACTGCGGGTTTAAGTACAGGTATCCAAAGCCCTTCATCAGCAATTCGTTGGACGGTGGCGGCTTCATCTAAGACTAATTCTTTCCCAGAAGGAACACGACGCATTAAGGGCTTTAACGCTCGTGCAAAGGTTAAAGGTTGGCGTAAAGAAGGAGCATCAGGAACTTTAAAAGATAAACCTAAAGATTTTGAGGTTTTTTGTTTGGTTGGAAGATAAATGCCTGCTTTTTGTTCTTTTGGTCGTTGATTTGGTATTTCTTCTAACTGTGTAGTATGTGATTGGGGTTTTGACAATGTTCTTTCGTCTTTCTGAATATCATAGGAGACTGACTCAGCTTGAAATCCATGCAATTGCAGTGCCAGCCAAATCGTATCAGCAATTTCTTCGGCTGACATTTCTACTTCTTTACTCAATGCAGTTATTAACTGGTCAATCATCTGTCCTCCGCACTGGTTAAGTATTTCAGCAACACTTCTATCAGGTCTTTTTCTTCTGCTGGTGCTGGTTTAAACTCACGAGTGACTAGATAAATGGCATTTAACAATTGATCTGTGGCTATATCACCACCTTCTCGTAATGTTCTAAATTTTGCAACTAATTCATTGATTTTTTCTTCATCATTCGTGATCACGTCACTACCTAAATGTGCTTTCACAATATCCTTTAAGGCAGTTGCATCAGGTTCATAAGGCATATTTAACCTTAAACAACGCCTCAAAAATGCTGGGGGAAAATCTCGCTCACCGTTGTTTGTTAACAAAATGAAAGGAAAATTTTGGCAGCGTACTTTACCGGCTTTAATGGGGACATCCATCCCGTCATAGGTGCGAACTTCTACCTGATTCACTTCTTTAGAAATCCGCGCTAATTCTGGAATTTCAAATTCCCCTTCTTCAAACAAATTGAGTAAATCATTGGGTAAATTAATATCGCTTTTGTCTATTTCATCAATCAGCAACACACGCGGACGATGAGAAGGAAGGAGTGCTGTACCTAATGGGCCTAGTTGAATGTAGCGACCAATATCCTTACTTTTATCACCCATCTGTACATCTTGCAGCCGAGCGATCGCATCATAACGATATAATCCTTCCTGCAAGGTAGAACGAGCAGTAATATACCAAGGTAAAACCGCCCCCAGTTTTAGTTCATACGCCACAGCATAAGCCAAAGACGTTTTACCTGTCCCAGGTTTTCCCGTTACTAACAAAGGTCGTCTTAAATACAGGGCAGCATTGACCATATTAATAACAGTATTTTTATCATTACTTTTATCAGTGTGGATGCGGAAACTTTTACCACGTTGCTCGTTCCTTGTATCCTGCTCTAAACCCTCAGAAAATTTTTGCCAGCGTTGCTCAATTTCGTTCACTAATTCATCATCTGCACCCAGAAATTTACGCCAACTGGGAGGCGGGGGAAGTTGATTAATATTATCGTGTGGTTCACTATTACCTTGAAAAATTTTCCAATCAGTCATTGTATTGATTTCAACTCCCTGTTATTGTCCTGGTGTAGTTAATTGCAGCATGACATTAGGTGTAAGACGATAAGGATCTTCCCAAAGCAGTGCTAAATGAAAACCTAAATGTTCCTCCGTTTGAGCATCAGCTTGTTCTCTTTTTTGTCTGACTGATTCACACAAATGACATAGTGGTTTAAAGCTTAAGACTTCATCTATTGCTGTTACTTGATCGAGATTAGGAATATCACATCTTGTCCAGATAGCAATCGGTGTCGTTGCTTTTAATATAGCTTCAAACAACTCTTTGATTTTGGTTCTAGGCGGAGCGCAAGTTATCTTAATTCCGATTTTTTCTTTCAAACTAATTTTTAACAGCTTCCAATTAAAATTTTCCATTTCTTGAAGATGTTCAAATAGTTCTTGACTTGGTTTATCATGTAAAACACTTTTAACCTTTTCCCAAGATTTATACCAATCAGATAAATAACGCGCTAAATATCCACAATTTAAACGTTCTAGTGAACGTAATCGAATTGGGTACTCAGTACCTAAAATTGTTTTTTCTACCATTGGGTTAGGTATTGATTCAGAAATTTCCCAGCGATCTATCTCAGTGTCAATCAAATCTCTCGGTAAAAATACTTCAATAATTAGCTGGTATCTTTTACCTATAAGATGTTTAAGACTTGTCTTTAAGAAATTGTTGAGTTGTTGTTGTATCTCATTAAATTTACATATTCTTCCTAGTTGTTGTTCATCTTGATCTAATAGAGAGATAAACTTAGAGAGGCTGTTTACTGGTAAGGAATCATCAATAATTAACCAAGCATTCATTAAAAATTGCTCATTATCATCGTCACAACGCTCAATAGTAGCAATTAAATAAGATTCTAGTTGCCCTTGTGGATTAGACAAAAAATTTGTAGGTGGTTTAGTCTTATCGCCTGAGTGCTTTTTTGCTGCTAATTCTTCAGCTAAAGCACTTAATTTATCACGACTCTCTTGAGGAATCCTTTCATCTTGGATTAACCTTTGCACAAACTCCAATGATTTTCTAAATTCCTCAATCACCTGTAATCTTTGTGTTGTATCCTTCACCTCTAAATTCCATACACTAGCATCAGGAGGCAAAGAGTCTTGATATGCTTGTTGAATACTTTCTTGAGAAATGCCAGAAAAATCTGATTCATTTAATAAATTTTGAGAAGAATTGCCAAGATTACTATCTTTAGCTAGGAATTGAATAAATGTACAATTTTCATAAGTAATACGTTTATCAATATCTCTAGCGGCTGCATCGCCACCCTGAGTATTTTGATGCATACGACTTGTTTCTTGAAAGACATTGCGAACTATTTGCTGAATTGTTGCGGCATCTGCACCTTGGTAAGTGCGATCGCCTATATGAATATCTCCTCCAGTTATCTGGCCAATATTAGTGTTAAACTCGCCATCTTGAGATACTAACTGCAATACACCCTCAACTATTGTGAGCGATCGTCGCAGTTGTTCAATATCATCTTCAGTCTGAATTCCTTTAAGGATACGCTCAATAATGTCATTCAAATTATCTTGATCAGCCACACTATTACTCCACACAAAATTTTGATGAAAGTTAAGTATGCAACTCAAATGTGCTTGAGCTTAGTCTTTAATTTTTGCGGGTTATCTCCTTTATTTTGAACTCCATTAACTGTTCCACTTTATTAGCTGCGTAGTTATTTGCATTATCGTTATATCGGTCAGCTTTAACCCGAATACCTTCCACAACTCCATTGATGCTTTTAACTACAACCTGAAAGCGACCATAAGGTTTTTTGTTATGTCCCCAAGGTGTATCAACCACCTTGTTAAAAACATAAACATATTTATAAACAAAGGATGACCAATTACCACTTAGAGTATATTCTTGATAGTTATCTTTGTTCTGTTCATTTTCAAGACTGAGAGCATCCAGGTAAATCTCATACTGATAAAAACTTCCCGTACCGCCTTGCTCACCTTCTTTCCCCTGAAACTTCGCATTATTTAAAGTAGCAATCAATTCTGCGGCTAGAGATTTTGGTTTTGTAGATGTACATTGTTGCAATTCTTGAACAATATTGCCAACTATTTGCTTAATTGCTTTAGCATCTGCACCTTGGTAAATGCGATCGCCTATGTGGATTTCCTGCCCTTGCCCTAGGTTGACTGCATATTTCCCTTGCTGAGAGACAATCTGACTACCATTACTGAGCCACTTTTGGAGAAGCGCGATATCACTTTCAGTATGCTGGTGTTTTACTATGCGCTCTAGTATAGAGTTTAACTCTTCAGGGGATATCATTAGTTTTAATTAAAACAGTAAATTCTCGTATAGAAATAAGGTATTTCATTCAAAAAATCTAGTCAATAATTAAGTTATCTTAACTATTGCAGCAACTATTTTTCATAAATTGCTCTAGTTGTTTGTAATCAAACAACTTACCAATTGCGTTCTCTAAGTTTTTGCACACCCTCCTCACTTTCAATATTTATTTGAAGAGATTGAATAATCTGTCTAGCGAATAATTTGACATGAATATTATCATCTGTTAACCAAGGTAATACTTCTTCAATTCGTTGCTGATAAAATTTAGACATCGCCCCTTCTACTACATCAGGAGTAGAGTTTATAGCACCATAAATATATGATTTAACATCCTCGTTTTGTGTACGCAGAATAATCTCTCGGCTTAAATCATAAAACTCTTGTCCAGAGTTAAACTCACGAATAATCTTGACTACGGCTTTTAATTTATCAATATCTCCAGCATCAATCCATTCCACTAAAACTTTATATAGCTCACCTGCTAAATTCATAGAAAGTGCTTGCAACAAAGCTGGAGCTTCTAAACTTAGTAAGAATTCATCATTTTCCAGCATCCAATTTCTTACACGGCGTAGAATTTCAGGATACTCTGATTTTGATTGTATATGGTCAAAAGCTGAGGAGAAAGGTTTGGGGAATGCTTCGTAAAAATTGCCGACGTAATACTGGTTTTGATTAGCCTTAATTCGACGTTCTATAAAATCTATCAACTGCATTGGAGCAATATCACCAAGACGTTTTAAGCATTCTTCAGCATCATAATCTAAGCGAGAAAGCCGCTCGAAATTAGAGATAATCTCAATCAAATCTTGTGTGTCATTAAATTGAACAGCATATTCATTGTTGCTACCAATTTGCCATGATACTGTCTCGGCTACATGGCACAGAATATTTTCATTACCACGAGTAGCTAAAGTCTTTAAAAGTTCTACCACCAAATCGGAATTGTATGGTGCGAGTTGCTGTAAACTCCAGAATATTGCCGGATCTAGTACAGGAGATTCTTTTGCTACGAGTTGTCTAAGAATATGCCATTCTTCTTCTAGCTGAGGTTGACTCCAATCAATGTAGCGATAACTAATGGCGATCGCTACCCAAAGAACGGTATCATCTTGTTCAATCCATGACCTAACGTATGTTCTAGCTAATTCTTGGTTACTTAAACGCACTCCTGCTAAAACAAAACCAAGATGGTGTTTTAGACTGTTAGTGTTAGTTATTATTTTGTCTATAAAACTTTGAGATATTTCAGTTTGTGTTTCTCCAAGTAACCTCAGTAAATCGTTGAGTCCAAAGGTGTTATTTTTACCGATGCTTAAATTTTGGTTAGCTATAGTGTCTAATTCTTGGATAAATTTCTCTAGGTTTAATGTTGAAATTGATTGAACATATTCATTAATCTTTTGTTGTTTTTGCTCTTGTGCTTGTTGCCATTTTGTTTCTGCGTGCTTCCCATCGAAATGTTGTAAATTAATTTGATTTTCTTCATCATCTAATCTGTATCTACCAACAAGAAGTCGGTACAGTTGATAAGTTTTATGGTCTTTCAGGTTCTGTTGTAAAATATCTAGTTCTGCTGACTGATATTTATGAATTTTTTTCGCTTGACTTGACCATTCTGCTAGTTTGTCTAAAATAGGTAATTCTGCATTTTTCATAACAGAGTTTGAGAAGAAATCTGCTGTTTTTGCACAATCAGAACATAATTGATTTCTAGTTTTGGTAGAAACTTGCTCTCTTGAGCTTAAATAAGGTGTTGCTCCATTGCACAGAACTTGAACAATTTGTAGCCTAGTCGGTAAATCTTGTGCCTGCTGATATGCCGTGTATAATATCCCTAGAGAATGTTCACGAATTTGTTTTAAGGTGTCTGATATTATTAGATCGCCCCGGTAAATAACAATACTCCCTACCTGAATCGGATTAATTTCTGCACTATGAAAGTCTATTTTTAACATACACTGAAGTAACGGAAGGCTCAGAGGCAGATTGGTGAGACAGTTCTCCTTTAACCAATTTGAAATAAATTCAAGTAATATAAGTTGTACATCATAAGACTTATTTCTCTGAAATTCTGCAATTTTTCCTAATGCCTTTCTTGCTTTATCTCGAACTACCCAATACTCTTGTGTTTCTAGTTTATATGTGGCAAGTTTATGTAAATAAATAATCGAATTATGTAATCCACCTCGATATATAGTACGTTCTAAAATTTCGATAACACTGCTTAAGACCCATTCATGACTAATCTGGAAGCCTTCCCAAAATTCGTCAGGAATATTTTGTGGTGGTAGTTCAGGTGCATCAACAATCAAAGCGACGATAGATATAACATCTTCTGCTCTCAAATATGCTACATCTTTTAGCCAGTTTAAGAGATTGAAGCGAACACAATTGCCTTCGTGTTGTACTAATCGGCTAAATTCATTTAATTTATAAGTTAGTAATGAACCTGCTTCCGAAGATTCTCCTTTAATTTCAGCCTCAGCCAAATTTCTAAGAATTTCTTTTGGCTTCAAATTAAAGAATGGTTCGATAATTAGCTTTTGATAATCTGCTCGTCTAGTTTGTTGAGCAAAAAATTGGGTAATTAAAATGTGGTCAGCTAAAACTTCAGAAGAAAGTTTTATAGTTTTCCAATATTTTTCTATAATGCCTGCTTCCATTAAACGAGCTATGATTCTCGGTTCATCAATCTCAGAAATACCAATAACTTCATAAATCTTTCCCTGTAATTCCTCTTCTCCAAGATTGATGCTTCCAAGAGCAGCTAGTATTTGCAGATAGCGAATGTAAAATTGGCGATCGCCGTCGTTCACTTCAGCTAAATCTTTAATGATTTCATCTAGGTAATTCGTTAGTATCTGTTCACGAGAGAGGTTTGCTAGTGTTTTTCCTTGCTGAACTAGGCGAGCAGCAATACCAGCAAATAGAGGATTACCTTCAGCCGTTTTAACTATGGCATAACGAATATCTTCTTCAGCAATGTTGTAAGGAGAAGCTTCTAGAATTTGGTTAATATCCTGGTTGCTTAGAGGTTTGACTTCAACAGTGGCAAATTGATTATCTAGTAATGTTCCTAACTGATACAATATTGAGTCTTTAAAAACGCTACGTGTAGCTAAAATTAGGGTAACTTTACTGGCAAATTCTGGGTTGACTAGGACTTCACGCAACTGCGGTAAAAGATTAAAGCGGTGAGCATCGTCTACAACAATGATGTGCTGATGTTCACGCTCTAGTGATACCAAGTCTGGTTCTATTGACTCGGCTGTGTTGCGAACATACCACAGCGATCGCCCTTCAGGAACAATCTCTGGCAATGACAATAGCAGACGTGTTTTGCCTAATCCACCAGATCCGTGTATAACAATAACTCTAATGCTTCCAACTAAAAAATCTTTCAATTCTTGGCGGATACTTTCTCGCCCAACGAACAGCCCTTGGGAATTTGTTAGTACTTGCTCTACTCTGGCTGCAAATTCATTGTGTGTGACTAAGCTGCGTAGGCGGCTAGTTTCTAGAACTTCCTGAAATACTTGTCGTATCGTTTCTGCACTTGAACCTTTGTAAATGCGATCGCCAATTTGGATATCTTGCCCCTGTCCGATATTGACGTTGTACTTGCCCAACTGCATGAGTTGTTGGTTTTTGCCCACAATTAAAATATGTCGGAGCAGTAGCAGATCAGCTTCAGTGTGTTTTCCCGCAACAATGCGTTCAAGGATGGCAATTGGGTCACCCGATGTATTGTTGGCTGCCAGTTTGAGGTTAGTCAGCAAACGAAGCAAACATTTGAGCATATGTAAAATTTGACAAAATATGCTCAGTATTATAACTATTGCAAAAAGATAGTAGCTTATACGTAATCGAAGAATAACTTTAACTGCATACTTCCCTTGCCAAGATACAATCTATAAACCACGATTTAAGAGCCTGTCCCTTAACAACCTTGCCTTTTTTGAGTCAGAAATACTTTCTTAGTAAGCTATCTAAATAGCAAATTGTAAAAGTTGCTTCTTCACAGGCTCTAACCATTAGCTTAGGAGTGCCATATCAAATATTTTTGTCGGAATCGAGCAACTAATTTCTAAATGTAAACTAGCACAAATTTATTGAACAAATTTAGCCAGTACCCAACCAGATCGTCCATCTTTAGTTGTCACCCGCCGCCATCGGCGATCGCTACTAAGTTCTCCCAAAATTACACGGTTACCATTTGGTAAGGAACCATTTTTTTTACCATTGGGAGTTAGGTGTAAATTAGCTCTGTTCTTACCAGGAATATTCACTTTAATTATCCCATAAATATCTGGCTTACGTTCGCTTGGTGACAAGCTCCTTTTTGAAGAATTCTGTTGGAATGATGAAATTTTTAATTGTCGATTGTAATAATCAATAGTTATTAAAAGTATAAAGCTAAGTACTATACAAGCAACTATGTAACCAGTAGATAAGTTTGTAGGTATAGGATTAGACTGCCTAGCTTTTCGATAATTATTTGGCCCATAATTTAATTCAATACTAAGTTTAGGGAATAGCTCAATACCCACCAGTTTTTGAAATTCCAGAATCAAACCTTTGAAAACTTTCCCCTGTGTCGCCCATTTAACTGGTTGAGCTTGTTCAAAACCCAATTCTTTGTTATAAAAATCTGTATTTTCAGGATGCGTGTACTGCACCCGCCACTCAACAACAAGTTGATTGTCTATAGAAAATGATTTAAAACTTTCTATAGCATTATCTAAATTAATAGCTCTTTCGGAACTTTTGCTATTCCAAAAAGTAGTTTCCCGATTATTCCAATCAATATCAAAAGCTAGTTCTATTCTAGCAAAATTTTGATTATCAAATCCGTAAATTAAGACAATTTTAATCCATTCATTACTAATTCCTTGTCTTATTTTATCTATCCAATCTGGAGAGGCTGCATTTGTTTCTATTAGTGCCTTTCCTATTTGATCGTTGACTAAATTTATCCAGGATTCCCTATCCAGAACTCTTTGCTTTGACTCTTCTAAATTATTACCATTAATATCCAGACTGTAATTTTTAATATCCTCTGGTAATTGAATATCATCTAAGTTGTAATTTGTATTATCTTCTAAAACAATACTTTTTTTATTGAAATTATCAGAATTGATTAGACTAACATCTGGATAATAAGAGCTATCTTTTGATGAAAACATCCATTGCAATAAGTAAAGGACTCTCTTCAGGGATGATATCCTTGAGAGTTCCATACTTTGAGAGTTTCTATTTATGATTTGATTTAGTTCTTCTATTAAGTTTGATGCTGAATTGCTTGAAGGAGTTTGTGAACTCACGTTGTACTTATTACTCAAATTTCTTAGGATATGCTGTATGCGTTCAAAATCTCGTTCAAGTGAAGTTGTACCTTCGGTAAGAATTTGTAAGAGCTTTTCTAGTTTATAGAGCTTTGGGTCTTCTCTCTTTTTTAAGGGTTCTAAATTTATCTGAATCACCCTCTTTTGACGTTCCAGGTTGCGTAAAATTCTAACAAGTGACTCATCTTTACTTTCGATTTCTTGGTAGAGACGCTTAATAGTTCCCTCCAGAATATTTATACTATACTCACGCTTATTTAATTCGTTTAATCCTAAAGTTCCCTGTTTGATTTTTTCTTGTAAAACAGAAGTATCTTGTTGAATTTGATATAGCTTTAGTTGCTCCTTATTTAAAACCCTCGATAAATATCCTGGGCCTTTTAAGCAAGCAATAATTAGCTTCAAAACATAATCAATTGGAAACTCTGATTTGACACAAGATCCCACGACCAACCAAGCAATTGAAGTACTGAATAGAGATATAAAAGTTAAAATATAATGTATAAGGCGATAGTCTGCCTCTATTGGCGGCAGATCTTCGATCTGCACAGAGTCATCAGTTTCGGCCAGAACTTCCTGAAAAACTTGTCGGATAGTTTCTGCATCTGCACCTTGGTAAATGCGATCGCCTAGATGTACATCTCCGCCAGTTATCTGCCCAATATTGGTGTTGAACTTGCCCGTTTGGGATACTGACTGTACTACACCGTCAGCTATTTTTAGCGATCGCCGTAGTTGGTCAATATCCGCCTCAGTTTGATTACCCTTCAGGACGCGATCAAGAATTTCACTGAGATGATCTGGATTAGCCACACTATTTTTTAAGCTGAGTTACTGAGTTAAAAATATTTTAGCTTTTTCCGTCTTTGTGAGCTAATTTGCGCCAAAAGACAAAAATTTACCCATAAAATGCCGATACTGTGTAATTGCTGCTGATAGCACTATGAGCTTGATTCGTCGGCTTTACGAGCAACCTGTGTGACTACATTGCGAGTAGCTTCGGCACCAAAACCCAATGCTAACAAAGCAAAATAATCACCCCAACCATTAGCTCCAAAGGTGGGCTTAGTCCAATACAACTGGTTAAAACCACTACCTGCCAGCACAGTAAAGGAAATCAGATAACTGGAAAGATAAAACAATTTCAACCGCCCATTAGCAGTTTGCCATAAGCTGGCGATCGCCTTTCCTGTTTTAGTAAGAAATGGAACTTGATAAGCCTCTTTCTCTGATACTGACGGGGCTTGAATAACCATACCCACTTCAGAACCATCATCAATACCTTTTTCTACATCTAAAATCTGAATCTCTAACGCCTTAACTTTTTCTATACCTGTATTTATTTCCGATTGTAAATTTTGTAGTTCCGCTTCTTGAGCAGGCATGAGCATATGTAATCTCTGCGTTAATTCAGATGCTTTATCTTCCCATTCATAGCGTTGGTTAATATCTTCTAACCCTGCTATTAAGTTTTTTAGTTTTTCTAGCTGCGTTTTTAGCTGAATATAAGTATTAATTTGTTGAGATATTTTATCTAGAACTTGCTGCAATTCATTTGCTGTTGAGAGAACAGGAGCATTTTGTAAAGCTTGTTCTAAATCTCGATCTATACCTTGAATATAGAGAGCCGATGTATCTTCTTTTAAGTCTTCTCGGTCAAGGCGTTCACGGAGTTTATCATAATAGCGAAACAGAATCTGCCAATCAGGACGTTGCTTTAGCCATGTATGCCAAACTTCCTTCGCATTATTAATTGCTGCTTGAGCCTCAACAATTTGTTTAGCATCGCGTGCTTGTTTGGCAATATTAAGATAGATATCAGCCCGTGACCAGAATGAGCGTGCCTCTACCTTATCCGCAGCAATTTGGGTACGCAAATTCTCTAAGTTAACTGTTACCTCATCACTTAACTTACCTTGACTACTATAGGCAGAAACCGCCATACCAATAATGATTCCCAACACTAATACAGTCAGAGGCAATGGCCACGGATCTTTGAGTCTGACAATCAAAGGAACAGTTTTTTCTCCAGCCTCATAGGTCAATACTATTTCACCAGTAAATTCTCCACTAGAAGAATTATGCAAATCAAACTGGATTGGTAAACTAATAAGTTCTTGAGGATTAATTTGAGTAGGTGGTGAAGTGAATTTAATTGCACGTGCTGCTAAAACAGTGCTATTATCAGCACTCAATAAATCAGAATTAACTATTTTTAAAGTATTTATTTTTTCGGTAGTCCGCAGTGTAATCGTGCGGGTGATACTGTCTCCCTTTGTTGCGTTGACTGTAATTGCTTTAGGGTTAGTTACAACCTCTGCTTGAGCCAAAGCTGTAGACTCCACCAAAATAACCAATGATAAAAATAGAATTTTTATCATATCAAAATGCCTAATTTTCATACCTGAAGATAGGTGCTAAATTATAGCCATACTACCTAATACCTAATCAAAAGTGAACGCACTCTTTAGCCAAGGTCATGCCTGTATTGTTGGGGTTGGTGGTGATTTACCCAACACCGTAGATGATGCTGTCGGTTTTGCTAATATTCTCAAAGACCCAGAACGCTGCGCTTATTCACCTGAACAGGTACATTTATTGACTAAAGAACAGGCAAACCGAGAAGGAATCCTTGCCGCTTTAGACCAATTAGCTAAATCAACTACCGCTGATTCCACAGTAATTGTCTATTTTTCTG
Organism: Nostoc cycadae WK-1; assembly: GCF_002897135.1. Taxonomy (NCBI): domain Bacteria; kingdom Bacillati; phylum Cyanobacteriota; class Cyanophyceae; order Nostocales; family Nostocaceae; genus Nostoc; species Nostoc cycadae. The sequence continues at coordinate 317,839 of NZ_DF978422.1, read as the reverse complement.
GACATGGTTATCAGGTCAATAGCCCCATTGGAGAAGCGTATTACCTAATGCCTTTTGGCTATGACCAGGCCAAATTACATAAAACAGCGATTAGTGGTACAGAATTCATCACCAAGCTACAGGCAATTTCTGCCAAAAAGCTGTTAGTATTACTGGACTGTTGCCATGCTGGTGGCTTAGGAGATACATCAAAGTTAGGCTATGAAGCTGAAAAAGCACCACTTCCACCAGAGGCTCAAGCTTTATTTAATCAAGGCAAAGGACGAGTTGCGATCGCCTCTTCTCAAGCAGATGAAAAATCCCTAGCAGGTAGACCTTATAGTGCTTTTACACTGGCGTTAATTGAAGCCTTAGCAGGTGAAGGAGTCTCGCAAAAAGATGGTTATGTGCGGGTTGCAGATTTAGCTATGTATGCGCGTGAAGTAGTACCGAGAAGAACACGCGATCGCCAGCATCCCATTTTAAATTTTGAGCAAGCTGATAACTTTATCCTGGCATACTATGCAGGTGGTGAAACTGAGCCGAAAGGATTACCCTTTGATGGTGAACCAGAGATTGAACCTGAACCTGGGGCTTTTAATCAACAAGGTACTAACAACCAAATCACTCAGAATGTAAATCAGCGTGGAAAATACAACGTTAACATTGGTCAAGCTCATGGCTTGCGGATTGGAGACGGTAATTAATCACACAAATTTTGCAAGCAATCTAACTCATAATCCTATCAATGGTGGCGATCGTCACTTCTTGCTATTCATAATCAAGCAATAAAATCTGTATCAAAGCACACTTTTATCATATATTTATGATTTTAAGGTGTATGAATTTATTAAATAGTGTATGAAAAAAGTTAGTAGATTCACTGTATTTGTGCAGAATTACCGCATATCTGGATAGATAATGATGCTACGGTAAATACAGAATTGCTGCCCGGTAATTTAAGTTATGCCCTCCACCGATAAACTACTAGCTATCTTTGACCGCATTGTTGAAGGTAAAAATACTACTAAGACGGATATTGAGCAACTGCGACGATCGCTCAAAATAGTTGAGGGTGTGATACAGTTAGTATCCCAAAATGGCAAATTCAATAGTAATATTGGGCAGATAACTGGGGGAGATATTCACATTGGCGATCGCATTTACCAAGGTGTTGATGTTGAAACACTTAAAAAAGTTTTACAAACTCCGACTCCGCCACCACTAAGCCAAGAAGAGCAGAAGAACGCTGTGCTTGAGTTTTTGCAAGCAATTGAAAATAATTTTAAATACCTCAAGCTTTTCCATACTCTACAACCTATAGTTTTAAAAAGACAGTATATTCCGATTCAAGTTACCCTTGAAAGAAGATACAAACATGAAGTAGAGACTACTTGGAGTTACGCGGAATCAGCAATAGAACTTAAGAAAGTTTATGCCCTAAAGGGTTTTGATGAAGAATTACAGCGACGTGAAGAAGAGAAATTAAAGAAAACTATTGTTAGCTGGGAAGAAGCCAAGGAGGAAATAAGAAAAGATGCAAAAAAAAGAAATTATCAAATAATGGTTCTGGCTGAACCAGGTATGGGTAAGTCCACTTTGTTAAAAATGGAATTAGGCGCAGCATCTCAAAGTGAACGACAAAAGTTATTGGAAAATCAAATCCATGTAGAAAGTGTAATTTTTCCAATATTTTTAAGATTATCTGAGTTGCTAGAAGACTCAGCAGAAGTTATTGATATTATCCCGAATATTATTCAGAAAGAGTATCCGTTAATAGCAGATAATATTCAGCCATTATTAAAAGAAAAGTTAAAAAATGGTAAATGTCTTTTACTTCTGGATGCGTTAGATGAAGTACCAAACCAATTTCGATTGTCATTAAAAGATAAACTGAACCGATTTACACGCAATTATCCTTGTTCAATTATCAGCACTTCTCGAATTGTGGGTTATGGTGGCAATTTCTTTGAAGATGCAAAAGAAGTTGAAATTGTTCCATTTAGCCAAAAACAAACGCAAGATTATATTGAAACTTGGTTTGCTAATGCTGCCGATTATATAGAGGATGATTCGGTTTCAGCTCAAGGATTGATTGCAGAACTTGAGCATAAACCTCAAATTGGTGGGTTAGCCCAAAATCCCCTACTTTTATCATTGCTTTGTAGTCTTTATCAAGAAAAAGGTATAACACTTCCTGCTCGACGTATCCAGGTTTATGAAAAAACTGTGGACTATATGTTGAGTAAATGGAGTCAAAACAGAAATTACTCGTCAGACGGGGAAATAGAAGCTAAACGTCGATTACTTGAAGAAATTGCCTATAGTTTTTCAGCTTCTGACCAAGAAATTTTTTCTAGCTCTGAACTCTATGAACAAATTAAAAAAATCTATCAAGTTCAAGATGATAAAGTAATTGATAAAGCAATGACTGAGCTAACCCAAGAGTATGGCATTCTGCAAAAGTTGAATAGAGAAGGTAATGACTATTTATTTCTACACCGCACTTTTCAAGAATATTTTACTGCTTGTTATTTAAAACGGGTTATAGAACAAAATCAACAACAGGGTATAGCTTTAGCTAAAAAGCTTTTTTGGCGTTACGACTGGCATGAGACTTTAACTTTATTGACAGGATTGCTCAAAGACCCTGTTATTTTACTCCAAGCTATTGTTAATGAAAAAGATGATATTTTCCAGACTTTGTTGTTATTAGCAGGTAGATGTATCGCTGAGATTCCAGACAAACCTGCTTCTTCAATTACAAATATCATTAGCAAAATCTACAAGTTTTGGCGACGTTACCCAAATGTCAGTTTTATAAACTCAACTGTTATAGCGTTAGGAAAAAGTAATTCACAGATTTGTGATGAGTTAAAAAAAGCCCTTAACCACTCATCTCGTTACGTGAGAAGCAAAGCAGCAGAGGCGTTGGGTAACATTGGCAATCCCCAAGCCGTAGATGCTTTAATCTCTGCCCTCAACGACTCAGATAGTGACGTGAGAAGCAAAGCAGCAGAGGCGTTGGGCAACATTGGCAATCTCCAAGCCGTAGATGCTTTAATCTCTGCCCTCAACGACTCAGAGCGTTACGTGAGAAGCAATGCAGTAGAGGCGTTGGGCAAGATTGGCAATCTCCAAGCCGTAGATGCTTTAATCTCTGCCCTCAACGACTCAGAGCGTTACGTGAGAAGCAATGCAGTAGAGGCTTTGACGAAGATTGAGAATCCCCAAGAAGTGGCAGAGGACTTAATTGCTGCCCTTAAGGACTCAAATAGTTATGTGAGAAGGAAAGCAACAGAGGCATTAGGTAAGATTGGCAATCCTCAAGGAATAGATAGCATAAAATCTGCCCTCAATGACCCAGATAGTTATGTGAAATGGCTAGCAGCATGGGCATTGGCAGAGATTGATAATCCTCAAGCGATAGATGCTTTAATCTCTGCCCTTAATGACACAGATAGTTTCATGAAATGTCTAACGGCATGGGCATTGGCGAAGATTGGCAATTTTCAAGCGGTACATAGCTTATTTGCTACTCTTGATGATTTATATAATGACCCTGACGTGAAAACAGAAGCAGTAGAGGTGTTAATCTCTGCTCTTGATGATTTATATAATTACCTTGACGTGAAATGGCTAGCAGCAGAGGTATTGGTGGAGATTGGCAATCCTCAAGTGGTAGATGCCCTAATTGCTGCCTTCAATGACCCACATAGTTACTTCAAAAGTGAAGTAGCAGAGGCGTTGGGGAAGATTGGCAACCCCCAAGCGGTAGATGCCCTAATCTCTGCCTTCAACGACGATATTGCTGCCTTTAACGATTCAGATATTTACACTGACTGGACAAGAAAAGCAGCAGTAGAGGCATTGGGGAAGATTGGTAATCCTCAAGCGGTAGATGGCTTAATCTCTGCCCTCAACGACTCAAATAAAGATGTCAGAAGCAAAGCAGCAGAGGCGTTGGGGAAGATTGGCAACCCCCAAGCAGTAGATGCCCTAATCTCTGCCTTCAACGACGATATTGCTGCCTTTAAGGATTCAGATATTTACACTGACTGGACAAGAGAAGCAGCAGTAGAGGCATTGGGGAAGATTGGTAATCCTCAAGCAGTAGATGCCTTAATTTCTGCCTTGTACAACTTAAATTGGAGTGTGAGACATAAAGCAGTAGAGGCATTGGGGAAGATTGGTAATCCCCAAGCGGTAAATGCCTTAATCTCTGCCCTCAGCCACTTCATTGTTAGAGAGGAAGCAGCAGAGGCATTGGGGAAGATTGGCAATCAAGAAATTTTGGAAAAGATAATACAACTTCCTGAAATTGATATTTATGAACCTGAGATTTTTTCTTTAGCAAGAATGATAACTGTTCGATTCAGTAGGCAAAAGCTATCCTGCATTCCTGTGTACCCTGAGAAAATTAAATTCTCCCCTATAATTGCAACTTTTAAGCATCTCCGAAGAGGCATCCCTTTCTATATCAAAATGATATTCATGATCTTCTGTATACTAAGAAAGAAATTGTCGGAGTAAACATGATGATAGACGAAGAGGGGATATGGATTTAGTAGGGTTAGCGATCGCCCCCTCCATATCAATCATCAGCTATTCCACTACAGATAAAATTAGTCAGCCTTAATTAATGGTCATGTTGTATGCAGCATCAATTCGCTGTCGGGCGATCGCCGATAATTTAATCCCAAACAAACTGTTTCCAGTTGATAGGGATTAAACCTTTCTTGACAAGGCTATGTCTCATGCCATCATGCTTCCTATCAAGCCGCAGCGTATGGCATACAGGGCAAAGAGTTCTCAGGTTGGACGCATGATTGCTCCCACCAGATGACAACGGACGAATGTGATCAATATGAGCAGTCTTTAAACTGGCTGTTCTTTGACACAATCCATTGACTTTTGGTGGTTTGGCTTCTGGACTTTGGCACAATCCTTCATCTCTGGTGTAGATGCGCTGCCGAGTAATTTCCCATTGTTCAAGCGGCTGGCGTTTCCATTGGTAAACAGGCAGATTTGGATGCTGGCGTTTTTGCTTGACTTTTATGTAAAGTTCAAAAGACATGACTTGACCGAACTCGACTTAACACAACACGACGTGACGAAACGGAAGGTGACGGGACAGGCGTTAACGATACCTGACGAAACGAGACGGGTATTTAAAGAATGCTAAATTCCTTTAGCTCAAATCTTCCGTAACCAATGCTTTGTCTACCATCGCCAACACCTACTAAAGTTCCGGCGTTGATGATAGCTGTTTCTAAAGACTTTCGATCAACAACAACCGAATCCCAAAGAATGGTGAATGAACATTGCCATCCAGGTTTCACAGCCACACGGTAGCGAATGTTCCTCGCTTTAGTAGAAGGGTTACGTACACCAATCACTTCAACATAGCTATCGGGTAGTTTCTCACTTTTGACAGTTCCGGCTTCAATGACTTGAGGTGGATCAGGTAATTTAATTGGCCCGTCGCTATTACAGATATAAATCTGGTCGTCCATGACTTGCAGGGTACTGGCAATGTCTGCAAGTAAATTACCTTTACCCCGTTTCACAGTTTTACCACCATACTTAATGCAACCGAAAAAGTATGTTGGTAGCAAAAATAATTGGCGTTCTTCATCCATGAGAACAGTCTTTTTCCACTCATTGGGGCTATTACCTGCTACACCATCTTTTTCTTTAGCTTCTAATGGCAAAGCATCAACTCCAAAGTGGTGTATGGCAAGTGTTCTAGTTCCCTCAATTGAGACTTTTGCTTGCAGAATGTTGGCCATATTTTAGACATTGCGCGTAAATACAGCAGAAATTACAGACGTATGTTTCAGCTTTGAAACCTCCTTTGTCTCAATGTTTTAGTTATTTGGGTTGATTGGCTAGTTGACGAAAATTAATCTTGAGTGGCGATCGCTCAACTTTAAGTAGGCTGAGTAATGCTGATCCATAGTTGTTATAGTGCCTTGTACTAGCGTTACCCCATATCGGCTAGATTTTTGATGCTGATGTTTGCGATCAGCGATCGCACCAATACAGTTTATTTGGATCATTTGGATCGCTAGACATTCCTACCGTTAATTTCAAGCAGTTAGGTCTCGCTGTTCTAATCCCACATTGAAAATCAGTGTAAAACTGACACCAGGAATGAGTCGGCGCAAAACTTGTAGATGAGCTTCGGCATCGCTGCGACGGCGAAAACGAGCGACAATCTGGTTCTGCATATTGGGTAAAAGCCTGACTATACACCAAGGATTGAGCTTTTCAAGATAAGTCATGAAATTCTCCTGGTAAAATCTGTAATTTCCAAGACAAAAGCCAGCCTACTGTGACGGTGGCTGGCAAGAAATATCATTTTGATATTGAAATTAGATGCAGTTTCTACTCACTTTCGTCTGGGAAGCACAGCTTCTTCAGCAGTTCTTCGGGAATCTCCTCAAAGTGTTCTAGCACAAAGTTCATCAGTGCCAGGTGGCGTAAATCGGCTGGCATGGGACGGCGGTAGTTTTTACCTCTTGCAAACCAGCGTCGCACGGTGGACAGGGAACGATCGCAAATCTGCGCCATTTCTTCATAACTCACCTGCCACTTGGTGTAAAACTGCTTGGGAGTCATACCCAACTGACAATAACTGTAGAGTTGCACCAAATCTTGCTCTCGCTGCTTGAGTGGATGAGGATTCATTAGTGTGTCTCCTCGCTGATTGGTGCTAAATCTTCTTCCCAAGCAATATCGGCAGATGTCCAAGCAGCACTAGGGCAATCTTTGCTTAACCAAATTAGATAGCACCAACTCCAGGCGCAAAGATGAGAAGCAAAGCTATAAAATCGACCAATGACAATACCCCAGTCAGTATCGCTTTCATTAGAAAGCCAACGCAAGCGATCGCCATATAAAAATCTGGGTGTTTTGGCTACATCAGGAAAGTTAGCGGGAAGTTCGATAGATGCGTCTGGGTATTTGAGGTTAACCCTGAGCGTTCGCGCAGCGTCTCCGTTAGGAGAAGCCGTTCGCGTAGCGTCTCGCAGAGAAGGGTTAATCAAACCTGGGGCTATGTCTTGGTGATTGTGCCGGATGAGATGGAGATAAGCAGCAATCAACTTACCATTAATGCTATGAGTTAACTCAGAAATCAGAATTGCCGCTAGAGTTTCTATTTCTTGCTGCTGGAGTTGCATCCAGGTGCTGTCAAAGTCTGCATCAGAGTAGTTTTTGAGCTTTGCTAGTAATTCGGTGATGCCAAAATCATTTAAAGCTTGTTGATAAGCTCTGTGTTCATCTGTTTTATAGCGAACAGGGTTTAACATTGTATATGACTCCTGAATAGAGGGGCCAAAAGCCAGCTTGAGCCGTAGGAAAGTTCGAGGCTGGCTTTTGACTTATCAGTAATTATACATAAACTAGCTGTATTTTTATGTTAATTTATGCGTCTTAGTGTGTTTAATAGAAAAAGACACAAAATAGCTTATGATGGTGATATGGGAAAAGTAACTGTAACTATTTACATGGAAGAAGTAGACAAAGAAGCTCTGCAACAATTGGCGGATGCAGAGGAGCGTTCTTTGTCTCAAATGGCGGTGTTAATTTTGAAACGAGCGATTAGACAAGCTCAGAATGATGGGACGATTACACCGAAATAATTTGTAGTTGCTTGAAGATGCGATCGCCTAAACTCTACCATTGGCGATCGCTTCTCAATTAGCAGGGTGCATTGGTGTAGCCCACCGACGGTATCGCATACTGCAAGTAATTGCATTTAATTGTAAAATTTTTATGTAGTAGCTGCCTAATTGCTGGTATTTTCTAGAGAATAGATAGCAAAAGCTCCGATTATTATTTATTTACCATAGAAAAAACACTTAGATTTTGCTTTAAGAAAAGATATAAACTTTACGTAAAAATACTAAATTGAATTTACAAACAGTGATAGGATTTGCTGAAGTTGGTTTTAGCTGTCTTATAAGTACGTTATGAACGAACATTGTGTTAACGTTCGTTATTTTCTGCGTCTAATTTTGTTGTTGGATGCAGATATTTTAAGAGCAGCTAACTTTTTTGTTCCCTAAGTATTGATTAATCACTAATTTCAACCCAAAAAAAAGCGAGTTAATCTCTATGAAGTGAATAAAACCATATTATTGATTTCCAAGATTTGAGAATAAAAGCTTTGATTAATAAAGCTTTGAGTTAGGGATTGCGATCGCTCCAAAACATTTCAATCCCCAAAATTCTCATATCTTTAGTAGTCTAACCTCTCCAACGCTAATTTTTTAAATCTACCTGCCCGTGACCCTCATAAGTTACGGACAAAATTTTTCATGACTCTTTTAAAACTACTTTTATCCTAAAAAACATGAATAATACTTACATTCTTCCTAACAATCTAGTTGTAGAGTCTCCCTTAAGCATTGATACAAATATATTAAGTTCTCTAGAACAAGCTCTGATTCTGGTGCAAGAAAGATTACAGGCTTTTACTAGTGAACCAGAATTTACTCAAAAAATTGCAGTAGCTTTTGGAGATACGGCAGATGCTGACTCTTTACAAACAGCGTGGTTAGCAGGAGATTTAAGTATTGTTCCCACGATAGCCATTCGTAATGCAGCAGATATCAATGGTGCGAATGGAGCTTATGGGGCATTTACTAACAAGATATACCTGTCTTGGGAGTTTTTGCAGGCTAATCAGGCGAATCCAGAAAATTTAGTAGGGTTGTTGCTAGAAGAAATTGGGCATCGAGTTGATAGTATTTTGAATGAGAGCGATCGTGCTGGGGATGAGGGAGCGATTTTCTCGGCGTTGGTACTAGGGGAAAGTCTTTCTAGTGGGCAGTTGCAGTCTTTAAAAGCGGAAGATGATCATACTGTAATTACTCTGGATGGGCAGGTTGTTGAGATTGAAAAGCAAGATTTTATCGGCACGGCAGGTAATGACAATATTACTGGAACAGTCGGAGATGATTTTATTCAGGGTTTGGAAGGGAATGACAACCTGAATGGGTTAGCAGGAAATGACATCTTAGATGGTGGTGCGGGGACGAATACTCTAAATGGTGGTGATGGGGATGATGTCCTAATTAATAGTTTTGGTAGTGTCGATGGTGGAGTCGGTCGAGATGTATTAGTTTTGAACTATACAGGCTATTTTACAGGAGTTTACAACACTAATTTAAGCGATCGCTTCCGGCGTACAGGCGATAATGCCGACCTAATTTACTATGCAGGAATCGAAAACTTTAATATTACTGGGACAGTATATACAGATTATTTGAAAGGCACTGTTGGGGATACTATTGATGGTGCAGGTGGTAAAGATTATCTCTACCTGGATGTTTCTACTATCACCAGTGATGTTACCGTTGACCTGACTCAAACTACCAATCTATTTAATGTTGCTAATACTAGCGTCAAGAATTTCGAGAGTATCGGCACAATTACCACAGGTGCAGGGAACGATACAATTAAACTCGGTTTACTCCCTTCTACAGAAAGAGGAAGTGTAGATGGCAGGGCAGGCAATGATACGCTTATCCTTGATTTTACAGGCTATACCACAGGAGTTTACAACACTAATTTAAGCGATCGCTTCCGGCGTACAGGCGATAATGCCGACCTAATTTACTATACAGGAATTGACAACTTTAATATTACTGGGACAGTATATACAGATTATTTGAGAGGCATTGCAGGGGATACTCTTGATGGTGCAGGTGGGGTAGACTATTTAACCCTTGACTTTTCGACTCAAAGCAGTTCTGTCAACATTGATTTGACTCAAACAACCAATCAAGTTAACTTTGCCAACACCAGTGTCAAGAATTTTGAAGCCATTGAAGTAATTACCACAGGTAGTGGTGATGATCGTATCAAATTAGGATTGACAGCATCGACGGTAAGAGGAAGTGTAAATGGCAGGGCAGGCAATGATACGCTTATCCTTGATTTTACAGGCTATACCACAGGAGTTTACAACACTAATTTAAGTGATCGCTTCCGGCGTACAGGTGATAATGCCGACCTAATTTACTATACAGGAATTGACAACTTTAATATTACTGGGACAGTATATACAGATTATTTGAGAGGCATTGCAGGGGATACTCTTGATGGTGCAGGTGGGGTAGACTATTTAACCCTTGACTTTTCGACTCAAAGCAGTTCTGTCAACATTGATTTGACTCAAACAACCAATCAAGTTAACTTTGCCAACACCAGTGTCAAGAATTTTGAAGCCATTGAAGGGATTACCACAGGTAGTGGCGATGATCGTATCAAATTAGGATTGACAGCATCGACAGTAAGAGGAAGTGTAGATGGCAGGGCAGGCAATGATACCCTCATTCTTGATTTTACAGGCTATACCACAGGAGTTTACAACACTAATTTAAGCGATCGCTTCCGGCGTACAGGTGATAATGCCGACCTAATTTACTATGCAGGAATCGAAAACTTTAATATTACTGGGACAGTATATAACGACTTTTTCCAAGGTTTTGCAGGTAATGACACCATTATCGGTGGTGCAGGGAACGATAGCATCAATAGTAGTGCGGGTAATGACATCATCATCGGTGTGAATCCCTATGCTGCTACCCCTGGATTGAATGAAATTGATACCGTGACTGGCGGAACGGGGAGCGATCGCTTTATTTTAGGTAATGCTGCTAATATCTTCTACGAAGATAGCAATACTACGACAGCAGGCACTAATGATTATGCCCTGATTAAAGACTTTAACCCCAATGAAGATTTCATTCAACTAAAAGGTTCCAAGAGTAATTATTTACTCGCTGCTTCTCCCATTAATGGCATTTCCGGTACTGCTATCTACCTCAACAAACCCAGCGCAGAACCTGATGAACTCATCGCTATTATCGAAGGGGTGACGGGGTTAGATATTAACTCCAATTATTTTGTTGAAGCCAAAGACGAAATTGCCTTTAGTGCTGCTCAATTTAGCGTCAATGAAGATGGAACTCCCGTTGTTGCAGTCACTGTTACCCGCACAGAACTAAATACTGGGGAAGTCAGTGCAACAATCGTTCTCAATGATGGCACGGCAACGGCGGGAACTGACTATGATAATTCTCCCATTACAGTTAATTTTGCCTCTGGGGAGACGAGCAAAACCGTTGTTATTCCCATCACCGACGACAGAATTGGTGACGGGAATGAAACTATCAACCTAACGCTGACTAATCCCACTGGTGGGGCAATTTTGGGTACGCAAAATACAGCGACATTGACAATTTTTGATAATGAACAACCGGGGACATTAGCGTTTAATAATACTGCTTTCACTATCAATGAAGATGGGACAACTACAGCAGCAGTTACCATAATTCGTACTGGCGGAAGTGATGGACAAGTTAGCGTTATTGTCAACCCCAGCAATGGTACAGCAACAGCACCAGAAGACTACAATAACAGTCCGATTCTTGTCACCTTTGCTGATGGCGATACTACTGCGAAAACTGTCAGTATCCCCATCGTCAATGACAGCAAATTTGAGTCAAACGAAACGATTAATCTAGTCCTCACTAACCCCACTGGTGGTGTAACGCTGGGAACGCAAAGCACGGCGACACTGACTATTATTAGCGACGATCCCATACAACCGGGAACATTAAGTTTTAGTGCATCTCAATTCAGCGTCAACGAAGATGGAACTCCGGTTGTTGCTGTTACTGTTACCCGCACAGGTGGAAGCGATGGCGCAGTCAGTGTAACTTTAACACCCAGTAACGGCACTGCAACAGCACCAACAGATTACAACAATACGCCGATTACTGTTAACTTTGCTAATGGTGAAACTTCTAAAATTGTCACCATCCCTATAGTTGACGATACGCAATTTGAAAGCGATGAAACCATCAACCTGACGTTAACTAACCCCACTGGTGGTGCAACCCTTGGTAATCAAAATACTGCTACGCTGACGATTATCAATAACGACACACCCCAGCAAGGTTTTCTAGCCTTCAGTAATGCAACTTATAGCGTCAACGAAGACGGTACGCCAATTACGGCTGTGACTATTACCCGTACTGGGGGAAGTGATGGCGAAGTTACTGCGACAATTTCTTTAGATGATGGTAGTGCAACAGCACCCCAAGATTACAACAATAATCCCATCACCGTCACCTTTGCCAACGGCGACAATACACCCAAAATCATCACTATTCCCATCGTCAACGATACTGTAGTTGAAGGAACGGAGACGATAAACCTCAGCCTGACTAATACTACAGGTGGTGCGTCAGTTGGTAGACAAAATACTGCGGTAGTAGCGATCGCAGATGACGATGTTCAGCTAAACTTTAGTACAGCCAATTACACTGTCCGTGAAGATGGAACTGCGGTTACTGACATCATTGTAACCCGCACAGGACGGACAACCGGGGCAGTCAGCGCGACTATTACCTTTACCGATGGAACTGCTACAGGGTGCGGTTGTGGGGCGAGTTCCGTTAATAATGACTTTTATAATGGTGCGTTTAACATCACCTTGGCTGACGGTGAGACGAGTAAGATTATCACTGTAGAGTCAGCCAGTTTGGGGGGAAGTAACGCTATCCGCATCCGCAATGACTCTAAAGTTGAGGGCGATGAAACCTTTAGCATTAACTTGACTAACCCTACAGGTGGTGCAACTATTGGGAATCAAGGTAGTGCTACTGTTAAAATTCTCGATGATGATGTGGCACTGGCCTTTAGTGCGGCTAACTTTAGCGTAAGAGAGAATGGAGAAGCGATCGCCGTCGTTACCGTTACCCGCACAGGTAGATTAACAGGCGTAGTCGGTGCAACTATTAATTTAACTGACGGTACAGCAACAGCACCCAGCGACTATAACAATACACCGATAACCATTTCCTTTGCAGAGGGAGAAACCAGCAAGACAGTTTTCATCCCCGTCAACAATGACATTACCGTTGAACCCGATGAAACCCTCACCCTCACCCTCACCAACCCCACTGGTGGTGCGACAATTGGCACACAGGGTACAGCAGTCCTAACAATAGTGGATAATGGACAAGCACCAACTTTGGGTGTATCAATTAATAAGGATATTGTTGCTGAGAATGCCGGAAATGCTGCTGCAATAGGAACTGTCACTCGTAATATTGTTACAGATCAAGATTTAGTTATTACTCTGACTTCTAGTGATACCACTGAAGCAACAGTTCCCACCCAAGTCACCATTTTAGCTAATCAAGCTTCTGCAACCTTTAACATTAACGCAGTTGATGATGGTGTCGCAGATGGGGCGCAACCAGTTATTATTACCGCATCAGCCACAGGCTTTAGTAGTGGTTCTCGTAACTTGACGGTGACAGATATTAATGTACCGGATTTAGTTATCTCTAATTTAAGTGCAACCACACCTTTATTAACAGGAAAGCAAGCATTCTTCAGCTATAAAGTTGAAAATAAAGGACTAGCCAAAGCAACAGCAACCGAAGCAACTCCCGCAATAGACCGAGTTTATTTATCTACTGATAACAAATTAGATAGTAGCGATACCCTGTTAGGAGAATTTCAATTTCAAGGAAACTTCCCAGTCGGGCAATTTTATGAAAGGAATGTTGCTTTCTTTGTTCCCAGAACTACCGGACAATATTATTTAATCGCTCAAACTGATGCTACCAATACTATTAATGAAGGTGGAAGCATTGGCGATAATAACAATACAACTATTCTCCCGGTATCCGTTGCGGCTGCTTATCGGGCTATAGTTTCCACAGACACAGAAATAGGCATTGCTGGACAATCAGTTATTTTCAAAGGACAAGCATTAAGTAATGGTGATAATTCACCCGTACCTTTTGAATTTGTCACCATTGCAGTTAAGAATAATGGGTTTGTGCGAGAGTTAACAGCATTTACCGATGGTAATGGCAATTTTATTAGCACATTTAAACCATTAGCGGGAGAAGGTGGAAATTATCAAATTAATGCTTATTTCCCCAATAATCCGGGCGAAGATACAGCAGCAGAAGACAGCTTTAAGCTGTTAGGAATGCGTTTTGCTAGTAATAGTGCATCTCATAAAGTAATTGCAGATAACACATTTACTGCACAAGTGAATTTACAAAACCTGACAGATGTTGATTTAAATGGACTTACCTATACAGTAGAAGGTGCGCCAAGTAATTGGAATATTCAAGTTAACACCCCGGCGACATTAGCAGGTTCGGGTAATAATACTATTAGTTATACGATTACAGCACCCAATGATTCTGTAATTACTCAAGACACATTTAATATTAAGCTGACAAGTGCGGAAGGAGTAACAGCAACTTTACCAGTTAGCGTTGATTTAGAAAGAATTGTGCCGCGTTTGGTAGCTTCAACTAATCTCGTCAGCAGTGGAATGTTGCGAGGGAATCAAACGGCGGTAGAGTTTGAGGTGAAAAATGAAGGCGGTGCGGGTGCAGAAAATATTGAAGTATTGCTTCCTGATGCGCCTTGGTTGAAGTTAGCATCACCGACAAAGATTAATTCTCTTGCGCCTGGAGAGTCAACAAAGGTAACGTTATTGCTGACTCCAGAAGCAGATTTAGCGTTAACAGAATATAAAGGCAATATTTTCTTAGATGCTACGGGGAATGATGGAGATTTAGCACTTCCGTTTAATTTCCGGGCGGTGAGTAATGCGGTTGGGGAAATTCGGATTAACACGGCTGATGAATTAACTTATTTTGCTGAAGGTTCACCCAAATTAGCAAATGCAACTGTTACTCTGCGGGATTATTTTACTAATGAAGTGATTGCAAGTACGGTAACAGATGCAGCAGGAGTAATTAATCTATCAAATATTAATGAGGGCTTTTATAAGCTTGAGGTAACAGCAGAGAATCACGAAACTTATCGCCAGACGATACAGCTTGATGCAGGAGAGATTGAAAATGTTAATGCTTTCTTGTCGCGTCAGACGGTTAGATACATTTGGAATGTTACACCAACAGAAATTGAGGATAAATATGACATCACTGTTGAGAGTGTTTTTGAGACAGATGTACCAATTCCAACAGTAGTAATTGATCCACCATTGATTGATTTAGCAGATTTACAAGTTGTTGGTCAAGTCATGCAAATTGATATGACTTTGACAAATTATGGGTTGATTGCAGCGAATAATGTAAAATTCGATTTTGGTACACATCCATTTTATAAAATTGAGCCTTTAATTGAAGATATTGGAACATTAGAGGCGAAGAGTTCTATTACTGTACCTGTCATAATTACTAGAATTGCTGATTTTGATACTTTGCAAAACAGTAGTGGAGAAATTTCGCTTTTAGCAGCGCAGCCTTCAGTTCCTTGTAATGTTCGAGGGCAAATATATTACGATTATATATGTGGCCTCCCAATTCCAGTCTCTAAGTCTACAAATGTTCTGGTTTATAATGTAGAAGGTAACTGCTCTGGGGAGCCTTGGAACCCTGTTGGTAATCCTACTCCTGGTAGTAATGACGTTAACATTCATTCTAATCCAACAACCGTTAATTCCCCGTCTAATTGCGATCCCAATACATTAGAAAAATTAAAGGCACTTGGAAATCTTTCTCTTCTGTTAATATCTTTAACA
The DNA here is from genome assembly GCF_002897135.1 of Nostoc cycadae WK-1. Lineage (NCBI taxonomy): Bacteria > Bacillati > Cyanobacteriota > Cyanophyceae > Nostocales > Nostocaceae > Nostoc > Nostoc cycadae. The sequence goes on along the minus strand of NZ_DF978422.1, from coordinate 302,256 downwards.
CTTCCTATTACTGAGCCAACTGCAATATTAGCATTCGCTCTCTCTGTTGCAATACAATACGGTAAGAATGATTATGTAGGTGGTGCTTCATCTGCTATTACACTATTAATAGAATTTGTAGATGGTAGTAAGTCACTGAGACTGTTAAATAAAGTTCCAGACGCAATAAACGCACTAGACAATATTGCTACCCTGTTATCTAGTTCTTCATCTAATTTTATTAATATTGACAACAGTAATTTAGTTCGATTATCTACTAATCAAAGTTTAGCTACAATTACTGAATATATCGATCGCTTAGAGACAGTGTTAAGCGGATTTAGTACGTTTTTTGGAGATTCCATTTGGTTAAAGGTTGAGGACAGTGAACTATTTGATAATTGGTTTAAGGCTTTTCTAACTCGAATTATAGGAAAAAACGCAGCAGAAGCTAAGGTTTCAGAGTCAGAACGAAATGAACTGTTGAGTATTCCTTTTCCCATACCACTTACAGGTACTGATATAAACAAATTTATAGATCGATGGAATCGCACAATTGACTATCGAAATGCTGGTATCTTAAATGAATCTGACGTACCAAACGGCCAAAGTCAAGATTTTTTAGGAATAGACAAGTTAACTGAATCTAACAATGCTCTTAATGCAACTATTGAGCAAGTTAAAGCAGAGGGCTTTGATAATATATTCGATGGACTTCAAGCAACTGTTCAAGAATTGCAAAATTCTTTTGAAAATTCCAGTGGTGGAGTTTGCGCCCGCGTTCGCATCACCATTGACCAAGACGCAGTAACAACCCGTTCCGCCTTCCTGGGCGAACTCGAAATCGACAACGGTAACACCACAAACCTGGAAAACCTCACCGTCACTCTGCAAGTCAAAGACGCACAAGGCAACGTAGTTAACAACCTCTTCGGGATCACCAACCCCATCCTGAAAAACATCACCAACTTAGACGGTACAGGTATCCTCACTGGCGATAACCCCAACACACCCCAAGATGAAGGTATCGGTAGCGCCCAATGGACATTCATCCCCACCAACCTCGCCGCGCCGGAAGTCCCCACCCAATACAGTATCGGCGGTACACTCTCCTACACAGAAAACGGTCAACTCATCACTGTTCCTTTACTGTCCACCCCCATCACCGTCTATCCCCAAGCCGAACTCTACCTCGACTACTTCCAGCAACGCAACGTCTACGGTGATGACCCCTTCACCGACCAAACTGAAACATCAGTCCCCTTCTCTCTTGGTGTTCTGGTCAAAAACGAAGGTAAAGGCGACGCAAAAAATCTCCGCATCACTTCCGCCCAACCCAAAATAGTTGACAATGAAAAAGGCTTGCTAATTGACTTCCAAATTATCGGTAGCCAAGTCAACAACGAAACTGTCAACCCTTCCTTAACCGTTAACTTCGGCAACATCGCCGCCGGAGAAACCGCCGTGGCTGACTGGTTACTTAAGTCAAGTCTGCAAGGCAAATTCATCGAATACAAAGCCACTTTTGAACACGTCAATGGACTCAACAACCCTGAACTTTCTTTAATTAAAGAAACTAAAATCCATGAGCTGATTCACAAAGTTCGCGCCAACGATGACAACCTGACAGACTTTTTAGTTAACGATGTATTTGATGCCAACTTCGACCCCGATACCCTCTACTTCAGCAGTGGTGGAACAGCACCCGTAAAAGTCGTCACCAACGCCACCACAGACGGAGTAGCAACCTTTGAAGATTTAACAGTCCAAGTCAGTGCCACGGTAGAATCAGGATGGACTTACCTCCGCCTCAATGATCCCGGTAACGGACAATTCCAAATTAAAAAGGTACTGCGTAGCGATGGTACAGAACTCATTTTAGACAACGTGTGGACAACAGACCGCACCTTCCCCGCTACAGGTCGTCCTATCTACGAAAACATCTTACATTTACTCGACAATAACGCCACAGCAGGCACCCAAACCTACACCATCACCTACACTACAGGCGACCAAACCCCGCCAAAAGTCCGCGAAATTGTTGATGTTGACCCCAACCCCCGCAACACTCCTGTTGACAGCCTAGATGTTGTCTTCACTGAACCCATCAAAGCAGCTACCTTTGATGCAAGTGACATCACCCTCACCCTAGATGGTGTTGCAGTCAATACCAATAACCTCAGCATCACGCAAGTTAATGCCAACACCTACCGCATCGGTAACTTACAAGGCATCACAGGCAATGTAGGACAATATCAACTGAGTGTGAATGCCGTCGGAGTGCAAGATTTTGAAGGACTTTCCGGTGTAGGAGTTGTTACCGAAAATTGGATTTTCACAGGTGAACGTCCCGCCGTCGCTTCCATTTCTGGCTTTACCTCCAACCGTCTCATAACCCCAGTTAACACCGTTACCGTCTCCTTTACCGAAGCCATTAACCCCAGCAGCTTCGATTTTAGCGACTTGTTCCTCAACCGCAATGGTGGCGGTGATTTAATTAAGAGTACCGTTACTATCACCCCAATTAATGCAACTACTTACCAAATTAATAACCTGGGTGATTTAACTAATGTTGATGGTGAATACTCATTTTTAATTAATGCTAGAGGTGTTAATGATACCGACGGTAATACAGGCGTAGGTGCAAAAGGATTTACCTGGACATTAGATACAAATGCCCCCAGTCTGCTATCAATTACCGATGTCACCAGCCCCCGCAATACTAAAGTTTCTACTCTGGATATTGCCTTTTCCAAATTAATTGACTCGACAACTTTTGATTTAAGCGATGTTATTCTCACCCGTGATGGCACAACTAATTTAATTACCAATGGTGTCACTTTTACTCAACTGAATAACACAACGTATCGCTTCAGTGGTTTAAATGGTTTACAAACTACTGATGGCACTTATAGTTTTACAGTTGTTGGCAGTGGTATTAAAGACACAGCCGGAAATATTGTAACTAATTCCCTGTCTGAAAACTGGACATTAGATACAATTGCGCCTAATGTACCGACAAATATTCAAGTAATAGCTAACTTATCTAATTCTGAGTTAGCAACTGCTTCCACTAGCTTGGGAGTTACTAATGCTTTCGGTCAGGTTCGCGTTAATAGTACATCAATAAATATCTCTGGTTCTTTGGATGAACCTGGCTTAAAAGTTTACGTCCGCGATAAAAATCTCAATCAATCTCTAGGACAAGCCACTGTCAACGGTACTAACTTTAATAGCACCGTACAATTATCTGGTGCAGGTGCAAGAGAATTAGAAATTCAAGTTGTAGATGCAGCCGGAAATACAACTACCACACCTCTGAATATCTTTGCTGATGTCACCGCACCAACACTAATTAATTTCTTAAATATTCCATCACAACCTGTTATTACTCCTGTTGGTGCTGTTGATGTTCAATTCTCCGAAACTATTAACTTGTCCACCTTTAACTATCAAGACATTACCTTAACTCGTGATGGTGGCACTAACTTAATAACTAATGCAGTCACAATTAGTAATGTTTCGGGAACAACTTACCGCATTAACGGCTTAGAAACTCTCACCCAAACTCCCGGAACTTACAACCTACAAATTAACACCCCCGGCATTCAAGACTTAGCCGGAAATGCAGGTATTGAACCGAAAAATACCACCTTTACCATCCAAGGTGCAGTTACTCCAGGGGTAACAATTACACAATCTAACGGTAGCACTAATGTAGTTGAAGGTGGCGCAACCGACACATACACAGTTGTCTTAAAAACTCAACCCACTGCTGATGTCACTATTACCCTGAATGTTGGTAGTCAAATTACCACCAATAACACTACCCTTACCTTCACTGCTGCTAACTGGAATACTCCCCAAACTGTTACAGTTACCGCCGTTAACGACACCACCCCAGAAGGCAACCACATAGCTACAATTACTCACAACATCAGTAGCACTGACAACAACTACAACAGCTTAACTTTGCCTAATATCAACGTCGCTATCCAAGATAATGATGCCGAGATTCGCGGTACTGTTTGGAACGATGTCAACGGTGACGGTATCAAAGGTAACGATGAACCCACCCTACCAAATTGGACAGTTTACCTAGACACCAACAATAACAACCTCCTAGATGCAGGTGAAACTTCCACCCTCACCAACTCCCAAGGTAATTACACCTTCAACGACCTCCGCCCTGGTAATTATACTGTTGCCCAAGTCGTCCAAGATGGCTGGAAACAAACCTACCCCATCATTAACATTACAACTACCGCATCCACGGAGGAAATCTTCACCCCCAGTGACCCCCTCAGCATCACAAGCACTACCCAAACCACCACAGCCACTAACTTAATTAACCTTGATGACTTCCAAGCAGATAGCCGCTTTGCCAATATCAAAGGTCAAGGTTACACCACCGTCATCATCGACACTGGCATTGATTTAGATCATCCTTTCTTCGGTGCAGATAAAAATAATGATGGCATAGGCGATCGCATCATCTACCAATACGACTTCGCCGACAACGACAACGACGCAAGCGATAAAAACGGACATGGTTCTCATATCGCCAGTATCGCCGCCAGCATCGCCTCCAACGCCAATATTATCGCCCTGAAGGTCTTTAAAGACAACGGTTCTGGTTACTTCTCAGACCTAGAAGCAGCCCTACAATGGGTGAATCAAAATTCAGATACATATAACATTGCATCTGTCAATCTTTCTGTAGGAGATAGCCAAAACTGGACTACAGGCAATCCCCGCTATGGTATTGCTGATGAATTAGCAGCGATCGCTTCCAAAAACATTATAATTGCGGCAGCCGCAGGCAACAGTTTCTATCAATTTAACAGCAACCCCGGAATAGCTTACCCCGCCGCCGACCCCAATACCATTGCTGTAGGTGCAGTTTGGGCAGATAACTTTGGTGGTAACAAAACCTTTAGTGGTGGGGCAACTGATTATACGACGGGAAGCGATCGCATCGCCAGTTTCTCCCAACGCCACCCCACCCTGTTAGATGTCTTTGCTCCTGGTATCTTCATTACAGGGGCAAATGCTACAGGTGGTACACAGTCAATGGGCGGTACATCTCAAGCAACTCCCTTCATCTCTGGTATTGCGGTACTAGCACAACAAATTGCCTCTGAAAAACTCGGACGAGAACTTACCCTGAGTGAATTTCGCACTCTTCTAGACAACACTAGCGATATCATCAATGACGGTGATGATGAAAACGACAACGTTACCAATACTCAACTGAACTTCCCACGAGTAAATCTGCTGGCTTTAGCAGAAGCCATCCTCAACCTCAACAGCCAACCAACAAATCCAGCCAATCCCAACCCTGATAATAACTCCAGCGATGATCCGCTTTACTTGCCGAGTGGTTCAGTCAAATTGACGCATACTGTCACCCTCACGGCTGGTCAAGTTGCCACAGATATTGACTTTGGTAATCAACTTCTAAATAATGCACCTATATTAGAGAATGCGATCGCCGATCAAACTATCGGCGCAAAAAGTCCCTTCAGTTTCACCCTTCCTGCCAACACCTTCACTGACATAGATGCAGGCGATAACCTTACCTACACCGCCACCCTAGCAGATGACTCACCGCTACCAAGTTGGTTAACTTTTAACTCCAACACCTTCAGTGGTACTCCAACCTTAACTGATGTCGGCATACTCAGCATTAAAGTTATAGCGACAGATAGCCAGGGTGCGATCGCTAGTGATATCTTTACCATTAACATTCGCAACCTCACAGGTACATCTGCTAAAAACACCATCACCGGCACACTCAATAATGACTTAATTGAAGGCTTGGCTGGTGATGACACCCTGTTTGGTTTAGCTGGAAACGATACCCTTGATGGTGGTTCTGGTAAAGATACCATGACCGGAGGATTGGGCGATGATATTTACATTGTGGATAACAGTGGTGATAAAGTCGTCGAAAATGCCGATGAAGGAACTGATACTGTTCGTTCATCTACTAGCTACACATTGGGCGAAAATATTGAAAACCTGATTTTGACTGGTACTAGTGGTCTTTCAGGAACAGGTAACGCACTCAACAACCTAATTACTGGTAACAGTGGCGGTAACAACCTCAAAGGAAATGCCGGAAATGACACCCTTGAAGGCTTTGCCGGAAATGACACCTTAGAGGGTGGTGTGGGTGATGACTTAATGATTGGTGGTGTTGGCAATGATACTTACTACGTTGATAGCAGCAACGATCAAATCATAGAACTAGCCAATGAAGGAACTGATACTGTCCGTACTAGTGTAACTTGGGTACTAGGAGATAACGTAGAAAACCTCATCCTTACTGGTACTGATGCCATTGATGGTACTGGTAATAACTTAAGAAACACCATCACTGGGAACATTGCTAATAACAGCCTATTCGGTGGTAACGAAAATGATAGCCTTAAAGGCGATGCAGGTAATGACTTCTTAGATGGTGGTGTAGGCAATGACAGCTTAGATGGTGGTGTTGGTGATGATGTAATGATTGGCGGTGCAGGTAATGATACTTACTACGTTGATAGCAGCAACGACCAAATTATCGAAGCAGCCAACGAAGGAACTGATACTGTTCGCGTCGGCTTTAGTTTCACGCTAGGCGACAATTTAGAAAATCTCATCTTAACTGGCAGTAACGCCATTGATGGTACTGGTAATAACTTAAGAAACACCATCATTGGTAACTCTGCTAACAACAACTTGTTTGGTGGCGCTGGCAATGACAGCTTAGATGGTGGTGTTGGTGATGATGTAATGATTGGCGGTGCAGGTAATGATACTTACTACGTTGATAGCAGCAACGACCAAATTATCGAAGCAGCCAATGAGGGAACTGATACTGTTCGCGTCGGCTTTAGTTTCACGCTAGGCGATAACGTAGAAAATCTTGTCTTAATTGGCATTAACGCCATTGATGGCACTGGTAATACTTTGAAAAACAGCATCACTGGTAACGTTGCCGATAACAACCTATCAGGCGGTGATAATGATGACAACCTCAAAGGGAATGCTGGTAACGACTACCTTGATGGTGGTGCAGGTAATGACATTTTAAATGGTGGTGTTGGTGATGACGTAATGATTGGCGGTGCAGGTAACGATACTTACTATGTTGATAGCAGCAACGACCAAATTATCGAAGCAGCCAACGA
>NZ_DF978422.1:255499-293103 GCF_002897135.1 Nostoc cycadae WK-1 | reverse complement strand
AACGACCAAATTATCGAAGCAGCCAACGAGGGAACTGATACTGTTCGCGTCGGCTTTAGTTTCACGCTAGGCGATAACGTAGAAAATCTCGTCTTAACTGGCAGTAACGCCATTGATGGTACTGGTAATGGTTTGAGAAACAGCATCACAGGTAACACCGCCAACAATAACTTATTTGGTGGCGATGAAAATGACACTCTCAATGGTGGCGATGGCGATGATATCCTTGATGGAGGTAATGGCAATGATACTCTGACTGGCGGTAATGGTAATGATACACTCGTTGGTGGTCTTGGTAACGACAAGCTAACTGGTGGCACTGGCAATGATAAATTTGTCTTTAACAGCCTAAGTGAAGGAACTGATACTATCACTGACTTCAGCAGTACAAATGATGTCCTATTAGTGCAATCTCTGTTAGCCAGCTTCAACTACACAGGCATAAATCCCATCGCCAATGGTTACATTAGAGGTATACAATCTGGGTTAAATACTCTCATTCAAGTTGACGCTGATGGTGTTGGTAGCAGTGCAACTTTCACAACCTTAGTTACACTCAATAACTTTACTGCTAGTAACTTCAGCCAGAATAACTTGATTTTCTAGTCAAGAGTCACAACAGCGATCGCTTCTAGCTTACCTTGATTATTAGTTGCGGCGATCGCCAAATTAAATTTTAGTTTGTGCAAAGTCAAAATAAGCTGCGACTATTGTAAGTAAAGCATTTCATATACCTGTAAATGAGAGTTGAAATTAGATGATGAGACGACTTTTCTCCGTTCCCAATCATCTGCGAGAACAACTTCCCACCCTGACGGAAGATAAAAAGCAAATCTTACAAAAGCAAAGCATTAGCCAAAATTCCCCAGGAAAAATTCTGCGGGACTTTCAAACCGTCCTAGAATTTCTCCAACCAGACGGCGTTGAAGTCAGCAGCACGTATCATCAATTCTCTCTCAAATACCTCCAGCAACTCAATTCTCGCTTGAGTTACCCTATTGAAACTAACCTCAAGCGTCCCCAACAAAAATCATACCCCTACATTCACGGGTTATACTTTGTCCTTCGCACATCTGGACTGTCTCAAGTTATCACCCAAGGCAAAAAAACCAAATTAATCTTAGACGAACAACGCCTCAAAATTTCGCAAGGTTTCAACCCAACTGAACAATATTTCACACTCTTAGAATCCTGGCTAATCTGGGGAGAAAGCGAACTCTTAGGCGAATCTAGAGATCCTTATAGACCATTATTTCGCTGCTGCCAATTTTGGCGAGAAATTCCAGATGAAGGTTTAACCATTAATAGTTATCAAGAACAAGATAAATTAGTCTATTATCCAGGCTTTCACAATCTTAGCTTGTTGCATTTATTTGGTTTTCTTGACCTCACTCTAGGAGAAGCAGAACCCGCTAAAGGATGGCGTATCACTACTGTAAAACGTTGTCCTTGGGGAGATGCCATGATAGGTTTGCTCTCTGAAATTTATGATGAAATTGAACGACAGCCAGAAGATGAAGAAATCTCTCTAGATTTCCGCATCGCCTTTGAAAAACTCAAACCATATCTCCAACAATACTTTCCTGAATGGGAACAAACCTTAGTCATCGCCAACGGAGAGTTTAAGCAGGCAATTTATACTTTTAAAGTTACGCTGTTAGATGCTTGGCGACGCATAGCCATTCCTAGCAACCTCAATTTTGATCAAGTAGCCGCAGCAGTTGTGGAAGCATTTGATTTTGACTTTGAACATCTCTACCGATTCATTTACAAAGACCATATACATATAGGGCGCATTTTTGAATTTACTCATCCCTTTGTTGATATTCCTCCTAACACCAACGATTTTCGCTTAGGTGAATTACCAATTGAGGTGGGAAATCATCTGCAATTTACCTTTGATTTACTGGATGAATGGGAGTTTGATTTGCAGCTAGAAAAGATTGAGCCTGCCAATGCCAAAATGAAAAAGCCCAAGATTCTGGAATATCATGGCGAACCACCAGCACAGTATGGTGAAGAGGGAGACGATGAGGAATAGCTTGACTGTGGTGATGGGTTATCCTTTCCTTTCTGCCACTGATTGAGTTTTATTCATCTTTAAGCAATTCTTATCTTTGGCTACCAAATGACATCAACAGGATACTGTGTGATTTTATTATCTACAGTAATTATGGGCATTTTTTCCACTTGACTTTGAGCAATAATTATTCGGTCAAAAGGGTCTTGATGTAAAGCAGGTAGATTAACGACTTGTAAAGCGTGATTCATTTGAATAGGCAAACTTTCAAATCGATTTATAGTCAACCGATTGGGAATGTAAGTTTCTGGTGGTTCTGGTAAATTTAATTTACCCAAACGAACTTTAATTACAATTTCCCATACGCTTGCAGCACTAAAAAATAAGTTATTCCCTGGATCGGCAATTATATTTCTAGCTGTAGATGAGAGTCGGTTATCGTCAATAACCCACCAAATAAACGTATGGGTATCAAGTAATGCTCTCATGCTTCTGCTTCTGTTGGGTTGATAAAAGCATTTAGCACCTCGTCGGGGAGGGGAGCATCAAAGTCTGGGGAAATTGTTACCTGACCACGGTCTAAACCTGGAATTCGAGGTAATTTCTGTTCCGCAATTGGGACTATACGCGCGATAGGAGTGCCTGCTTGAGAAATAATCACTTCTTCTCCGTCTCGCACTCGACGGAGTAGTTCAGCAAATTCAGCTTGACCTTCTGGGATTTCTAGGCTGTACATATATAGTTAATGTCAAGGATATTATTATCCTGGCATAGAGTTGTTATGGCGATCGCACATTAGAAACGTGTCAGAATTGGCAATGCGATCGCTCTTACTAAATTAATGTAAGGGACAAAGTGGGCGATCGCCTAATCACATATTCTGAAGCTAGGTTTTGTTACTGAGTCATTACTAAGGCTGCTTGACTTCACAGGTAGTTAACCCTTTAGCCCTTTTCACAAATTTATCGTCAAAAGTGTAAAATTCTGCATGATTCTGACTGTAGGCTAGATGAAGGGCATCAGCAAAATCTAAGCCTAATTCATGCCATTGCAACGCCTGAAACACTACGCCAGAATTACTCAGATGGACATTTGGCAATCCAAACAGCTTTCTTAACGCTGTACAGATTTCAACAGGTTTAAACTTATAAGCAAACCTTAGTACCCACTCAGTTTCTAGAATTACAGTATCTGGTATAAAAACATTTTGGTTTTGAAAAATTTCTAGACTCTTTTGGTACTGTAATTCATCATCTTGAGTCAATAGACGCACAATTATATTAGTATCAACTGCCACCATGCCATAATTCCTCTATACCTTGATGGATGGCATCATTCATATCTTCTAAAGATTTGGGTACGCCTTGATATTTTAAACAGCCTGCAACATCATTTAATGTAGTTTCTGCAAAGGGCTTCTTGGGTTTGAGAAGAATCCCATCACCCATATTAATTGCTATTAATTCCTGTCCGATTTCCCAGCCTGAAGCTTTTAGTAATTCTTCAGGAATAATTACTTTTCCTTCATTTGATACTTTTGTTATTTCCATATATTGTAGAAAATTGTTCTATATTTATTGCTCAAATTCCACTGCACCTAAGACTTTAAGAGTGGCTTTTTCAACTTCAGTTAAACCTTTAACACCTGTAATGTTCATATCCTCATAGAGTCTTTTAGGCTTAAGTGTTTTGATGCACTTACCAGTTTTGATATCCCAAATTTTAATTGTCTGATCTTCACTACCACTGGCGAGAGTTTGACCACTCAAATCAAAAGCAACTGAGTTGACTGAACTATTATGACCTTGTAAGGTCATAAAGCACTCACCACTATGAATATTCCACAATTTTACTGTACGGTCATAGCTACCACTAGCTAGCATTTCACCATCTGGACTAATAGCAATGGAGTTTACGGAACTATTGTGTCCTTGTAAAGTGTTAAGGCAATCACCACTATGAATATTCCACAATTTTACTGTACGGTCATAGCTACCACTAGCTAGCATTTCACCATCTGGACTGATAGCCATAGAATATACATTTCTATTATGTCCTCGTAAAGTGTTAAGGCAATCACCACTATGAATATTCCATAGTTTTACTGTACAGTCATAGCTACCACTAGCTAGCGTCTCACCATCTGGACTGATAGCAACTGTCCCAACTCTATCGCTATGTCCTTGTAAAGTGTTAAGGCATTTACCACTGTGAATATCCCATAACCTTACTATATGGTCACTACCACTGATGAGTATTTTACTATCTAAACTGAAAGTAACTGAACGCACCCAATTGTTATGTCTCAAAACTTTAAGGCATTCACCTGTGCGAATATTCCATAGTCTTGCCGTTTGGTCATAGCTACCACTAGCAAGTAGTTTACCATTGGAACTAAAAGCGGTTGCGAGTATCCGAATGGTATGTTCTTGCAAAGTTTTGAGGCACTCGCCTGTGTGAGTATCCCATATCTGCACCGATGTACCACTACTACTGACAAGTATTTTAGCTTGCGGACTGAATGATAATGAACCTATTGCATTGGTATGTCCCTGCAAAATATTTAGACATTCACCTGTACGAACATCCCATATCTTTACTGTCCTGTCACTACTGCAACTAGCTAGCATGTGACCATCTGAACTAATGGCAATTGAAAGCACCCACTCAGTATTTACCTGAAAAATTTGCACCTGTTCATTATTGCTGATATTCCATAATCTCAGATATCCCTCACTATAATCGGCAAATATCTGACCTTTAGGGCTGAAGGCAACTGAGAGTATTCGACCAGTATGGCTTTGTACTGTGTTTAAGCATTCACCAGAGCAAATATCCCATAGCTTTACTGTTTTATCAATACTGCAACTAGCCAGTATTTTGCCATCTGTACTAAAGGCGATTGAACTTATTTGATCTGTATGTTCTTGTAAGGTAATCAGGCATTCACCTGTATCAATATTCCATAACTTTACTGTACAGTCATGGCCACCACTCGCCAATAATTTGCCATCTGGACTAAAGGCAATTATATTTATCGATTTAGTATGTCCTTGTAGAGTGTTAAGGCATCTACCAGTGTCGATGTCCCATAGTTTTATTGTTATATCAAGACCAGCACTGGCTAGTGTTTGACTTTTAGGGCTGAAGGCAATTGACCGTATTGAGCTAGTATGATCTTGTAAAGTGTTCAGGCATCTACCCGTTCCGATATCCCATAATTTTATTGTTCGGTCACGGGTACCACTAGCAAATATATTACCTTGTTCGCTGAAGGCGAGTACATCTATCCACTCAGTATGGCCTTCACACATCAGAAGTTCTTTTCCACTTAAAGCTTCCCACAACCGAACTTTACCATGATTATCTCCTGTAGCCAATAACTTACCATTTGGGCTGAACACCAAAGAGAGAACATATCCCAAATCTTTACTGAAAGAAGAATTATTCAGATTAGCTTCAGCAAAATTTACTTGGCATAAGCTGACGTTTGTAAAATCAGCCCCTTTAATAACCGTCCTGCTAAAATCTCTACTTTCCAAAGCAGTTCTATGAGTTTTAACCATCAAAGTTGCGGCATTTCCACCGACATAACCTACCTCGTCTTCGCTTTTACCCCTCGTTCCTTCAACAACATTAATAAGGGACTCATTATTACCTAACATCGGTAAAAGCAAATCCATTACCGCTTTTGTTAGTGGCGATCGCCCAACTGTCTCTCTCAACTTATCTAAAGACTCACTTGTAAATGCTTTTAGTGGTGCGATAACCTCCCCACTCCCTTGAAGCGAAAAATAACCAGACCAAGTATAATCAACAGGCGTTGCACCGCTATCCAAATCTGACTGAGCTTGGGCTAATTCTGTAAAATCGCTAGATAACACCCCCAACTCTGCCGCAAACTTATACGCCACAAAAAACTCTAATAGTGACCTATGTGCCGGAGTGTAATCACCATCAGCATTGCGGACAAGCATCGTCTGTCCCATCATGTCATAATGCCAGTGATCTAAATCTTTCTCTTCCTGCACCACAGAATCAAATAAGCGACGAATACGTTCTGGAAACAGCCGATAATTCAGACTCATTTGGTCAGTAGAGAGCATTTCCCAAGACAGTTCGCATAAAAAGTACAATTTATCTGCCAAAGAAGTAAAAGTACGTTCTGCTTTGATATCTCGTTCCATCTTGCGCCGCACTGCATACAGATAAACCCGTGACATATCAATAGGTTTACCCGCTTCAATATCTGGCAAAGCTTCCAAAATTAAATCAGTCATCACTGGACGACGGGCTAAGTCTAGTAACTGTGAATTGCCCATGACTTGTTCAACTGTGGCTGGTTCAGCTTGGTATAACAACACCTGCCGAATTTGCTCGTCGTTAAATTTCTCCAGTTCCAGCACTTCAAATTGTGGGGTTTCACCAGTTAATTTGTTCGTGGAGGCTTGTAGTTCTGCATTGAGTAAAGCGCGTCCTTCTTTCGCCTCGGGGAAATGTTCAGTACGACAGGTGAGAATAACTTTAGAACCCGGAACTACTACCTTTGCCAGTTCCCAGAAGTTGTTAATCATCTGTTGGCGGTCAACTTTTGCTGCCATTTCGTCAAAACCATCGAAAATGAGCAGCAATTTACCCATCCGGTTGAGTTGGTCAAAAACTTCGCTATTTAAGCGGATATTGTGTTGAGTAAAAAAGAAACCCGCCAAAACATTTTCTACATTTAAAGCCTTGGCAAAGTCACGCAGGGTAATTACTAAAGGTAGACGGGGACGTTCAACACCACGTTTTTGAGCATCTTTGTAACGTTGGAGTGCTGTCCAAGCATAGTGAAAGACAAACCAAGTTTTACCTGTGCCGAATTCTCCCAAAATAGAAATATGTTCTTTAGCAGGGTCATCCAACCATAAGTCTATGTAACCATCAATCCAGCCGTCTTCTGCTTCATAACGGCTGATACCAATTCGCCGCTTAGTTACTGGATCAATTTCTTCTTTAGTACAAGCAAGTGGGACATATTTTTGATCAATCTTTCGGCGTTTGATTTCCGCTTCTAGCCAATCAAGATAACCAGTAAAGTCAGCATCTAAATCAATCAGTTCGTCAAATGTAAAGCAGTCAAGGTGACGATTTTCTTCCTTCTTGACTTCATCCCTGGCTGCGCGGGAAATGCGACGGGTACTTACTAACCAGCCTTCATCAGTTTTTTGTTGATTAACTGATTGACGCAACGCCATAACATCACTCAGTCTCACTTCTCCCGCAACGCCTCGTACAAGAATGCGGTCATAACTGCGGCGGACTGGAACGTTAATAATCCATTCAAAATATTCTTCTGCCCAGATTTCATATTTTTCTAGGCGGTAGCCCAAGGTTTCAAACCATCCTCGCATTTGTTGGGCAAGTGCGTAGATGCGAAGCAGCTTGTCGTTAGACATCGCTCTACACTGATTTTCAGTTGCAGGTTCGGTTAATACTAGAGAATTCTGGGCTGCTAATCTGGCCATTTCTGTACGAATGCCCTCCAGTGTGGGCAATCTCTCCAGTTGTTCTTGAATACCAGCAATTCTTTTATGCAGAGATCCAATCTGCTGACTCATTAAGACATCAGCAGGTGTACGACTGCGTTTGGCGACTTCAATAAACACGGTTGCAAATGCAGCTACCTCTCGTCTGACATCCAGTTCTAAGTTTCTGATTTCTTCACCCAAGGTATAAGCTTCCAAAAAAGCATCAACTTCAGAAAGCAAAATTGAGGGATTATTGTGGCCTAATGCTTTGCGAAATGCTTGTTTAATGGCTTCTTGTCGAAATAATTCGAGAAATGGTTTTGGTTTACCAACACCGTATTCTACTAAGGCATAGGCGTAAACACCACTAAAATCGGCTGGTGGATGCTCTGGGTCAAGGTTAAATTGCTGGAGTAACTTAATTACTGTCTCATTACGCAGAATTTTTTCTTTAATTAAAGGATTCGCAATGCTAGTAATTGCGTTGATGACTAGATCCAGGTTAATTAAGCTCATCACGACACCCCGAAAATGCAGAGCAATCTTGCTCAACTACGCTTAATTACTATTACAAGGGATATCTGAGCTATAAAAGTTTTCTTTTATACTTTCTCAAGTATTATCTGAGCATCAGTTGGCAGGTTGATGTGCGGCTCTCGCCACACTAACATCTATCATTTTCTTGTGTTAGCGAAAAATTTCACTGTTTTGGTTCTTATATTGCAACCCAATTGATCGGCTCAACTGAACCCTAATGGCTGAAAATACTCATACATATTTAACGATTTATATCAAAATGTAAATTTTAAACAAATGAAGAAACAAAACTTAAAATTCAAAGAGGAATGAATTTTCTCTTGAGTTTTTGGATTTCTTTACTTATGAGTGTAAATTACTTCTAAAAATGGTGTAAAAATGGTGTAAATTTCAATTTGTTAGCCTGTAAGTATTGAAATGTATTAACTTTACCTAGGACTGAAAATCCTCGTGTCACGAGTTCAAGTCTCGTTCCTGGCATATACGCAAACCCCTTGAAATCGTTGAATTTCAAGGGGTTTTGCTTTGTAAAGTCTGATTAATCAAGCAAAAAGTTCTAAATCTTACAAAAATTTACACCGAGGATGATTGATTATTTTAGACTCGATCCTTTAGGTCTTATTGAGCGCAGCTTCATTAAGAATTGATATTAGCTCAATTAACTATATTTGTAATAAAAAAATCAAATTGTGAAGTGATATTACAAACATTGCAAAAATATTTAGAAATTGTTTTGTAGTCAAACATGGCTCTAACGTAGAACCTATAGGAGAGACTTGAGGCAACTGTAATGAACATGAATGATATAAAAAACTATCGGTTTGTCTGCACCCTGACCTTTGGAGATATTTATGGTCAAATTATTGTTTGGCTAATTACAATTACGCTTAGTTTGGCATCAGCTTTGGCACTGATGGGTGCGAAACGACCAGTATATGCTTTAGCAACAGTAGGTCTCATTGTTCTGCTATCGCTGCCTTTCTTGCTGTTTGCTTTTGTAACTACATTGTTAAATCATATTGAACTAGTTGCTATAGAACGGGGAACTAAGACTGCACCTATCCCTGGTAATGTCTCTCAACAACAACCTATCCAAGCTACTAGTTGAATAGTAGGGAGTAGTAGATTTTAATCATGGTTAATTTTGCATTAATTAACTTCCCTGTCAGCAGACGGGGAATTTTTTTGTGAATCGCATCTCTACAATAGAACAGCAGCTTTTTGCAGTCGGGGGCTAGTTTATGCTGGAACATGATGTAATTATTGTCGGGGGAGGATTAGCAGGATGTCGTGCGGCTGTGGAAATTGCCCGTACTGACCCTAGTTTAAATGTTGCTGTAGTAGCTAAAACTCACCCCATCCGTTCTCACTCGGTTGCAGCCCAAGGTGGGATGGCTGCATCGTTAAAAAATGTTGATTCCGAAGATTCTTGGGAAGCACACGCTTTTGATACTGTTAAAGGTTCTGATTACTTAGCAGACCAAGATGCAGTAGCCATTCTTGCCAAAGAAGCGCCAGATGTGGTAATTGACCTCGAACATCTGGGTGTTTTGTTCTCGCGTTTACCTGATGGACGGATTGCACAACGGGCTTTTGGTGGACATTCTCACAATCGCACTTGCTACGCAGCTGATAAAACTGGTCATGCAATTCTGCACGAATTGGTAAATAATTTGCGGCGTTACGGTGTGCAGATTTATCAAGAGTGGTACGTAATGCGCCTGGTTTTGGAAGAAGGTCAGGCGAAGGGTGTGGTGATGTATCACCTATTAGATGGGCAGATTGAGGTGGTTAGGGCAAAAGCGGTTATGTTTGCCACGGGGGGTTATGGTCGCGTTTATAACACCACATCTAATGATTACGCCTCCACTGGCGATGGTTTGGCGATGACAGCGATCGCAGGTTTACCTCTACAAGATATGGAGTTTGTGCAGTTCCACCCCACAGGTTTGTATCCAGTGGGGGTGCTGATTTCTGAAGCAGTCCGGGGAGAAGGGGCGTATCTCATTAATTCTGAAGGCGATCGCTTTATGGCGACTTATGCACCCAGCCGGATGGAATTAGCCCCCCGTGATATTACCTCAAGAGCGATCGCTTACGAAATTCGCGCCGGGCGTGGTGTGAATCTGGATGGTAGTGCTGGCGGCCCCTTTGTCTATCTAGACTTGCGCCATTTGGGTAAAGAAAAAATTATGAGTCGCGTTCCCTTTTGTTGGGAAGAAGCCCACCGCTTAGTCGGTGTTGATGCTGTGACTCAACCAATGCCAGTCCGCCCGACAATTCATTATTGTATGGGTGGTATACCTGTGAACACTGATGGTCAAGTCCGCAGTAGTGATAATAGTTTCGTTGAAGGTTTCTTTGCGGCTGGAGAAACCTCTTGTGTTTCCGTTCACGGCGCAAATCGTCTAGGTAGTAACTCTTTATTAGAATGTGTAGTTTATGGTAAACGAACTGGGGCGGCGATCGCTCAATATGTGCAAAAACGTAAATTACCTACTATCGAAGAACAACGTTACATCAAAGAAGCCCAGCAAGAAATTCAAGCCTTACTAGAACAACCAGGACAGTATCGCATTAACCAAGTCCGTCAAGCCTTTCAAGATACCATGACTGAATTCTGTGGCGTTTTCCGCACGCAAGAATTAATGAGTGAAGGTTGGGAAAAAATTACCGAAATCCAGCAAAAATATTCTCAAGTTTTCTTAGACGACAAAGGTAGTTGTTGGAATACTGAACTTGTAGAGGCTTTAGAACTGCGAAGTTTAATGGTAGTCGGACAAACTATTTTAGCATCAGCCTTAAACCGCCAAGAAAGCCGCGGCGCACACTTCCGCGAAGACTTCCCCCAGCGCGATGATGTTAATTTTCTCAGACATACAATGGCTTACTATTCACCCGCAGGGATTGATATTCAATATCGTCCCGTGGTGATTAATATGTTTGAGCCAAAAGAGAGGAAATATTAAGTAGATTGAAGAGGTAGGTTTAATGACAGTTTTCCTATCTCCCAATCAAGCTTTTTACGATAGCCCAAAAATAAAACGATTATGGATTGGGAATGTGTATTAACATTAACTGAATATTTTACAATCTACTGCATAGCCATCAGTAGCAACAGTGAAATTCTTGCTAGTGCTGGTTATGGTAAAATTTCAATTTGGCATTTACCATCTCGTCAACGCCTTCATAGTTTAATAGCTCATATCGCAATTTCACAAACTTTAATACAGTCCATCTGTACAGATCACCTTTACTTCTGACAATCTTGAAAGTTATTGGAAAGTTGCCGATAAACTACCACTGCTAATTGCGCTCCTAAAATTGGTGCTATCCAATAAACCCAGTGATGTTGCCAAATTCCGCCAACAAATGCTGGTGCAAAAGAACGCGCCGGATTCATACTTGCACCAGTAATTGGCCCCATAAATGCGGCTTCTACCCCTACAGTTAAACCAATTGCTAACCCTGCAAAACTAATATGTGCGCGTCTATCTAATCCTGAACCGAAAATAACCAACATCAAAATAAAAGTCAGCACAAACTCTAATACTAAAGACTGCAACCAATTCCCATTCAACGGTAAAGTTGCACCTAAATTACCAACTTTTCCTAAACTAATTACTAGTAAAACTGAGGCAGCGATCGCTCCTCCTAATTGTGCCAAAATATATGGCAATACTCGCCGTTTAGGCAAAAAACCACTCGTCCAAAAAGCCAGTGTCACCGCTGGGTTGAAATGTGCGCCGCTTAAATGTCCCAACGCATAAATTAACGCCGCCACCACAGCACCAAACACACAACTAATACCCAGATGTGTCAAAGCATTTTGACTGATGCTATTCACCATCACTGCACCAGTACCGGCAAATACCAAAATAAAGGTTCCGATTGCTTCCGCTAAAGCCTCTCGCCAGCAATGCGCCAGCAATTTTGGTAAACCTGAGTAGATTCTTTTGCTGAGAACATTTGCACCTGACATTTTCAAAAAAGCTCATTTGTTGGTAAGAATATTTCAAGAAAACTTGATATGTCAAGCAAGTATTAAATAATGAAATATATCTCACTCCAACCAGAAACGCTATATGTCGTTTTGAGGAAGGTATTTTCTGGCTCTTGACAATCTTTCAAACAACTGCCAAGGTGTTGGAGAAAAATTTCGTTTTTGGTATAAATTGAGCCAGTATCCACGAGATGCAGATTTTCACAAATCAATCTCTATGCGCTAAACCTCACATTGCTGTGTTTTCTTCTACTAAAGTGGGAAACTTTGTTGTTACTACACCGCTATTGAGAGGGCTGAAAGATAAATATCCTGATTGCACACTAGATTTTTTTGGCAGTGAAACTACCAAAGATTTTGAAATTCATTGCCCCTATATTGATTGGCGTTTTTCACTTTATACACAGCGACTAGATTTTTTAGATGCTTTATCACAAGCTGTAAGAGAACGTCAACAAATAGCAGGAACTTATGATTTAGCAATTAATTGTGATGGATTTAGTGAAATCAATTTAGTTATGATTAGTGCTATCCGCCCTACTTATATTGCAGGCGTTGCTTTATCTTTAGATTTCCGTGACAAACTCAAAGTAGCAGAGCATCCAATACACAAAATATTACTAGATAAAGATTGGAATAGCCGAGAGTTTTTGCAAAGACATCAAGATATCCTAAAAAGCAACTATATCAGCGAAATATTCTGTCGAGTTGCATATATAGAAACTGATTTTTATCAACTAGAATTACCCAGTCAAGAACCTCATTTTTTAGTGCCTGATGTATTAATTCATGTGACTGCTACACGTCCGGCAAAAATGTGGTCTGTATATTATTGGCAACAAGTTATCAACTGGTGTGAATCTCAAGGATTAACAATTGGCTTAATTGGGAGCCATCCCCAAGAGCAGCAAACTTTGTATAATGCTGGTCATACTGAAGAATATTTGTTGGAGACAACAAGTATTATTGATCTGCGAGGAAAAACTTCTTTAATTGAACTAGCAGGTGCTTTTCGCAGCACAAAAGTATGTATTTCTGTTGATTCCGGCCCTCTGCATATTGCGGCGGCTGTAGGTTGCCCAACATTGGCAGTTTTTGGGAATGATGTTGATGGTGATGGCGCAAGCCCTATCAGACTTTGGGCATCTCGGCAACCACACGTAAAACTGACTATTTCAGATTTTAAATGTACTTTATGTCAGGAGAATTCTTTTAAAAATAAAGAGTGTTTATTAGATAATCATCCTTGTATGGCATATCTTTCTCCTGAGTCAGTGATTCATCAACTTCAAGGTCTTTTACTCAGCAGTAATTTTCTGCCATGCTAATTTGGCAGCACCTACCATTCCCGCAGAATTGCCCAATTGGGCTGGCAAAATTTGTAACCCTGTGCGGGAAGTATACATAACTCGCCGCTCAATTTCTACCTTGGCGGCTGGTAAGAAAAATTCAAAACTAGCACTAACCCCGCCACCAATAACGATCGCTTGTGGTGTTAAAACATAAATTAAACTAACTAGACCAATACCTAAATCTCTGCCATATTCTTGCCAAAAGGCTAAAGCCTCAGCATCTCCAGCTTGGGCTAAAGCACCTAATTGGTCAGGTTCTTTTCCGGTACGGCGACGAATAGCAATAATTGAGGCATATTGTTCTAACGAGCCTTGGTTGCCACTATTACACATTGGCCCTTCAGGCTTGAAGCTAATTAAACCTAATTCGCCAGCTGCTCCTTGATGCCCAATGAACAGCTTACCATCCAGGATGATTGCACCACCAACGCCTGTCCCCAAGGTCAACAGAATAAAATTTTGCAAGTTGCGCCCCGCACCTAACCAAGCTTCTCCTACTCCCGCACAATTAGCATCATTAGCAATAACCGTGGGTTTACCTGTTTTAATTTCTAACCATTCAGCTAAAGGTACATCTAGCCATCCAGGTAAGTTGATCGCGATTTTGGCAATACGTCCAGCCGCATCAGCAGGGCCAGGCATACCTACACCAATAGCTATAGTTTGATTATCAGGGTCAATTTGGGCGATCGCATCTACTATCACCGCTAAAACGGCTTCTGGTGTAGCTGGTTGGGGAGTCGCCACAGTTAAACATTTTAAGCACGTACCATCTTGGCTAAACCGCCCCAACTTAATTGCTGTTCCCCCAATATCAATCCCAATTACTTCCGGTTGATCCACAATTGCACATCCAAAACAGGGCAAGTACGAAGTCTAAAACTCTATATTTTACACTTCATATTTCATAATTTTCTGCCCTACCTTGGCAAATACTCCAGACCAGTCACCCACAGATTCTTGGCGAAACAGTCGCATTGTCGGATACCAAGGACTGTCATCTCGGTGCAATAACCATCGCCAGTCAGGAATAAAAGGCAAAACTACCCAGGTTGGTTTACCCAGTGCGCCGGCTAAGTGAGCAACTGAAGTATCTATTGTTAAGACTAAATCTAATTGAGCGATCGCCGCAGCTGTATCATTAAAGTTATGCAAATAACTGCTCAAATCCTGAATTTTAATATCAGCAGGTAGTTGCGCTAAGTCTTGAGAACTTTTACCCACCTGAAGGCTATAAAACTCGACTGCTGGTATTTTGAACAATGGTAAAAATGGCTGTAGCCCAGAGGTGCGTTTACTATCATTGCGGTTTCCAGGATTACCAGCCCAAACAATGCCGACTTTGAGTTTAGTTTCTGGTGAGGCTGCTAACTGAAAATTATGAGATGGCGGCGCAAATATATAAGGTATTTTTGCCGGAATTGTTTCGATAGTTGTCCCCAACAGATAAGGTAAGCTCATCAAGGGTGCTTGAGTATAGAACTGGGGTAATTCTTCATCCAGAGCAAACACTTGTTCTACGCCAGGAACAGTTTTGAGTAATTCCACTTGATCAGGTAGACAAGCTAGTATAACTCGACCACCGCGATCGCGCACTAAGGCAGCATAGCGAATAAACTGAAATGTATCACCTAGTCCTTGTTCTGCATACAGCAAGATAGTTTTACCATCTAAGGGAGAGCCATCCCAAGGCGGTGTGGCAAAGTTGGGTAGTTGTTCAGGTGGAAACATTTGCCAGCGCCATTCATATTCGGCAAAGCCAAGGTCAAAATCTCCAATTAATAATAGTGCTTCTGCTAAATTCTGGTGGGCTTCGGCAAAATCTGGCTGTAATTCAATCGCTGTTTTATAGCAGCTAATGGCTGCTTCTATCTCTCCCAAGTGGAGCAGCACTAGACCTAAGTTATTGTAGGCTAAGGCATAACTCGGCTGAAGAATAGTTGCTTGGCGATAGGAATCTTTGGCGGCTGCTAAGTTACCTAATTGTTGAAAAACTAGACCCAAGTTGTAATGAAATTGAGCAGAGTTAGGCTGTAGGGCGATCGCTTCCTGATAATGTTGAATTGCCTCTTTCCATAAACCCTGCTGTTTCAAAGCAATACCAAGATTGCTGTGAACTGAGGCCAACGCTGGATTAATTGCCACAGCTTGACGGTAAAAAGCGATCGCTTTTTCTGTGTCACCTAACTGATGGGCAAGTGTACCCGATAAATACAAAGCATCAACCTGATTTGGTTGCTCTTGTAGAGTTTGGGTATATATTTGTTCAGCCTCAAAGAAGCGACCCGCTTGTTGATGAAGAATGGCGATCGCTAAACTGTCAGAAATATTATTCATTACTTACAGCTACAGCTTACTTATGTTCTTCTAAGTTGTAATCAACTTTTTCATCAGAACGTACAGAAGCAACCTGTAAATTTACCACTGGGTAATTATTAGCCTGTGACTGCCCTTGCAAAGCAATGACTGGTGTACCACGCAGAATACCAGTCAAAGCCATAGATAGCATAAACCCACCAGCAGCGGCAGCAATTAAAGAAAGGTTATCTTTCACACAAATCTCTCTATATAAATTACTAATTTGGTCAAAAGTCAAAAGTCCATAGTCAAGAATATTAACTTTATCCATTGACTATTGACCATTGATAAATGACTATTTACGAATCCCATTTTCTCCCCGCAAACGGGGATTGACAAATTCATTTAACCCCTCACCAAGTAGGGATAACCCTACCACCATGAATGTCATTGCTAAACCAGGAAACAAGGTTGTCCACCAAACACCTGTGGGGAGGGCTTCGAGGGCTTGTTTTAGGTCGTGTCCCCATTCTGGCACTTCTTCTGGCAGCCCCAGACCCAAAAAGCCTAAACCGCCTAATACTAAAATTGCATCGGCGGCGTTGAGGGTAAATAATACAGGTACGCTCTGAATGACGTTGAAAAATAAATAGCGAGATAGCACAATCCAAGTAGAAGCGCCCATTGCTTGTGCTGCTTCGATAAATACTTCGGTTTTGACACTCACGGTATGGTTGCGAACCACTCGATAATATTGGGGGATGTAAGCAATACTAATTGCGATCGCGGCATTAAAAATACCTCTGCCTACAACAAACGCCAAAGTTACAGACAGTAATAATCCCGGTAAGGTGTAAATGCTATCCATGAGGAACAGCAACAGCTTATCTAACCTACCGCCAAGATAGCCACTCAGCATCCCCAATGGCACGCCAATAATCATACTCAGCGCGGTAGCTAAAATTACCACTTGTAAAGCAGCTTGTGCGCCAAACAAGGTACGAGAAAAGACATCATGACCCAAACGGCTAGTGCCGAACCAATGTTTAGCTGATGGTGCTTCTTGAATGGGGTTAGCAAGAAAATCTTTGGGGTTTTGTAGCCATCCCCAAGCCTGCAACACAGGGGCAAAAAATGCCAAAAAGATAAAAAACAGGGTGATGGCTAACCCAATAATCATTAATTTTTGGGAAAGGTTAGAACTTTTAGCAAATCGTAAAAATGTGGGTAGCTGACGTTTAGTTATGGCCATGTGCGATCGCCTGCATCAAGCAAGATACGCTGACCATTGTACATAGAATAATCCAGAAGTCAGAATATAGAATTCAGGAGAAATTTATTCTGACTTCTGACTCCTGAATTCTATGGAAATAACTTAAAGATTGCTTTCAATCAACAGGCGGTACTCGCTCTTTTGCTTCACGCCTTTGACTTCCTTCACCAGTTCTTTGTCCTTGAAGAATTGCACTGTTGGTGTACCTGTTACCCCAGCGTTTTCGGCAATCTCCCGGTCTTTATCAATGTCAATTTCCACAAAGTGAATTTTGCCATCGAATTCATCCACTACTTTATTGAGTATGGGTTTGAGGGTATGACAAGGGCCGCAACCTGGCGCGACGTATTTGACAATCAGCAGGCGATCGCTTTCGTGGAATAATTTCCTTAAAGCATAACCACCTTCATGGCGAGTTGCGTTTAAATTAAACCCTGCTTCTTGTTCAGCTTCAGTTTTTTGCTGTACTGGCTCATGCTCTAACTCATTATTAATAGTTGGCTCTTGATGAAACTCTTGAATCAAAGCGTTGGAAGACAACCAACGTTCTGCCAGCAACGCCGCCATACAGCCAGTACCCGCAGCTGTAATTGCTTGGCGATATTCATGGTCTTGCACGTCACCAGCAGCATAAACACCTTCAACACTGGTTTCTACAGAACCATGTTTGGTGACGATGTAACCCACTTCATCCAGTTCTAGTTGTCCCTTAAATAAAGATGTATTGGGAGTGTGACCGATCGCATAAAATAAACCCTTAGCATGAATTTGGCTTTCTTCACCAGTTTGATTATTGCGAACTTTCACCCCATCCATGTGTCCGTTACCGAACACATCCACAACTTCTGTATTCCAATGCACCTGGATTTTCGGGTTACTCAAAACTCGGTCTTGCATAGCTTTAGAAGCCCGCATCTTATCAGACCGCACCAACAGATTCACCTTGGAACCGTATTTAGTCAGATAAATAGATTCTTCTGCTGCTGAATCACCAGCCCCAATAACCGCCAACTCTGCGCCGTGAAAAATTGGTGTTGCACCATCGCAAATCGCACAAGCAGAAATTCCCCGACTCCAAAATAAATGTTCGCTATCTAAACCCAAGCGCCTTGCTGTGGCTCCAGTGGCAATAATTAAACTGTGGGCTTTAACTTCTCTTTCTTCAGAACGGACTGTAAACGGACGCTGGCTTAAATCTACAGATATCACATCCTCAGTATATAACTCAGCTCCCCAACGCTCTGCCTGTGCCTTCATCCGATCCATCAGTTCCGGCCCAGTAATGCCTTGAGGAAACCCCGGAAAGTTCTCTACTTCCGTCGTTGTCATCAGTTGCCCACCCGGCAACCCTCCAGCTTGGAAACCTTCAAAAACAACAGGTTTCAGGTTAGCTCGTCCCGCATAGATGGCAGCGGTGTATCCTGCTGGCCCAGAACCGATAATCACCACGTTTTCTACAGTCGGGTTAGTCATAAACTTAACTGAACTCATAACGACTACGTTTAATATAGCATAGCAAATAAAGTGAGTGGAATCAAACCCTCATACCATTTTGGATTTTAGACGGGTAATCACTGTCTATGTCCCCTTATCCTCTTTCAAGCATGATTATCAAAAATCTACGCCTCTAATCACTACTTCCGTCTTCCAGACCGTAATTTAACGGGGATGCCACCAGAATAAGAAAGATTTTTTACTAGAGATGATAGATCGGAGATTACAAGTGGGTAAGTTACAACTAGAACTCACCAATCAACGTTCGTACCCCGAACTTTCAGGAGAAACCCCATGCTCAAGCCAGAATTACAAGCTAAGTATCTACAGTACCTCAACAACCGCAAGAACAAACAAGAAGAAGGTTTTACCTTAATTGAACTGCTAGTTGTAGTAATTATTATTGGTGTATTGGCAGCGATCGCGCTACCTTCTTTGCTCGGTCAAGTTAACAAAGCCAAACAGTCAGAAGCGAGAAACTACATTGGTACAGTTAACCGTTCTCAACAAGCTTACTACTTAGAATACCAAGGTTTTGCTACCAGTATTTCTCAGCTGCAAGTAGGTATTAAAACTCAATCAGATAACTATTCTTACGTTATTGTCGGTACTAGTACTCTTACCCAATTTAACGCACAACCTGTTAAACCTGCGCTGAAATCTTATTACGGTGTAGTAGGTACAACACTAGGTAGTGCTGCTACATCTGAAGCACTCACAGTGGCAATAGCTTGTGAATCACCCAACCCTACTACAGCTGCTCCTGCTACAGCTACCAGCTCTACAGGCTGTCAGAACAGCTTCAACTCCTTAGCTAGATAAAAACTTCAGATTTTTCCTAGTCACCTTACTAGGCAATTTCACATAAAGTTATTCCTCCGTTGGGTAGTGTGTTAGCACATTACCCAATTTCTGCAATTTTTTCATTAGATATCTCCAGAAATAATGTAGAAAATAGCATTACTAAATCTCTACAAGGTTTCTGGACAAGACATATTTAATTGCTTGAGATATCTGTGCAAAAATTCATAATTTCCTATCTGTTATCTCTTCTATTCAGATTCAAAACTGTTGACTTATGATTGCCCTAAATACTTCCCCCAGCTTACATCAGCGTGCCAATGAGTACTTTCTGAATGAAAATTACATTCAAGCAGCTAACCTCTATGAACAAGCAATTTCTGCAAACCCAGAGATTAAATCTAACTATTGGCATTTAGGATTAATCTTCCTCTTACAAGAACAAGAAGTAGAAGCACAAACGACTTGGTTCATGGCAATGATGGAAGGAGAAGCAGAACAAGTCAATGTTTGGAATGCTGAATTATTAGAAATTTTAGAGACAGAAGCCGAACGTCAAGAGAAGTTAGAAAAGTATGATGTTTGCGAAAAAATTCGGCAAAACATTAGGCAAATTGCTCCCGATAATATTCACAACCTCCTGCATCTAATTCATCTATATATTAAGCTTGAAACTTATACAGAGGAAACATTAAGCGAACTAAATATCTTTGAAATTATTAATGCCACTACAAAAACAGACATTAATTTAGAAATTCTAGGTAAAACCATAGGTAGTGTTTTACACTATACGCAACTATATCCTTCTACTATAGAGTTCTTTGAATCTTGTTCGCTACATTTTACAGAAAATCCTCAAGCTTTAATGAATATCTTTATAGCCGCTGCTGTAGACATTGCTTACTCGCGTCAGCAACCAAAAATAGCAGTGCAGTTATGCGAAATTTATTTACGTCTGGATAACAATAATCCAGGAGTTTTAGGTCATTTAGCTAGTTTTTATCAAAATTCTGCTGAATATGAATTAGGTATAAAAACAGCAAAAACTTTTTATTCTTTGGTGGAGAGATTACCAGAAAAAATCTTTGCAAACCGTCAGATATTAAGGGGATTAATGAGTGCAGGTGGTCAGTGGCAAGAGTCTTATTCTGTCAATCAAAGACAGCAAGATTTATTAGCAGAACTCATAGCTGCAAATCCTCAAGATTTGACACCAATGGATGTATCTATACTTTTAAATTCTAATTATTTTGCATTTTATATAGAAGACAATATAGCAAAAAATAGGTCTGTGCAGAAGAAAATACTACAAATATGCCAAGAAAATCATAATATTTATGCCCAAGCACAAGTAGAAAAATATGCTCAAGGACATTTAGAAAGAAAGAAACAAAGAATATCTCAGAAAAAACTAAAAATAGGTTATATTTCCCATTGTTTCAAAAGTCATTCCGTGGGCTGGTTAGCACGATGGTTATTGCAGTATCATGACCGAGATAAGTTTGAAATTAATGGTTATTTTGTTAATAGTGATAATGTATCCGATCTTTTGCACCAGTGGTATATTAACCAAATGGATAAGGTATTCAAATCCTATAATGTTTGGTCACTAGCAGAAGAAATTTATCAAGATGAAATTGATATTTTAATCGACTTGGATAGCATCACACTGGATATAACTTGTGAAGTGATGACCTTCAAACCAGCACCAGTTCAGGTGACATGGTTAGGCTGGGATGCTTCGGGTAGTCCATCGATAGATTATTTTATTGCTGATCCCTACGTTCTTTCAGAATCTGCACAGGAACACTATCAGGAAAAAATTTGGCGTTTACCTCAAACCTATATAGCAGTGGATGGTTTTGAAGTAAATGTGCCTAAAGTCCGTCGAGATGAATTAGATATTCCTGGTGACGCAGTTGTTTATTTCTCTGGTCAAAGGGGATTTAAGAGGCATCCAGATATTACAAGATTGCAGTTAAAAATTATCAAAGAAGTTCCAAATAGCTATTTCTTAATTAAAGGTTTGGCTGATGAAGAATCAACTCAAAAATTCTTTGCCCAAATAGCAGCAGAAGAAGAAGTAGATTATGCAAGATTACGATTTTTACCAGATGCTCCTACAGAAGGTGTTCACCGAGCTAATTTAGATATTGCTGATATAGTTTTAGATACTTATCCTTACAATGGAGCGACAACTACTTTAGAAACTCTGTGGATGTGCATCCCGATGGTGACGCGAGTGGGTGAGCAATTTGCGGCACGTAACAGCTACACTATGATGATGAATGCTGGTATTTCTGAAGGTATAGCTTGGACTGATGAAGAGTATGTAGAGTGGGGTATACGTTTAGGCAAAGATGCGGCTTTACGACAAGAAATTGCTTGGAAGCTGAGACAATCAAGAAAAACTTCACCTTTGTGGAATGGTAAGCAATTTGCTCGTGAAATGGAAAAAGCTTATGAGCAAATGTGGCAGAATTATACAACTACTTGTGTGACTACAGAACAAGTATAAATTAAATTTTGCACTCCTCTGTTTGATGGCGATGAAAGTCAGGTGAGCAATACTAAAAATTAGGTCAAACTCTAATTTTTAGTATTGTGGATATTGCTCAACCTATGAGTAAAAATGATGTAAAATATTAGACTTATAATTTTGAGGTATTGAGTAAGGTGAGCTTACCCATTTTTCTCCCCAATCGTCTCCAATAAGTATCTCGCCATCCTTTCCAAGATGTCATATCAAGATATTGAAAAAATAAATGTTTTTTTGGATGTTGACATTGAGTGCGTAATCCTGAATACCAAGGTTTAGGTGCGTTGGTAAAATGAATGATGCCAGGATTATGCAACATTTCTTGATATATATCTTCTGGATAGGGGCTATCTTCTGATGATAAATAATTATAGACTCTAGGCATTTGATTCCATTTTGGATGAAGTTCTCCCCATTTTCCAGCAGCCATAACTGCGTTTAACCCATCTTGATCATCAGGTGCATATTCTATATTCTCTCTGAGATAACTGATAACTTTTAATCCGATATTTTCAGTTCGCCATTTCTCCAAATTGATAACTAACAGCCCAGAATTAAAATATTTACTATCTGGAGATAATCCGTGGTCTTGATAATTTTTCAATCCTGTAGACATTGATAGATATAGTTGCACGTCATCCTGAACAGCTAGTACATAGTTGTCTGCAATATCAATATTCCATAATTCTTCTAAATCTCCTGTTACAACCATATCGCTATCTAGATAAATTGCTTTATTAACTTCTTGGGGTAAAAATTCTGTAATCAGTAATCGATAATAACAGCTAATTGTGAGATGCCTTGATAAGACTAAATTTTCAAAAATTTTATTATCTGGCTGTACCCAATAAATATCTATTTGTTCTGGGCTGAATGATTTAATAATCTTTTGCTTGTTAGATTTACTAATTCCTCCATCAATAATTAATAGTGATATTTTACGCTTATTCTTTAGATTTGCTAAGGCTGAACGAACTGTCACGGCTAAGGGCATTGCATAGTTATTATCAGCAGCACAAACTAGGAAAATGGGTTGAGAATTTAAATTAACCAGCATGATTTTGACTACTAATGATTGTAGTTTTTGAGGTTGATGATGACATGAAAAACTGCTGTACCAAAAAGTGTAGCGATCTACTGGTACATAGAGAAAATGCTATTATTAAGGCATAATATAGCTAGTCGCATAATTAATAATGCAACTTACTCACATAAAATTATCAGCCATAGATGATGGCAAATGTGAGCTTTTGTAGTTGTATGCCTTTAATGATATTGCCTAATAGGAATAATTTTTAAGCAAGTAAATTCACATCTAATCAGGGGGGAGTGTCTCCAACTTCAGCCATCACATTAAAGTTAAGCATTGGAGCGAATAAATAAACACTTCCGCGATTAATGTAACGGCTTACTTGCAGCCAGTTTTGAGATTCTGCTGCGATGGTAATCATGAATAAAAAATAAAAATTATATGTTCATGAGTTCGGCTTGATAGTAACACACATAGTATACTCCTACCATCCTAGAAAATAATTACAAATTTTTTTTCAATAATCAGTGAAGTTTTCAAGAAATTCCCAGAATATAAAACTAGTAAATATTAGTAATTTATGCTTATTTTTATTTTAGTTTTTTTAATGACATCTTGTTAATATCAACTACTGATTTTTTTATTTTATTACTGAGGCATTTTAGCTAGAAAAAATGTATAATTAATGGATGTTTTGTATTTGGAAATACAAAAATATTTTGTTAATTTATGACTAATCTTGCTAATACCTACGGATTGATATTTTTGAGATTAATTTTTAAAATAAAAAACTTTATTTTATAAGAAAGGCTAGGGGAATAGTCCCAGCCTTGGCAGATAGATGTGTATCTCTGGTTTTAGTACTATCGCCGATTAATATGTCACTGATGTTTCGATGGGTTGGCAAAAATGCGATCGCACGAAAAACTGCCCTAAAATAAAAAAAGGCGGAAAGACCGCCGAGTCACACTTACACCTTGTTTTATCTGAATAAATTCAGTTTGCCTGATCGAAATGACATTTTGATTACAAAAATATGTCAAATCATGAAAAGGTATATTTGTTCTAGGTCTATCAAATGCTAATATTTTGGTAGTATTTGTTACATTTTTGAGATAAAAAATCAGAGTTATCGTTATTAACAAAGGATTTTAGCTTAAGTGGGGCTTTTCTGAGCTTCTTTTTGAGCAGCTTCGCTATACTTCCTATATAGTTCAGTACGAATCTGAGCTTCTCGATAGCGAGTATGATTTTGTGGTACTGCTGCCATTAAATCAGATGCTCGTTGCCACTTGGCAGCTAAATCTAACCATTGAATTGAAGTTGTAGCAGTTTTACCATTAATGGTAGCTTGGTTGGCAATTCGTACAGCCGACCCAAAAGGATCACTTTCTTCATCAGTGTCGCCAAGATTATTTTTAGCAATACTGACTGGTGCTGCTGGTTTACGTTCGTTGGCTTTAGCTGTGCTAACGGGTTTGGATGTTTCTAGTTGAACTAAAATTTTGAGTTTATCACCTAACTGAGCATATACGACCCAGCCTAATAACAACAGAAAGCCCAAACTTAAGGCTGTTGGGATTCTAGTTTTGGGTAAATATCGATACTTGTCTCTGTTGGTGAGTACAGAAGTACGAGAAGATTGAGTTTTGAGCCGCGCTGATTGTGCTAGTTGAGTTGTCGCACCAGTGAAATCTTGAAGTAACTGTTTGACTACATGTGGTTGCGCTAAAGTAATTTCTTGTGACCACAGTAATTGATTTTCGCGATCGCTATAAATTTCTTTTAGCCACAGTAACTGTTCTTCCCTAACAATACGGCTATTAATATTGACTCGGTGAATATTCCGTGGTGCGATCGACTCCAGAATTTTTTGGATTTGTTCTACTACGGTCGATTGTTCTAGTTGCTCTATTTTCGATGCTTCACAGAGAAGTTGTAAGACTCCATCAGCAAAAATAGCTCTGGTTCTGACACCAGATTGGGCTAACTTTTCGTTTAATAATTGAATAATTGCTGCAACGCTACCCTGGTGAGCTTGCCAAGCAATATCATTTATCCGATCTACCATTTCTAGCATTTGAGTTTTCGTGATAGCTTTTTAACCCTGATTGATTCAAGACGGGCATACTTAGGCTTCTGTTCTACGGAACTTTAGCTTGTCTTTGATTTTATGAGTAAAAAGACAAGTTGCCAAATAAAATCTTTAAAATTTGTCTCCCTCTGCCTTTAGCAAGAAGACTTTATTAATATCAGTCAGTGTACCTCTATTGTGAGTAAGTGATTAATTATGAAGTTAGAAACATCACTTCTGTAGTATAAAGTTCGGTACATCTAAATAGTATCAGGGTCAATACTTAGCCATCACAACTTTTTATGCCAATTCTTTTATTTGCGTCTCTGCTGCTTGTCTGACTATTCTTGGCTTTTGCAGTACTTCTAAAATTTTTCCAGAAAGCAGTAGCTTTTCTCCTGTCTGTTCTCAATCAATATCTATTAATTGTGACTTTACTTACAAACGTAAGTGCAAGGGTTAACACTGATTATTGATCATTATCTTATACACTTTATCTTGCAGGTATTAGGTGGATCATCTTATACCGTTTCACTTTAAGTTTGATACAAATAGACCGCAGGGGGCAGGGGGAAAGAATGAAAAACTCATAGAGTTGTATCATTTTTTTCGTGAAATGGTATCAGTACAGTGGATTCTGAAAACCGCACTTTGCGATAGATCAGTAGTACAAGTTGGTAGAAATTGCGCTTACACCGAGAAGACAGATTGCTTCTCCTAATCGGAGAAGCAAGTGGCGTTAGCGACGCAGCAGCGTCACTCTGAAGGAGTCAAAAGGAAAAAGAAAGAATCGTGACACCACAAGCCTTTTAGCAATTCCAGATAGTCTGTTTATTTACGTCGACCTATATTAGTCTCTTCTGTGAAAAAATTGTTTTTCAGATAACTTATCTTGTTTGGCAGAAAACTCAGAGCAGTTTTTAGCTTCATCAGTAAGTACAATAGAAGGCTGCACTGCACATTTAAGGTAATGGTTATTAGAATAGAATCGGCAATTTTTACAAGGAACTTGATGTAATCTCTTGACACTAAATACCATTTTATTATCCAGAAACCTCTGGATTTTCCGTAATACTAGGAAAAAAATTATCCAACTAAAAAGAAGACCAATAGGACTTAAATATAAAGTTGCAGATGGAATGTTTAAGCCTTGAGGTTGTGTTTTCTCTTGTTGAACTTCACCACGGCTTAAATAAGAATTATTGATTTCTATTGTTTTGTTTATTTCTGTTTTAACAAACATAATATTACTATCTATATTTGTGATAGCGTAGCGGGATATTGTTAAAGGAAAATTCTCAAAACTGAGAATTCGAGTTTAAATAATCTTAAAAAGAATGTATTTTGCAT
Source organism: Nostoc cycadae WK-1 (assembly GCF_002897135.1). Classification (NCBI taxonomy): domain Bacteria; kingdom Bacillati; phylum Cyanobacteriota; class Cyanophyceae; order Nostocales; family Nostocaceae; genus Nostoc; species Nostoc cycadae. The sequence goes on along the minus strand of NZ_DF978422.1, from coordinate 266,822 downwards.
TACAATTGCCTGCATAAACCTAAACTAGGTCTATATATATTTTATGAGATAACTTGTAATACTATCTCTGATTTTTAAGATTCTAATTATATATTTAGCAAAAGAAAATTTATTATATCTCTGCCGAGAGTTTTGATTATAGTTAATGGGTATATATCAAAAGAAATAGGCTAATTTTTGATTTTGCTAAAATCAATTCATGTTAAAAATTTGCAATGTTTTTTATTTTAGCTTTACGGTTTCAATTTTTTATATTTTATAAAATAAAGATATTGTATTGCCCAATAGAAAAGTTATTTTCTTTCAACTAAATTGTTATTTAGCCATAAAAAAAGGTGGTATTACCCACCTGAATGTCTGACTCTCCAGAAAAATTATTTATGGCTACCTAACCATTTAGCAGCTGCGATACCTACAATTGCAGCAACGACAGGGTTGCTTAGGAACTTGATAATACCTGGTTGCTCTGCCAGGACTTCACGGAAAACATCTGGGTGATTATGATAAGCAAAAGATGCAAGTTTGCTGACATCATCCGCACTCATCCGGTTGGGGTGATGAGTGGACAGACCTAACTGTTGTTCTAAGTGGCGATCGTCTAAACCTCTACCTTTGAGGTGTTTGAAAAAAGCACGAGCTACATCATCTCGTTCATTAGGTTTGATTTGCGCGATCGCCTTTTGTAATTCTGGCTCCATTTGACTGGAAGGAATCTGCTGTGGATTAACCGACCGACCAAATAATTGACGGCGTTGATCTGTCGTTGTCCGTTGAGCAAAATCGTCAAAATTGTCGTACTGAGTAGCTGCGTCAGTTGATGGATCATTTAATGATTCCACATCACCTTGAGCTAAGTCTTGCATTACTTGCCGTCTGTATTCTTCACTAGTTGACATTTTTTCTATCTCCTGATTCAGGCACAATTCTAGAATTGTTAGTTTTTAATCACAGCGAAAGCCTATAGCTATAAACTCAAATTAGCTATACTTCACTTGATTGGTCTGAATATCGTATTGAGTTGTCAAAATTAACTTTTTATCAGGACTGTAAACTAAAACAGTTAAATCTTGATTAGGAAAATTTTTCCGAAAACCTTGAACTAAAGACTTTGCTAAAGGCCGGACTTCATTAGGACGAACGTCACGAGAAATTACAACACCTAATTTATTGTTATCTCTTACGTAAGCGTCTTTAATTAATCCCTTGGATGTTTGCACCACCCAGTTACCAAAATTTTGACCCCCTGGAGTATTACCTCTCTCTAGTTCGGTGTAAGTTACATCTCGACCAATTACAGGCGGGTTTGTTGTGCGGTCAGCTTGAGTTAAAGTAGAGCCACCACAGGCGGTAGTTACCGTTAACACCACAATTAAAATCCCAGCGATCGCAATTTTCCGAATCTGCTCTAGCAGTATCATTATCTCACTCCCAAAATAAAGCCTTTTCAATATGTCAAATTACTTGTAATTCTTAGCTAGGGAAATGGAATAGGATGTTTTATAATGTCACAATTAATTATTTCTCTAGCTAAGGAGAGCAGAAAGGTAGAGACGAAATAAATAGTTAACGCCTCTACATTTCAATTCTGTGCTATCTGTTAGCCTAGCTTTATCAAAAAGATAAAATTGAACATCTAATTTTCAATTATTCAGATGTGTTAGAGAAATTGAAAAATTATTTAGTTTCTATCTTTTTGTTAATTGCAAAACACAATTAATTTTAGTCAAGCTTTCTTTTTACAGAATCTTTGACATCTTCCATACCTTGACGTACTTCGCTTTCAGCTTGTTTGGCTTTACCTTCAGTTTTATCTTCTGGATCACCAGTTACATTACCCAAGGCTTCTTGTGCCTTACCTTCAATATTTTTAGCAGTAGCTTTTGCGCGATCTTCTAAGCTCATCTTAGTCTCCTAATCTTATATAAATTAAGCTTCAAAGCTTTGAATAAACTTTGAAATTCTTGTTGATTACTTTTACAACTTAACTTTATATTTTGCTCTAGCCTTCCACCACAGGATATATTATTGGTCTCTATAAAAAGAGAGATACTAACAATAAATTATGAACCAGACTCCTTTAAGAAGTTGGGGTTATGAACAATAAACTTTTAAATTAAGTTAAATGTATGCTGATATAAATTAATATTTTGCTATGATTAAAATTATTAAAAAACCCGGTCTCTTGAAGAGGTCGGGTTGATAAGATGATTAAAAATGCTTTTTTATTCTAGTCGATAAAACCCATAAGAATTTCAGAATCGTCAATAATATTTGAAGCTACTGGACGATTCCCCATTACAGAATAGCTGTTAGAAATTACCAATGCGCTGGAAGAAATTGGACGCATACCAGAAAGGTTAATACTGTCAAAAACTTGGATATGGTTAGCACCAATTGGACGAATCCCCATCACATCAATTGTCCCTACTATTTCTAAGTTACTAGCAGATATGGGACGTAGACCTGCAATTGAGACTGTCTCAGCTACTTGTAAATCACTGCTGGCGATAGGTCTGATTCCAGCAATAGCGAGGGTTCCAGGCGTTTCAGATTTATCTGTATTTTGAGTATTGTTATCGTTGTCCACAGCTTGACCTTGATTATTTTCAACTTCCACCGTTGTTTCTCCTTTGAGCTTGGCACGTCTTTGACGAGGACTAGCTGCTTTGCCAGTACTGCTTATGCTCATAAACTAATACCTCTGGGTTCTTAATTGACCTTGACAATATTTAAGGAAAAATAAAATTTTTTCCATATATCAAAGTTTACCCTTAAAAAACCTTGCATAGATATAATTATCTTCAAAACTTACACATAAGTAAATTAAAAGAATAAATATTTGTAAAATAATATTTTTGTTTATTCACTTGGGTTCTGTAGCTCCGCAGGCACAGAGTGATATCGTTACCATGAGATAGGGTATTACTAGCAAACTGTATGACAGAATTTTGTCTTCAAGCTCCCTTTACGCCTACAGGCGATCAACCACAAGCGATCGCGCAACTTGTTTCCAGTATCCAATCGGGTAATCGTTACCAAACCTTACTGGGAGCCACAGGAACCGGCAAAACCTTTACAGTAGCAGCAGTAATTGAGAAAATTGGCAAACCAACTTTAGTTTTGGCACATAACAAAACTTTAGCTGCACAACTTTGTAATGAGTTACGTGAGTTCTTTCCTCAAAATGCAGTCGAGTATTTTGTCAGCTACTACGATTATTATCAACCAGAAGCGTATATTCCGGTAACAGATACTTATATTGAAAAGACAGCTGCGATTAATGATGAAATTGATATGTTGCGTCACTCAGCGACGCGATCGCTGTTTGAACGCCGTGATGTCATAGTTGTTGCTTCTATTAGCTGTATTTACGGTTTAGGAATTCCCGCCGAATACTTAAAAGCAGCCATACCCTTAAAAATCGGTATGGAAGTCAATCAACGGGAAGTTTTGCGTGATTTAGCATCTGTGCAGTATAGCCGCAACGATGTAGAAATGGGTCGGGGACGTTTTCGTGTGCGGGGTGATGTTTTAGAAATTGGCCCCGCCTACGAAGATAGAATTATTCGGGTCGAATTTTTTGGTGATGAAATTGATGCGATTCGCTATATTGACCCTGTGACGGGCGAAATTATTAATAGTTTGAATGCTGTAAATATTTATCCAGCGCGTCACTTTGTCACCCCAGAAGAACGATTAGAAGTTGCTTGCGACGATATTGCTTTTGAATTAAAACAGCAAAAATTAGAATTAGAAACAGCAGGCAAACTATTAGAAGCACAACGCATAGATCAGCGCACTCGTTACGACTTAGAAATGCTGCGGGAAGTAGGTTATTGCAACGGTGTCGAAAACTATTCTCGTCACCTTGCAGGCCGACAAGCTGGAGAACCACCAGAATGTTTAATTGATTATTTCCCAAAAGATTGGCTATTAGTAATTGATGAATCTCATGTAACTGTGCCGCAAATTCGGGGTATGTATAATGGCGACCAAGCTCGAAAAAAAGTTTTAATTGAACATGGATTTCGTCTTCCCAGCGCCGCCGATAATCGTCCTTTAAAAGCAGATGAATTTTGGCAAAAAGTCAACCAATGTATTTTTGTTTCCGCTACACCTGGAGATTGGGAATTAGAAATTTCTGAAAATCACATAGTTGAACAAGTAATCCGTCCCACTGGTGTAATTGACCCAGAAATTTCTGTGCGTCCCACCGAAGGACAAATTGATGATTTGCTAGGAGAAATTAAAGACAGAGTTGACCGTCATGAAAGAACGTTGATTACAACGTTAACTAAACGCATGGCGGAAGATTTGACCGAATATTTGCAAGACCACAGTGTTCGGGTGCGGTATTTGCATTCAGAAATTAATTCGATTGAACGGATTGAAATTATTCAAGATTTACGTGATGGCAATTTTGATGTGTTAGTTGGGGTAAACTTGCTGCGGGAAGGTTTAGATTTACCAGAAGTTTCTTTAGTGGCAATTTTAGATGCTGATAAAGAAGGTTTCTTACGCGCTGAACGCTCTTTAATTCAAACTATTGGTAGAGCCGCACGTCACATTCATGGACAAGCAATTTTATATGCTGATAACTTAACAAATAGCATGATTAGAGCCATTGAAGAAACTGACAGAAGACGTGGAATTCAAACTGCATATAACCGGATACATGGAATTACACCACAACCAATTGTCAAAAAATCGAGTAATGCCATTTTGTCATTTTTAGATGTATCTCGTAGATTAAATGCTACAGAGTTAAAAGTTGTAGATGAACATATAGACGAATTACCTTTAGAAGAGATTCCCGGATTGATTGGCAAGCTAGAAGCACAGATGAAAGATGCCTCCAAAAAACTAGAATTTGAAGAAGCGGCAAAATTGCGCGATCGCATCAAACATCTGCGAGATAAATTAATCGGACACTAGTAGTACTATTCTCCTAAATAAATACCTAAACCACGAGCCGTTTTCACCAAAGCATCTTCTGGGTTGACGGCTTTGTACTGAGCGATCGCTTCTTCTATTGGTACAGTGATCACTTGGCGATTTTGCCAAGCAACCATGTAATCGTATTTACCTTCCTCAATCAGATTGACGGCGGCTACGCCAAAAGCAGAGGCGACTAATCGGTCTAGAGGTGAAGCTGTACCACCGCGTTGGATGTGTCCTAAGACTGTGACTCGTGTTTCTGCACCAATGCGATCGCTAATTTGATCAGCTAAATATTCCCCAATTCCCCCATATCTTGATTGACCCAAACGATTAGTTAAGGTGCGAATTTCACCTTCTTGAGTTCGCACTGCTTCGGAGACAATAATTAAACAATAGTTTTTGCCTTCCTCTTGACGGTTTTTAATGTGGTAGCAAATGTCATCTATACTGTAGAGGATTTCGGGAATTAAAATTACATCTGCACCCCCGGCAATTCCCGCAGATAAAGCGATGTGTCCGGCATCACGACCCATGACTTCTAATATCATGACTCGACTATGAGAAGCGGCGGTGAAATGTAATTTATCCAGTGCTTCTGTAGCAATATTGACAGCGGTATCAAATCCAATGGCGTGTTCAGTAATGCCGATATCATTATCAATAGTCTTCGGGATACCGACTAAGTTAATCCCGCCTTGTTGTGCGAGGCGACGCAGAATCGCTAAACTACCATCCCCACCAATGCCAATCAACGCATCTAAATCTAATTGATGATAGCCTGCAATAATTTCTGATGAGCGATCGCATAAACTACCATCAGGCATAGGAAAAGCAAAAGGATCACCTTTATTAGTAGTTCCTAACATTGTGCCACCAGAGGTTAATAAAGGATCAACTTGGTCGATTTCTAATTTAGTAACTTGTGGCGGCCGTGTCATTAATCCTAGAGTTGCTTGCCGAATGCCTAAGACTTCCCAACCTTTACCATTAGCACAATGAACAACGGCTCTGATAACTGCATTCAAACCAGAGCAATCTCCGCCACTGGTAAGAATGCCTATACGCTTACTTTTACCCATGTTTTTTAACGTTGCAAACGTGAAATAATTTCACTCAGTACTAGAGTTAGCTAACGCTTGAAAAATCTGATTACATGCTATGAATTTGGTTGATTAAATCTCTACAGTAGGGAACAGGCAACAGGCAACAGGGAACGGGGAACAGCTTTGAAAGCTTCTTACTATATAGCTTTGTTGCTCAAATTTGTACCTCATTCATTTGCAATCTGCTGTATATTGCTTGATTTCAGCCCAAAAACACACCATAAAATTTATAACAGCAAAGTTTTGCTGTCATCAGCTTAGAAGCTCAATCTCAAAGTATAGTTTTGATTATTTCATTACTTTAAAAGTCTAGGATAATTTGTGTATACCCCATTTTTCCGAAACAAAATTTCATGATTTTCAGTATTTAATAATTTAATGTTGCTAATTTTAACTATTACAAACTAAAGTCTTAATGCTTGATTTTGTAAGGGCAGAGGAACTCAGTGAAAAGTATGAAGTGTGTAGACGCTTTTAGCGGCTTGCCGCAGGCTAGTATGAAGTATGAAATTCTATCTTTTATCTTCTATCTTCTGGGTTTTGACCAATGACAAAGGACAAATAACAACCTACTTACCTGGCAATTCTACCCATATATCTCCCCCACAGTTGAGCCGCTTGGGCGCTGCTACCAGAAGTGGGGGAATTATTATCATTGCCTAACCAGACACCTGTCACCAGTCTGCGGCTAGGAATAAAGCCAATAAACCATAAATCCACGTTTTTATCAGTTGTGCCTGTTTTACCCGCTTCTCCCAAACCAATAGCTGCACTACGACCAGTACCTCTAGAAACTACTCCCCGCATTAAGGTAGTCATTTCATCGGCTACCTCTGTAGAGAGAACTCGCTTGTTAGCCTCGCGGTCTTGCTCAAAAGAATAGATGACACGGCAGCTTTTTAAATCTTTACGATCCTTACAATCGCCACTGTCTAGAATTCGGCTAATAGCATGAGGTGGATTCCACACACCTTGATTGCCAATAGCGCCAAACGCCCCTGTCATTTCTAAAACATTTACCACACTTTGACCCAATACCAAACCAGGAACCGGATCAAGCTGTGACTTTACCCCCAATTTCTGCGCCATTGCTACAACTTTATTCAAACCGACTTCGCGGGCGACTCTAAGCGCAATGGGGTTTTCGGAAAGAGCCAGACCTGTAGCAATATCTAAGCTGACATCTGCACCAGCACGACAAGGTTTATAAGTAAAACCCTGCCAAGGAAAAGGGGCGCAAGAATAAGTTTTGTAAGGTGATATTCCTTGTTGAATGGCTGCTGTGTAAGCAAAGATTTTAAATGTAGAACCTGGTTGTCTTTTGGCTTGGACAGCACGATTGAATTGGCTTTTGCGATAATCAGTACCGCCGACCATTGCCAAAATACTACCTGTTTTGGAGTCTAAGGTAACGATCGCTCCTTGAGAAAAACGAAAGTTTGAGCCATCATTATTCACAGAATTTTTTAATGAGGCTTCCGCTTGAGATTGAATTGATTGATCTAACTGAGTTTCAATGATGTAGTTTCCTTCTCTGGCTGCACCTGCTCCCAAGATTGATTCCAGTTCTTGAAAGACATAACTATAAAAATAGGGTGCTATTGTTTTGGCTTGCTGTTCGCAAACTTTGGGGCTGACTTGAACTGTGGAACGTCTCGCCCGGTTTGCATCTTCTTGGGAGATTTTGCCCATTTCCACCATTCGCTTAATTACGCGATTGCGATAATCAGCCGCTTCTAGTTTATTGGGGCCATCGCCACAAAAATCAAAAGCATTGGGAGCAGGCAGAATTCCCACTAATGTAGCGGCTTCTGCGAGAGTTAGTTCTTGCGCTGACTTTTCAAAATAAAACTGTGCTGCATCTTCAAAACCAGAAGTGTCTCCCCCCAAAAACACCCGATTTAAATAAGTCAGCAAAATGTCATCTTTGCTATAAAACGTTTCTAGCTTGAGAGCTACAATTGCCTCACGCAATTTGCGGCCGAGAGAGTCTTGGGAACCAACATAATCGCGGAATAAACTGCGGGCGACTTGTTGGGTAACTGTACTGGCTCCTTGCTGTAAATCTCCACTGCGGCTATTAATTAACACCGCACGCAAAATTCCCAAGGGGTCTACACCAACGTGCCAGTAGTAACGACTATCTTCTGAAGCAACTACGGCGTTAGCTAAATAAGGGCCAAAATCTTGTAAGCGTTTCTTGTCTACGTGGGCTGTGGTGCGTGGTTCACGTAAGGGAGTTGAGCCATCACGAGCGTAAACGATGACTGGGGCGCGAGTTGCTGTGGGTAAAGGTCGAACAGTAAACTTTAGCCATTCCACACCAATCACTAATGCTAACAATGCAGTTGCACCACCAACACCATAACCTGCCCAGGTTGCAGCTTTAAGATACCATGCTGGCGGGTCAACATATTGTAATCGGACTGATGCAGCTAGTTCTGGTGGGCCTAGAGTGATAATATCGCCATGTCGCAGTTCTAAAGAAGGCAACCGCCGTTTCCCCAGATAAATACCATTGGTCGAGTTTTCATCTCGAATCACGAAAATGGGTTTGCGTTGGGTAGAGTCCCGCGACAAAGACAGATGAATTTGGCTGACAACTGGGTTGCGAACGACTATATCGCAAGATTTAGAACTGCGTCCTAGGATATAGCGATCGCCTAACAATGGGTACACCTCCGCCTTATCCGCCCCTGCATCCTGTACCCAGAGTTCCGGTACTTTGGCGTTGGGCTTGAGCGCCAGCTTGGAAAAATCAACCCTAGCTTGAATTGTATGTACTGCTTGAGTCAGTTGACCAAGTATAGTTTGTGGCTTTTGGGGAGGTTGGGGGGAACTCATCGGCTATTTACATCACGATTATTTGGCAGTGAAGAATCGGCTAATGGCGATTTCCTGACAGGTCTTTCACCATTTTACTCATAAGCCACAGCAGAAGTTGGGGCAATTCCGCATCTTTGCGCTTTTAGCCATATTTGTAAATCAGCCAAAGTAGATAAAACTAGTGACTTATCTGGGATGACTTTTGTAAAGTAGGACAAAAAGCCTGCCTTATAAATACCCAAGACTGTCATCCCACAAAATTTATGAAAACTATTTTAACTTAGCTGGTTAATGCAACCAACTTTTTGCGACTAGGACGCTTGCGATCTGATTTTTTCTTCAGCCCCACAGCTTGCGCTTGGTCACTATCTGAACCATACTGTCCGCGCACAACTTCTTTCATTGCTATCACAGCGTTGTGAAATTCCCATTCTGCCAATCGCGCCGCATCAGCCGCCGCACGGTACATAGTTAATTTCTCGGTTTCAACTTGTTGTGTAGTCAACATAGCTTGATAAGCTTGTTGTAAGTTGGCAACTTTAGCATCAGCACGGCTTGTTTCGTAAGTGCCAATAGTTTGCAAACCATGTAATGAGTCAACATTTTGACCAATAACTTGAGGGCGCAAACGGCGGGTTGTATCTGGATTTGTCATAGTTGCCTACGTACTAAATTATATATTTAATGTACCCATTGCAACTAAAAAGCTAACAGTATAAATAATGATCTGATAATTAATAGTGCAGCTTAAATGCTGATTAGCTTATTAACACGATGTGCGACTTATTCTCAAAACCCCTCTCCAAACCTCTCCCCGCAGCGGAGAGAGGCTTTGAGTATTACTCCCCTTCCCTAGTAGGGAAGGGGTTGGGGGTTAGGTTTGAAATAAAGTCGCACATTGCGTTTATTAACAATGCAAGGCGTGGCATTAACAATGCAAGGTGTGGCATTAACAATGCAGGGCGTGGCATTAACAATGCAGGGCGTGGCATTAACAATGCAGGGCGTGGCATTAACAATGCAAGGCGTGGTATTAACAATGCAGGGTGTGGCATTAACAATGCAGGTAGCGATCGCAGGGTAATCGCATGAAAAAATCAAACTGGCTGAGTTTGCTGGCATCAACGCGAATAGAATGTAAGTGCGATCGCTCAATACAATTTACTTAAACCTTAAACTCAAACTCCGTGTAACTTTGCGTTTACCTCCGCGCCACTCTGCGTTTAAATCTTAATTACGAATTAAGTACTAATTTAAATTAAAAATACATTTGTCATTGCGAATGGAGCAAAGCGGAATGAAGCAATCGCCAGAACTTTGCGATTGCTTCGCTACATTTCATTTCGCTCGCAATGACAAATTTAATGAGGAATTACGAACTACGAATTACTTGTGCCATTCTTGCTGACAAATAGCCAAATTTTCACGAAAAGTAATTGTATTAAGATGACTTACCCCTAAACTCAGTTCCGCTTTTGAAGCGATCGCAAATGGTTAAAAATTAGACCTAGTGTCGGTTGAGTTGAAAAATATAACTTTCAGCATTAGTTGGAGAATGTTTCAGTAGCTCAAATAACAAAGGTAGAAATTGTTGCAATAGTTTGTAGAATATTGAGTCGCGTCGCCTAAAACATTTTAATAATTTTCTAGACAATATCTAAACAGCAATTAAATTTAATTGGTTGAGTTATCTGCATTACATTGATAAATTTCTGTTTTGTATTGTGCATCCTCTGGTTTTATAAGGCATTTTTCTTCTCATGACTAGATTTACTCGCGGATATTTTTGTATTTATAACAACCAAGATGGTTGAGGTAAACCATTAAGCCTAATATTCTCTAGCATCTACAGCTAAATTCTAAAGCATAAATAAACATCAGCTTTTAGGATGATTTTCTAAATTTAATTGTTTGGTTTAATGGGGCGAGTGTTCTGTTTCCGTTGAGGTTAATTTAATAATGAAGGGAAAATCTCTGTCGTTGATTGGTACAGCTTTGACTTTGGCTTTGAGTGCTAACGTTGCAGTTGCTCAATCCAGTAAATCCCCAATTGCTCAATCCAGTAGCACCCCCACTAGTTCAACAACGGAAATTCAACTGTCACCAGAAGGGTTGAAAATTCTATGTGAACGTTTCCCTTTAAATTCCCGTTGTCCCAACGGTCAACCACTCACTCCAACTTCCTCTGGTACTACTACCGTACCTGAAACACAGCCTTCTGGAAGTACAACAACCCCAGGCAGCACAAGTACACCTGGGTCAACTCCCGACAGTACCACAGTACCTGCTGAACCTACTACTCCTGGTACCACAACAGCACCAGATACCACCAATCCTACCAATACAACTCCAGCCCCAGGCGGCACAACAGTACCAGATTCCACAACTCCTGGTAGCACAACTCCAAATCAAATTACACCAGCACCAGATTCCACAACTCCTGGTAGTGTGAC
>NZ_DF978422.1:173629-254542 GCF_002897135.1 Nostoc cycadae WK-1 | reverse complement strand
CCTGGTAGTGTGACACCAGCGCCAGATTCTACAACTCCTGGTAGTGTAACTCCTGCACCAGATTCCACAACTCCTGGTAGCACAACTCCAAATCAAATTACACCAGCGCCAAATTCCACAACTCCTGGTAGTGTAACTCCCGCACCAGATTCTAGCGGTGTACCTGACAACAGCATTAAACCAGGCTCGGCATCTCCTTCCAAGTAAAAGTATCAAATTTGGTTGGAAAAAACTTCTGTGATATAGCGTCTAGTTTAATACTCATCGTGAACGCTGATATTTTAATTAGACGAATATGATATGACAGGTAGTTAAAAGCTAGTGAGATTGATTAATGAGAAGAGAGAAGGCGATCGCTTTCTCTCTTCTCATTTAAAATCAAAATAAAAAATAACGCTGCGCCATTGGTAAAACTGTTGCAGGTTCACAAGTTAGCAATTCTCCATCGGCTCTCACTTCGTAAGTTTCAGGATCTACTTCTATTTGCGGTAACGCATCATTTAGCTTCAAGTCGCCTTTACTCAACTGACGTGTTCCGGTAACAGCAACAGCTGGTTTTTGTAATTGTAACTGACTAGGAATTTCTCTTTCTAAGGCTGCTTGGGAAACAAAAGTTAAGGATGTAGCATGTCTAGCACCAGCAAAACTGCCAAACATCGGCCGTGTATGTACTGGTTGCGGTGTGGGAATACTGGCGTTAGCATCACCCATTTGCGCCCAAGCAATCATCCCACCTTTAATTACTATCTCTGGTTTGACACCAAAAAACGCAGGTCGCCACAAGCATAGGTCTGCAAGTTTCCCTGCTTCTACAGAACCGACAAAATCGGCAATACCATGTGTAATTGCTGGGTTAATAGTATACTTAGCAACATATCTTTTCGCACGTAAATTGTCGGCTTGACTGTCTCCCTCAAGACTTCCTCGTTGTACCTTCATTTTGTGGGCTGTTTGCCATGTGCGAATTATCACCTCACCCACTCTCCCCATTGCTTGGGAGTCAGAAGAAATCATACTAAACGCGCCTAAGTCATGCAAAATATCTTCAGCGGCGATGGTTTCTCGACGTATCCGAGACTCTGCAAAGGCGACATCTTCGGGAATTGCTGGGTCGAGGTGATGACATACCATCAACATATCAAGATGTTCGTCTAAGGTGTTGAGGGTGTAGGGACGGGTGGGATTGGTAGAAGATGGTAAAACATTAGCTTGACCGCAGACTTTAATAATATCTGGTGCGTGTCCACCCCCTGCGCCTTCTGTGTGGTAGGTGTGAATGGTGCGGTTTTTGAAAGCGGCGATAGTATCTTCTACAAATCCAGCTTCGTTGAGAGTATCGGTGTGGATGGCTACCTGCACATCGTATTCATCAGCCACACTCAAACAAGTATCAATCGCAGCGGGTGTCGTCCCCCAGTCTTCATGTAGTTTTAAACCCATTGCACCTGCTTGGACTTGTTCTGCTAGTGCTTGGGGTTGACTAGCATTACCTTTACCCAGAAAACCTAAATTGACAGGAAAAGCATCAGCAGCTTGTAACATCCGGTAAATGTTCCAAGGGCCGGGGGTGCAAGTGGTGGCGTTGGTTCCCGTAGCTGGCCCAGTTCCGCCACCAATCATGGTTGTGATTCCAGAGGCGATCGCCACTTCAATTTGTTGGGGACAAATAAAATGTATATGACTATCAATCCCGCCAGCAGTAAGAATCATTCCTTCCCCAGCTAAGGCTTCGGTTCCAGGGCCAATAATAATATCTACATTGTCTTGAATATAAGGATTACCCGCCTTACCAATTTTAAATATTTTGCCATCTTTAATGCCGATGTCTGCTTTAACTACTCCCCACCAATCGAGAATCAACGCATTAGTAATAACTAAATCTACAGCACCATCGGCGTTAGAAATGGGGGATTGTCCCATCCCATCACGAATAACTTTACCACCACCAAATTTCACTTCATCACCGTAGGTAGTAAAGTCTTGTTCTACTTCGATAAATAATTCTGTATCAGCAAGACGGATGCGATCGCCTACTGTCGGCCCATAAGTTTCTGCGTAGGCGCGACGAGACATTCTGTAAGGCATAATATACTTTTTATAACTATTTTGCTTTAATTATTTTTGAGCTATTTTGGCAAGAGCAGGGATAATTTTTGTATAAATTTATAATTTAGTTATAATTTTTTAGTAGTGGTCAGTGTATGTAAATAAAATTTTAAAGTAGGTGAAACCAAAGTTATAAATTACTCAATTATAGAATTATATTAAGCAAACAGATGAATATACAACCAAGGTAAAATGTTATCTAAACTGCGAATTCAGCACTACAAGAGCCTGTTTGATACTGAAGTTAATTTAGAACCATTAACTGTATTTATTGGCCCCAATGGTTCTGGTAAGTCAAATATTTGTGAAGCTTTATATGTGTTATCTGACTTTTTACAAAAATTAATAAGTGATACAAATTATTCCGAGGCAGTGTCTTTGTTTTCCCAATCTTTAATTGGTGTAAATATCAACAGTCAGAATCAGAACATTAAGTCAAAATTTTGGCACGGTGAACAAGATTATCTTTTATTAAAAGTGAATACACACTTAGGCAGAAAAAACAAAGAATTCGATTATGATTTATCAATTTATATTGATTATCCGCAACGAACGGTATCTATTAGTAGCGAGGATTATTATGACAATCCAAATCGTACAACAAATAAGTATACACAGGAAATCAGAAATTTTCTAGTCTCTAATCAGTATTTAAATTCTGATATAGCCAAAGCACTCAGAAAAGTTAGTATTTACGATTTTGCCCCAATTAGTCTCTCTAATAATGTTCCATCAACTGGTGGGATGGATAAAACAGGGCAGGGAGTTGTTGATGCCTTAGCTGATATTTTGTTGAGTAATCGTAAAAGCTTTGATGAATTGGAAGAACGTTTAACAAGGCTTGTTCCTAATATACAGAGAATTTCTTTATTGCGGAGAGAAGATAGAACCTTTTTACTGGAATTAATCGACAGATATTCGGAACATCATATCCCTGCTTCTGATATATCAGATGGTACACTGAGAATTTTGGCATTTCTAACTGCGTTGTATCAAGAAAATACCCCCAGTATCATTTGTTTTGAAGAGATAGAAAACGGAGTTCACCCTTGGTTGTTGCACAAAATGATGGAATTATTGCAAATAATTTCGACAGAGGGTATTACAGGTAAACCTGTTCAAGTTTTAATCACAACTCATTCTCCAGTATTACTAAATTATGTAGAACCTCATCAAGTGCGTGCTGTTGAGTTAGACACCGAAGGTAAAACTCAAATACATTCCTTGCCCGTTGATTCAGAACGCTTCCAAAAAGCCTTAGAAGCTTATGATGGAGCATTAGGTGAACTTTGGTTTACGAATGTGTTTGGAGGTAATCCAGTATGAATCGGGCGATTCGTATTGGGCTAATTGCTGAAGGAGAGGCAGAACTCGGAGCAAGTATTCCCTATATTAAGCCAGAAGATGGTGGAAAAGTTATTGAAAGAGATAAAGAAGGGGCGCTGCATACCTTAATTAGACGAGAAATCAATAATTTGGGTTTGCCTGATTGTGATTTTGTCCAAAGACATCCATCCATCAACGAAAGTCGAGTTTTTAAAAGGCGTGTAGGACACTCAATTTTAGAGCCAAAATATTTAGCACAGGTGATTATCGCGTGGAAACCTGAAGAAATTGATATGATCCTGATTGTGGTTGATGCAGATGATAAGCTTCACCAAAGACAAATTGACTTAGAACGCGCCTTAAATAAAATTCGTGATTACCATCTAGATACTAACGGGCAAAAAATTGTTGATCGCAGTGCAGGAGGTTTAGCAATTAAAAATTTTGAAATATGGTTGTTGGCGGACACACCAACTGTATCAAGAATTTTAGGTGTAGAGATTGAACACCAAGAAAATTTAGAAGAATTAGATAGGGGCAAAAATATTTTAGAAGATGCGATCACTAAATCAGCATACCTATCTGAAAATGTTACCAATCAACGCCCTCTACAAATTCGTTGGAAACTTGCTTTTGAGATTGATTTAGAAATTATCAAAAATCGTTGTCCAAAGGGATATGCTACTTTTACACAAAATTTAATTGCAACTACACAGATAGTTGCTAAATCAATCTCAGGTACGTAGAATATATTATTTATCTACCTAATAAATTTAGGTAGATAAATTCCCGTTGATTCTGCCATTAAACCCATAAACTTGACGAGAACCAACCAAAGGAATTAATATGACTTCCTTTTCATCCCCTGGTTCAAAGCGAACTGCTGTCCCGGCGGGAATATCTAGACGCATTCCTTTTGCTTGTTCTCTATCAAAATTTAAAGCATTATTAACTTCATAAAAGTGAAAATGGGAACCAACTTGAATAGGGCGATCGCCTGTATTTGCAACTAGCAATTTAATAATAGGACGACCCGCATTTAATTCTATTTCCCCTACGGCTGGAATAATTTCCCCTGGTTTCATAATATTTAAATTAACGAATTGGATTATGCACTGTAACTAACTTAGTACCATCAGGAAATGTTGCTTCTACTTGAACTTCATGCACCATTTCTGGTACACCTTCCATCACCTCATCTCTTGTTAATAAAGTTGTGCCGTAACTCATCAATTCTGCAACAGTACGTCCATCTCTTGCACCTTCTAAAATCGCAGCAGAAATGTAAGCCACTGCTTCGGGATAATTTAGTTTCAAACCTCTTTCTTTTCGTCTCTCCGCTAATAAAGCAGCAGTAAAAATTAATAATTTATCTTTTTCCTGCGGCGTAAGTTGCATCTTTGCATCCTTTGTACTTCGTTTAAATCTGCCAAACTCTTGGTATACAGATATTACGACTCAAAAAAGATGTTCTTAATATCTGCCAAACAGCCGTAAACCAGTTTCTCACTTCTGATGTGGAAGCGCCGCGATATCTACACAAAAGTCCATGTTCTAGTTGTGTCACGCCGATGGAGTGCTGAGTCCTGAGTCCTGAGTCCTGAGTAAGGGAGTGGAGAGTGAAGGAAGAACGGACTTTGGCGACAATTTCGGCCGAAACTGGTTGACTAATCCAAATTAAGCTACCGACGATGGGTTGTCCAAATAAACCATGTGGACTGTGAAAGATTTCTGCGCTACCCGGTAAAAATTGACGGTCTATCCATAATGGAACACCTTGTTGCCAAATTTCCGTATGCGATCGCCATTTTCCTTGTAAAAATTTCTCTCCTCTAGCACTACGACCACAGCGAGTAATTTCCCACCCTAAAAAATTGGCTCCAGTGGCTAATTCTACCCGTAAATCTTGGCGATAATCTGCGCCGTTAAATAAAATTGTTTCTTGCGGTAATAATTCTAAACAAGCACCCGCATCAATTTGAATATCGATGGTTTGTCTAGCTTGCAAGCCATTACTACGGTATATTTTACTGGCTGCGGCTGTAGTAATTAAAGCTTGGGCGTTCGGTTGGAGGTGAAAATGAGATGATAAGCGATCGCCGCCCACAACTCCCCCAGCTGTATGTAAAATAACGCTATGACAGACTTTTTCGCCTTCTGGGTAAAACGGTCGTTGCACTTTTAGCGGTGCTTGATGATGATTGTAAATTAGTTGAGTGGAATTTAGGCGATCGGCGTAGACTAAGTTGAGTTTGCCATGCCAAGCCACTGCTGTTTGTAGGTTATCAATCATTATTAATCAAATAAGTGATTGGTAACACTAAAACATACTCCTCAGAAATTTTAAATAATTTGTGACAGAAAAACCCCGCCAGATAAAATTTATGTTTTATCTTCTTCCTGTCATCAAAAATTTGATTTGCTGAATTTATTTAGCTTGGCTATTGGTGATATCTGATGAATCTCGCATAATTGAACGTAATCTTTGCCTACATTGTTATTTGTAGTTCCTTCAGAATACGGCATAAAAGCATTCTACATACCTGCTGCAATAATTTGTCGATATTCTTCAATTTTTAGTTTATTAATAAGCTAAATAGCTTTCTTCTTTTACCTCACTAAGAAGAAAGTAACTATCAGCAAATGTTTGATTTGTGCAGAAATTAAGTTTGATTTGAAGTTGCAATGTTTTGCATAGTCGCACTCACACACTTCATCAGCTTTGTAAATAATATTTTCAGCAGTTTATTTGCTTGCTACTTTGCTAGAAACATTCATATTCTGCCAAAAATGAACGTCTTTATTCATCTGTGCTGTCCAGGTTTTCTCTTGAATCATCGGCATAGTAACTACCATCTTATCTACATTTTTGTTTTGGCAAGTTGTTGGGAGTTTGACATCTGCCAAGTTAACACAGGAGTCATCTGGTACAAAAGCTATATGAGTTGTTAGCTTTAGTTCTCTGGTTAAAGCATCTGATATTGGTTCAGTATGAACCTCGTTCATCCCCAAGTAAGCGATGTTCTGTAAATCTTCCATCGTCCGCAACATACTAATAGCGTTGTAATTAGTGCTGACAAGAGTACCGCGTCTGACATATTGAGAATTAGGTTGATAACGCCGATTTTGCTCTGGTGAATGTGGGATTTTTTTTGATTCGAGTTCTCCAGATATAGGAGTACTTGCTTGAGATGTAATACTGACAACCATCATTGCACTTTCATGCTGGCTACTCACAAAAACTTTATCAGCAGCCATTGAATTTTTGTCATATTTACTAATAGTAAAACCAACGATCGCTTCTTCCATTGCTTCGGTCATAGAATCTGCTACCTGGAATAATCCACCATCATAGTTAGGAAAAGCAGCGGTTGGATGAGTATTTTGACTTACGCTTATCAAGGGAGCATAAGCTTCATATTGGTTGCTATTGAAAAGATGTAACTTAGTAGGTGCTAAAGGTGCAAAACTAGAGCTTATTGATGTGTATAGAAATGCACTACCTTGTAAGTCACCTACTGGCTCTGTATTGATAGCGCTTGCAGATTGGATGTTTGCACTCAAGGTAGTTGCAAGTACAAGTCCTAGTAAATAGCGTTGACGTTTGTTAATTAGCATTGAATTGTCCTATACCTTATAAATATGCTTCGTTAGAGTTTCTTTATTATTATTTAACTTTTTGGTTAAGATAAGAGTAAAGACTGGTTATTTTTGCTTTTTATGCAATATAGGTATTCTCTGAGTAAATTTTTGTAAAATAATCTCTGAGCAAAGATTATTTTTTAGGAGGTAAGCTTTGCTGACGTAATATGACTTAACACTCTAAAAAGCTTAGGAGATAAGCTTTTTATCCCTCTTGTCACTAAACATAACAACATTTAGTAACAGAATTATTAAAAATAGCTTAAAAATGTCAGACAAATTTCAAAAGTAAATTATGTATGGCAGAATTAGGTAGCTTGTACACAAATCATAAATTTTGTAAAGTTGTCTTGGATACAATTCGCGTCTTTTTAAGTTCAGACGAAGAGAGTTGTTCACCAGATTGCAGACGAGTTGCGGATGTTTGCAGAACATTGGCTGCGTTTGTATCGCCAATTTGTAAAGCAGTTTTAGCCGCGGTTTGTAACATTGTTGCAGCACCAAGGCGATCGCCCTGTTGTAATTTCATCTCTGCTAACTGAGTTTGGCGATATTTGGCTAATGTCAAAATTGACTGCTGTACCTGGGGATTGAGGTCAGGTTGATATGTTCTGACGACGTTGGCAGATATCGTTACATTAGAGGAGAGTAAGCCTTCTTGGTTTAATGCTGGGTCATCGTAACGAATTTGCATCTGTCCAATTACTTGTTCTGCTTCTGGTAATCGCCCTAAATAAAGATTCACCAAAACTACGCGTTCTACATCCTGCATTAAATCGCCTAAACGCACAGCAAAGCCGCTATCAGTTTCTAGCTGCGCTGGTAACTCAATTGTGTCTGGAGAAACTTGGGCGATGGGTTTGAGTTCTGCAAGTCGGACATGGGGTACAAGTGAAAACTGCAAATAAGCATTTGTTAGCCCTATTGATCTAATCCGACTAAACAAACGGCTAAATTGCTCGACAACTTGTTCGGGATGCTCAATGTAAGCCAAATTCCCACCGCCAGCATCGGCAATTTTTTCAAGTAAATCTTGGTTCCAGTTATTGCCAAATCCCAGAGTGTTGATGGTGAGATTGATTTTAGCTGCCTTTTGCGCCAGTTCTAAACATCGCTTATTGTCATCTGTACCGATTTCCCATTTCCACAGTCGCAAACTGCTTTCACCATGTCCATCGGTGAGGAGAAAAGCCTGGGAAACAGCGCCTTTAGCACCTTGCATCAGTTCTGTGATTCCCAACTGCAAACCTTCTGCAATGGCTGTCCCACCACTGGCGCTGAGTTTGCTTTTTAACAGCAATTTAATCGTGCTGGGGTCTTGAATTACTTGATTGGGTACAATCACTTCCGCAGAACCAGAAAAAGCCACAATCGAGATGCGATCGCCAGGCTGTAATCTATCTAATAATTGCTCTACTGCTGTAATGACAGTTTGCATCGGTTTGCCGTGCATCGAACCGCTTTTATCCAAAATTAGGCATAAATTTAGCGGTAAACGCTCCTCAAACTGATCTGGGATTGCAGAAATCGAAATTGCTAATTGACGTTGACTGCTAACTTGATTCATGTCAACGTTACGATCATTGAGCGAATAGAGCAATTGAACTTTCATTGCGGTGGGATATCTTGCAACACAGTTTTGGAGACAATGCGAGTTTTCTTGCGATCGCTTTCGCTTAAATCTCCTCCCGATTGTAATTGGGTGGCAGAAGTTTGCAATACTGTAGCTGCACCTGTATCTCCCATTTGCAAAGCAGTTTTAGCAGCAGTTTGCAGCATAGTTGCAGCCCCGGCGCGATCGCCTTGTTGCAATTTTGCTTCTGCAAGTTGGGTTTGACGATACTTAGCTAAAGCCAAAATAGATTGCTGCACCTGGGGATTAATATTTGGTTGGTAAGCCCTGGTAACATTTCCGTACACGGGGAGATTGGTAGTAAATAACCCAGTTTGATTTTGAGCAGGGTCATCGTAGCGAATTTGGACATTTGCGATCGCTTGTTTACCTTCAGGTAACTGTCCCAGATAAATATTAGCTAAAATTACTCGTTCTACGTCTTTCATTAAATCGCCCAAGCGGATAGCAAAGCGTCCATCAGCTTCTTGTTGCAGGGGAAGTTCAATGGTATCTGGGTAAACTTGGGCAACAGGCTTGAGTTCTGCTAATCGAACATTAGGCATTAAAGAAAATAACAGATAAGCATTGGTCAAGCCGACAGTTTGTAGACGGCTGAATAAACGCCCAAACTCATTAATGGCTTGATCGGGTTTTTGAATATAAGATAAAGTCCCTAAACCAGCATCAGCAATTCTTTCTAAAACATCTTGGTTCCAATTGTCACCAAAGCCCAAAGTATTCAAAGTCAAGTTATAACCAGCAGCTAACTGAGCAAATTTAAAGCAGCGATTATTGTCACCGTGTTCATTTTCCCCGTCAGTTAACAAAAAAGCTTGAGAAATTCTGTCTTTTTTACCCTTGGCTAATTCTTCAATCGCCAAACGCAAACCCTCATCAATTGCCGTTCCACCATCAGCAGATAAGCGGTTAATTTGCTTTTTGATTTGTTCTGGGTCTTCTACAGATTGATTTGGGATCAAGACAGTTGCTCGATGATCGAAGACTACCACACTCAGGCGATCGCTGGGTTTAAGTCTGTCAACCAACAAATTAGCGGCTTTTTTCACAGTTTCCAGCGGTCTACCATTCATCGAACCGCTATGGTCGAGAATTAAACATAAATTAATCGGTAGATTGCGGTCTTGAGTATCTGCGATCGCAGATACAGAAACAGACAACTGACGTTGACTACTGGTTTGATTCGCGTCAACATTCACATCATTCAGGGTAGGCTGCAAATTGACCTTCATAACCCAAAATTCCTAATTCAGGATATATACAATAATTTAGTTAGAATCCAGCACTCAAAAGCCAGAAGACAGAATTTAGAAAAAATTCCAGATCATTGGTCAGTTGAGCATTGACTGTTCTCACTATTGTGACTCCTGACTCCTGAATCTCGAATTCTCACCATATTAATAAATAACTTCAAATCGTCAGAGCAGCGCTACGGAAAACTGATCCCGCGCAGATAGATTAATATATTCACAATATCTTAGAAGCCTAGCTTGAGCAGATGCCAGCTATTTCGCCCATTAGCGAGGAAACCGCACCTGACTCTAGCTGGCATCGCGCTAGGATGTATTACAGTTAACGGCATAATTTCAGGCGATCAGTTGCTATGGACATTTCCCCCATCAAGGCTGTTCAAGCCCCATACTACGGCGATAACTTCTACCGGACACCGCCGCCAGATTTACCCTCCCTTCTTTTAAAAGAGCGAATTGTCTATCTGGGAATGCCACTGGTACCTGCTGTCACAGAATTGATCGTCGCTCAACTATTGTATTTGCAGTCAGACGATCCCGATAAGCCTATTAAAATCTATATCAACTCCACCGGCACTTCCGGTTATAGTGGCGACCCCGTTGGCTTTGAAACTGAAGCCTTCGCCATTTTTGACACCATGAAATACATTAAGCCACCCATCCACACCATTTGTATTGGTTCGGCAATGGGTATGGCAGCAATGCTACTAAGTGCTGGTACCAAAGGTTGCCGCGCCAGCTTACCCAACGCTAGTATTATCCTGCACCAGCCCAAGAGCTACGCCCAAGGTCAAGCTACGGATATTCAAATTCGGGCGAAGGAAGTTCTGGCAAACAAGGCATCATTGGTGGAAATTTTGACTCGTACCACCGGACAGACCGGAGAAAAAATCACCAAAGATATGGATCGTCTCTTCTACATGAATGCCTACCAAGCTAAGGAATACGGTTTAATTGACCGGGTGTTTGAAAAAGAAGAACTCGCTAATCCACCACTGCCCGCTAGTGTCCTTTAAGAAGGCAGGAGGCAGGAGGTAAAAAAAATCAAATTTCCTGTTTCCTCTTCCTTTAAATAATTACTAAATCACAAACGGAGTCAAAAAAATGCCTATAGGCGTTCCTAAAGTTCCTTACCGGATGCCCGGAGGTCAGTATACAGATTGGATTAGCATCTACGATCGCCTTTACCGGGAACGGATTATTTTCTTGGGGCGTGATGTTGATGATGAAATTGCTAACCAAATCATCGCCGTGATGCTGTATCTGGATTCGGAAGACCCAGGTAAAGATATCTATCTGTATATCAATTCTCCGGGTGGGATGGTCACATCGGGTTTGGCAATTTATGATACGATGCAACACATCAAATCTGATGTTGTCACCATTTGCGTTGGTCTAGCTGCGTCAATGGGTTCTTTCTTGTTAACTGCTGGTACTAAAGGCAAGCGGTTGGCATTACCCCATTCCCGGATTATGATTCACCAACCTTCTGGTGGAACCCGTGGACAAGCAACTGACATCGAAATCGAAGCCAGAGAAATTCTGCGGATTCGCCATCAACTCAATAACATTTACGCTCAAAATACTGGTCAACCCTTGGCCAAGATTGAGAAAGACATGGATCGTGACTTCTTTATGTCCGCCCAAGAAGCTAAAGAATACGGATTGATTGACCGTGTGATTGAAGAGCGAATCTAGAACGAAGTAAAAAGGTAAAGGGCAAAAGTCAAAAGAAATTAAGTGTTCTTAAATCTTTTGCTTTTTTACTTTTACCTTTTTACTTTCCCAAAACTGTCTAGTTTGAACTATAAATTAGAAAATTATTGTTTATCATTAAAACCTTATGCTCAAAGCAGAAGGCTGATAGCTGTATATTAGATAGCTGATATCTCGAAATGGATCTAGGAGATTGCTACCGTTTATTGGGTTTAAGGTCGGGAGCCTCTTTTGCCGAAATCAAAACGTCTTACAGACGGCTGGCGCAGCAATATCATCCCGATATCAACCCTGATGACAAAAAAGCTAAAGATAAGTTTATTGCCTTGACAGAAGCTTATAGGCTGCTCTTAACGGTAGTACCGCCAGAGGAAACAGTTGAACAGCCGTCAAGTCAGTCGTTCACGCCTAGGCGCGAGGAACCAAAAGCAACGCCTAAAACTACAGTCGTCACTGAAACATTCGTTTCTAGGCGCGAAGAACCAAAGGCGACTCGTCAAGAAACTGCACCCAAAACCACAGTCACCACAGAAAAACCACAGTCACCGCCAGCGAATATTGGAGAAATTGAACAACGGTTGAAGTGGAAGACTTATGAGCAATTACAAAGATTTTTAAAAGCCAAAAGATTTCCCCAAGCGATCGCTCTCGCGGAAGCTTTAGCTGACCGTTTACCCAAAGATGCGGAAGTACGCCAATGGTTAGCGATCGCTTATCAAATTTGGGGACGAGCGCTAATTAACGATAATCAAGTCCTCAAAGCTAGAATTTATCTCAAAAAAGCCCTAAAAACTGACCCTCATAACAAAGCTTTGTGGAATGAAGTGCAGCGAGATTTTCAGAAAATTGAGCAAATTTTTTAAAATTTGTCAATATTTACCACGGGTGATGCTAGAAGAGAAAAATTCCCATAAATCAGGTATTCAATTTGGAGTATAAAACAATGCAACAAATCAATTTTGATGCCTATGTAGACGAGAATGGCGTTCTATGCCTGAAAATGCCACCAAACCTCGCTGGTATGGAGATAAAAGGCCAACTTTTTTATCAAATTCATCTTGCTTCTTTACCAAAGTTTCAAGGGAAAAAAGTAGATATTAATGCTGTTCGCAATATCTGTAATCAAATTAGAAACTTACCCAATCTTGATAGCAGAACACCCGATGAAATTATTGGCTATAACGAGTTTGGAATTCCAGAATAATGGTAATTGATCCTTCAGCTATCCTAGCAATTATTTATGGTGAACCTGAAGAATTGATTTTTATTCAACTTATTGACGAAAGTGAAGATTGCCTACTTTCTTCTCCAGGCTATGTTGAAGCATCAATAGTCTTGGGTAACAAACATGGTAAGCAAGGTCTAGAAAACTTGAATTTATTAATTACAGCGCTTTCCATTATCATTGTACCTTTCAATGTAGAGCAAGCACACTTAGCAAGTGAAGCATTTCTTAAATTTGGTAAGGGTCGGCATCCAGCAAAGCTGAATATGGGAGATTGCTTTTCCTATGCTTTAGCAAAATCCACAAATCAACCTTTGTTATTCAAAGGTAATGATTTTATTCACACTGATATTACCAAAGTAGATTACTAAGACATAACTAAGTCATATTATACGTGAATATTAATGCCAACAGTATCCAGCCTAGATATTGTCAAGCTGTTGGTCGAGGAAACTTAGCAACAAACTCAGCTTCAGTCATATTTTCTGTTTCATTTGCAAAGCAATAATAGGTAGGTTTTTCATCAATAAATATTTGACGCTCAAAAATAAAATCTTTTGGTTGCTCAAATATTCCCACAGGGATGAAGTACTGTTTGTTTTCTGTTAATCTACAAAATAGATGAGTCCCACATTGATTGCAAAAGCCACGTTCCAGCCATTGTGAAGAACTAAATATATTAATATTTTCTTGATTTTCAAACGAAACATCATTGCCGCAATCCGCTACCAAGAAGGGGTCACCTCCCCATTTTCTACACATTTGGCAATGACATCCGCTAATGCTTTTATTGACTGTGGAAGCAAAGATACGAATTTTTCCACACAAGCAACTGCCTTTCCCTTCATGTTGATCTGACATATTGCCCTCCAAGTTTAGTGAAATAAAATATGCTTAAACAGTAGCTTATTATCTGAAAAACCACAGACCTCAAAATCAAACTTGATTTGCGAAAGATGGAAAGTGGAATACTAGTCTACATTCAAGAAATTGGTTCAAAAACCATTTGAGGAATTAATATTTCATCTTGTGATTGTCCAATTCCTAAAAATCTGTTTTCGGCTTCATAGACACGCACAAGCTCAGAAATATGAGAATTAATCGCAACTTTCTGCCCTTGACACCATTTGCGGGCGAGTTCTAGAGGTAAACTCACAGTGGGTAAATGTTGTAAGGCGACATCAGGAAGAATTGGTTGAAATGTCCCAGCTTGCAACTGTGCTTCTAAATCAGTTAGAGAGAGACTATTAGTTAAATCAAAACCACTGCTTTGGGTACGAGTTAAAGCGGCGAGAGTTCCACCAGTGTTAAAGACTGCGCCTAAATCACGAGCGATCGCTCTAATATATGTACCACTACCACAGGCGATCTCTACATCTAATTCAGGAAAATCTCCTTCTCTCCAATCTAAAATATTTATCTGAAAAACTTCAACGGTGCGTGCTGGAACTTCGACAGTTTCACCTTGACGCGCCAAATCATACAAACGTTTTCCTTCAACTTGAATTGCACTATAAATTGGCGGTATCTGTTCAATCTTCCCAATAAATTGTGTGAGTGCAGTTTCTATTTCAGCCAAACTCAAATTAGTACAAGGTTGTGAAGTGATAATTTCACCTTGCAAATCATCAGTTGTGGTACGCACACCAAAACGAATAGTCGCTTTGTAAGCTTTGTCTCCTGGGAGATACTGCAATAATCTTGTGGCTTTACCCAGCGCAATTGGTAATACCCCAGTTGCAGCGGGATCTAAAGTTCCCGCGTGTCCTACCCGTTTGAGGCGCAGAAGTTTGCGTACCCGCGCTACACAGTCGTGAGAAGTCCAGTCAAATGGTTTGTTTAAGTTAAGAAAACCTTGCACAGTAATATTTTTTAAGACTTTGTGATGCGTTGCTTTTAACAGAATTATTGACGTTTAATTACCCGATGTGACAACATAACCTACATTTTTAATTCAAATTTTCTAAATCAGCTAAATCTTGCAGTCTTCCTGATGCTGCTTTATTTTTTTTTAGATTATCTAAATCAATAAAATTAACAACAATATTATCAATTCTAAATTCTAATCTTAAAGGATAACAATTTTCAAAATTCACCCCATCAATACTTGTTAATAAATCAATTCTATTAGGAGGATATCCAAGCTGAATAATTTGGTCGGGAGTCAGGAAATCTTCTGGTTTTAATCCTAAAGAACTAAACCCAAATTGTTTTAAAGCTTGAATTATGTTATTAGCATTTTCTACGCTCATTTCTATCCAAATGTCAATATCTTTGGTATAGCGAGGATGACCATGTATCGCTACTGCATAACCACCAACAATCAAATAACGAACATTATTATCGTTGAGCAATTGTATAAACTCTTTGAAGTCTTGATTCAGCACTATTATCTTTCCAACTATGATATTCTTGGCGAATTTGCTCTAAGGCTTCAAGTCGGGATTGATAAGATTGAGTTTGCCAATAAGCAAAATCGCTTTTTTGCTGCTTAAGTTTAACTTTATGACAAATTATTGCCATTTGGCGATGTTTTACTGAGATATCTTTCATAAGCTTATTTGTCCCAACAGACATATCATAATGTTGCCGCTAATTCTTTTAAACGCAGGTGTCCATCTCGAAACACCGACCAGCCATCTCCCACTAAGACTGTTTCCACATTACTCAATTGTGCCAGCCTGTGTACAGAAGCGATCGCCGCTTGTGGATCAAGTAATTTTTCTTTTGCCAAAATAGTTAAAGTCCCCGCTTTATGCGCTCGGATTAAATCCCCTGTAATTAAGGTAGTATCTTCGAGCAACAGTGCTAGTTCGCCGGGAGTTTTGGAACCTTGGAGTTCCATCGTCTTTAACCCAGGGACAAACTCATCACCATCAGACAACCAGCGATCGCATGTTATGGGGAAATACTCTTTTTCTGCTGCTGGGCCTGCCACTTTAGCATAAGTTTGCACCGCAATTTCTTTTGCAGCCCGGATATGTTCAGAGTTTGTCAGTATAATCCAGTCCACACCACCGAGCGATTCCAGGTGATTCCAGTCGTGGTTTGATAGAGCTACTGGGTCAATCAATATATTGCCATCTGGACGAATCCAGGCAATCCCATTGAAATCAATATTTCTTGCAGGATTGAAAGTAGACCAGCCATATAAATCGGGACGGTGTAGAGATTTCATAACGATTCTGGTTCTATACCTTCAATAAAATCGTAAATTAAGAGAGTTGCATCAATAATGTATCAGTAATTTTCCCTATAATCCAAATTGGCATTTTCTTTTAACCCCACTTACATCCAATTATTTTCATGCAATCATTCAAGACTTTACTCCGCGTCCGGCACTATGAAATGGATGCTTTGGGACATGTGAATAATGCTGTCTACCAAAACTATTTAGAACAGGCGGCTATTGAACACTCAGAACATCTCGGTGCAACTTTAGAGGTTTACCGAGAGTTGGGTGGTGTATTTGTGATGCGACGGGTAGAAATTGACTATCTCCGGCCAGCCGTAGCTGGTGATACTCTGGAAGTTACCACCTGGTTAAAAGAAATGCGTGGTACCCGTGCTTTTCGACGCTACGAAATTCGTAAACATAACGAAGATGATTTATTAGTCACGGCTGAAGCATTATGGGTGTGGGTAGATGCCAAAACTATGCGTCCGCGACCAATACCTAACAGGCTTTCCGACAAGTTTCTGCCAACTCAAAACTTGAGTGCAACTGAATAATTCTGAATTTAGGATTGTCCATTTTCAAGATTTACTTAATAAATAATCTCTAAAATAAACATTTATTTAGCAAAACTCAGCTTCTAGAGGCATTGGCTCATGTGTAATGCTGATATATCCAGGTTGAGCTTTAACGCGTCCGATCCATCTTTGAATAGCTGGAAATCTGGATAAATCAAAACCACCTTCATCGGCTACATGGGTATAAGCGAATAAAGCAATATCAGCAATGGTATAGCGATCGCCAACAAAATACAGATGAGATTGCAGATGGTTTTCCATCACACTTAATGCTGCATAACCCGGTTCTTGCTTTTGTGCTAAAGCAGCCTGATATTCTTCAGCTTTGCCTAAAATGGAAATCCAAAATCTGGATGTGGCAATATACGGTTCATGACTATATTGTTCAAAAAATAACCATTGAAAAACCTGTGCTTTTAAAAAGCGATCGTAAGGTAGAAATTCTGTGTATTCACTGAGATAAGCCAATATGGCATTTGATTCTGTTAAGTATTTCCCTGGTTCAACTTCCAAAACGGGTATCTTGCCATTAGGATTTTTACTTAAGAATTCAGGTGTCCGACTTTCTCCCTTTAAGATATTCACCTCGATTCTTTCATAGGGAATACCCATTTGTGATAATAAAAGACGTATCTTATAACCATTACCAGAGGGTAAAAAATCGTACAAACGTAGCGTTTCCATGCCAAAAAAATGATGAAGAGTATTAGGAGAAATGAGGCTCTAAAATACAATATCTTACAAAATGTTTCGACTTGAACAGGATAATTATTCCCCTTTTAAACATCTTCATGAAAACTAGATTTATCTGAAAAAATAAAAAACAAATTATTGATTACTTCTAGTATTTATCAAGCTTTCAATGTTTAATTTAATTCCCAGGGGTAAATTAAAAATATGTGTGGAAGATTTACTTTAAATCAGTCATCCGATGCTCTCAGCAAGGCTTTCCATCTCCAACAAATTCCAGATTTAGCGGCTCAATATAACATTGCACCTACACAAATGGTGCCAACAGTGCTACATAACCCCACCAGTAAACAAGATGAATTTCAACAGTTACGTTGGGGTTTGATTCCGGGCTGGGCAAAAGATGCAAAAATGGGAGTAAAGCTAATTAACGCCAGAGCCGAAACAGTGGCAGAAAAACCAGCTTTTCGCGCAGCTTTTAAGCGCCGACGTTGTTTGGTAATAGCTGATGGCTTTTATGAGTGGCAAAAGCAACAAGGGAAAAAACAGCCCTATTATTTTCGCCTGCAAGATAGCCAACCCTTTGCTTTTGCGGGATTATGGGAGATGTGGCACTCACCTGAAGGAGAAGAAATTGCCTCTTGCACCATTGTGACAACAACAGCTAACGAATTGCTAACACCCATCCATGACAGGATGCCAGTCATTTTGGCTCCAGAAGATTACGATTTGTGGCTAGATACGCAAGTACAAACACCAGAAAAACTTCAGCCACTACTAGATCCCTATCCTGCTGAAGCAATGACAGCTTACCCAGTAAGCAATTTGGTCAATAAGCCCCAGCACAATAGTCCAGAATGTATTATCCCCCTTGGTGAAGAGAATACCCCCCCAAATCAGTTAAATTAACTATTGAGTGCTGATGGCACCCAAGCCAGAATTAATATCAGAAGTATTTGTCTGGGGTTAATCAATTCCCAAAAGCATCTTTTGAGTTAGTAGCTGTACAACCATAGAGGCAGTTATGCCAAGAACACAGAAAAACGATAACTTTATTGACAAATCTTTTACCGTAATGGCGGATATCATTCTCAAGATTCTGCCAACTAACAGAAAAGCTAAAGAAGCATTTGTTTATTACCGAGATGGTATGTCGGCACAAGCTGAAGGGGAATATGCCGAAGCTTTAGAATATTATGAAGAAGCCCTAACACTAGAAGAAGACTCCAACGATCGCAGTTATATTTTCTATAACATGGGGCTAATTTACGCTAGTAACGGCGATCATGATAAAGCTTTAGAGCTTTATCACAAAGCAATTGAAATCAACCCACGCATACCCCAAGCTTTGAATAACATCGCCGTAATTTATCATTATCAAGGCGAAAAAGCTAAAGAAGCTGGGGATCATGACGGTGGTGAAGCCCTATTTGACCAAGCCGCAGATTATTGGATTCGAGCTATTCGTATGGCTCCCAATAACTACATTGAAGCTCAAAACTGGCTGAAAACCACTGGGCGGATGCAAATTGACGTATTCTTTTAGTCAATTGTCAATGGTCAATAGTCAATTGTTAATCATGTGATCAGCAAAAACTTTTGACTTTTGACTTTTGACTTTTGACTTTTGACTTTTGACTTTAGACTTTTGACTAAACCATGATTGACCGTGAACAAGTTCATAAAGTAGCTCTTCTGGCTCGGTTAGACTTGACACCAGCAGAAGAAGAGCAGTTTACCACTCAGCTAGGAAGTATTTTGAATTATGTGGAACAGCTGGGTGAGCTAGATGTTAGTGATGTGCTACCAACTACACGAGCAATTGATGTCAGCAACGTGACGCGAGAGGATGAGTTAAAACCTTATCCTGACCGAGACGCTATCCTCAACAGTGCGCCTGATGAAGAACGCGAATATTTCAAAGTTCCGAAAATCCTCAACAGTGAAGAGTAGGAAATTTAAAGTTAAAAGGTAAAAGGTAAAAGGTAAAAGTAAAAAGAAAATATAATTTTGCCTTTTTACTTTTTACCCTTTGGGTGACGCTCCTGCGTCGCTAACGCTGCGCTAACACCACTTGCTTTATGCCGGGAAACCCGTCCATCGCAGTGGCTCACTTTTTACTTCTAAGGTTTATAATTTCGGCATTCTGGCGCATTGGGATTTTCCCGACAGTATTCTTCAAAAGAACCTTTAGCCGAAACCATACCTTCCGCTTTTTGATGGGCGGCTTCTGCTTGTAGTTCTTCTACTTCATCCCAAGCAGCCGCACAGGCTTTAGAATAAGCGCCATACTCAGTACAAATAGCGCGGGCTGCTTCAACCGCTTTTTGAATTTTTTCCTCTAGCCTCAGTGTTGTTGGGGCTTCTACAAAATTACTCTTAGTTAAAATATCGGTAATCGAGATAATGCCTAACAATTTACTTTGAATGACTGGCGCTCTGCGAATACCAGTGTTGGCAAATAACCGCGCTACATATTCCACACTTAATTCAGGATTGACAACAATGCAGGGTTTACTCATAATTTCATAAACCCGCACGAGCTTGGGGTCTTTACCGTAAGCTATTACCTTATAAACAATATCTGTTTCGCTGACCATACCATAGGCATCATTGTCATAGCGACGATCCACAACCAAAGCACGCAAGTTTTTGTCTTTCATCAGGCGAACTGCTTCAGCGACAGTTGCTGACCCGCGAATGGTAATCACATCCTTGGTCATGATATCTTCAGCTTTCATCATTGCTGTAGTCTCCTGGTAAATAGCGGGGGGTCAAGGGAGGCTGACAGGTGTAGGGGTATTAGGGTGTAAGGGTGTAGGAGTAGAAGAAATGACGATTCTTGCGGTGGTTTTATAGTTATTACTCATTCCCTTGTCATCTATTCACTACTCCCTACTTTCGACTTTCTACTCCCTACTCCCTAACCCCTTCTTTTGGAAAATTACCCAGCCATAACAATAAATTAGTGCAGATTTCAGTTCATGATGTTATCGAAAGTGACCGAAGCTTAAAATATAGGCAGAATCATTTTGTAGAAGTATGAAGTGCGTAGGATAAAGTATGAAATTTTATACTTCATTATTCATTATTTATCCGTGATCAGGCTAGGATGATCACAGCACCACCCAATTTGTATTTGCTGTAAGTTTGCACCCAGGTATAACATTTGCCAGTAAAATCTGAGACTCAGCTATGTCAAATCGTCATTATCCACCCGCCTATCTACGTTATCTCAAAGCCAGGTTATGGAATTTTAGCAAGCCGGCTTTTTGGGTAACAGCAATTTTTTTATCCGTGTTAGGGCTAGTAATTAGAGAATATTGGTCTAACCCAAATGCTTTTACCGGCAAACACAACAGCGAAGCCACAACCCAGAAAGCTGATAACTCTTCACTGTCAGCAGAAGATAAAGCGATCGCAGCAGATATTGATAACTTACCAGTTCTGTATAATGATGCTGAAAAAGCAACTAACCCTGCAATCGTGAGTTCCCCTACAGATAACTCTAAATCGAAAAAGGGTAAGGATTTCTTACAAGATGTAATTAATAAACAAAAATCTGCTAAGGAGACTAAATTAAATCCTAGTTTAGGATTCAGTGATGGTACATCTGTATCTG
The DNA here is from genome assembly GCF_002897135.1 of Nostoc cycadae WK-1. Lineage (NCBI taxonomy): Bacteria > Bacillati > Cyanobacteriota > Cyanophyceae > Nostocales > Nostocaceae > Nostoc > Nostoc cycadae. The sequence continues at coordinate 233,579 of NZ_DF978422.1, read as the reverse complement.
ACGGTAAAAATCCTTTTGTCGCCCAAACCGAAAATCTGTTGCAGTTCGGCGCACAAAATAGCAACCAGTTGCTAAATTCGTCATCTCAACCACCAGGTTCAGCCGCAAACCCTTATGCTACACAAGTTGGCATAAATCAGGCTCCAAATAATCCATACAATTCAATTAACTCTTCACCCACGATACTTGCACCCTCGGCTACTCAAGTATCACCATCTAACATCAATAGTGCGACTTCCACCCCTAACAATACTTTTGGCCAAACTTCATATACCGGAGTTCCCCAAAATTTATCTAACATCAATAGCACGACTACAAATTACAACAATAATTTTGGTAAAACTACCTCTAACTCGGTTCCTCAAGGTTTACCTACTAGTAGTCAGAATTACCTGCCTAATAATACCAGTTTCAATAGTAGTAGCGGTTACACCCAGCCCAGTGTACCCAGCCAACCAACAAATTATTATAACGGTGTAAATACTGTCCAGCCGTTGACCAATCAATTACCATCAATAAATACGACACAACCTGTTAGTTCATCTGTGCCAACTAACACTACATCTTACTCTGCGCCCAATCCCTCTGCTTACGTTGTGACACCTGCTGCGCCAGCAAGTTATCAAAACAATCGCTATTTTAGAGGCATTCAACTACCATCAAATACTTCAGTTCCAGGACAGACTACAGGTGGAGTACAGGGAAATCCTTATGGTTATTAATGTCCTGACTAATTTGGAATAGATAGTATGATTTAAGATTCTGGAAAGTCAACCAAAATCTTAAATCTAAAATCCAAAATTGGTATGAGACCTTATCACCATATCTCTATTGTTGAATGCGGTGAACCTCTGGTAGAAATTCCTTTGCAACTGTTTGCGGTAGAGTTGCCCCATCCTTATGCAAAACTGGGCGCTATTTATGGGGCATATTCGCCTTATTATCTCCGCCAAAGTGTTGTGGAAAATTTAATTCAAGCCCAAAATTACTTAGAGTTACTGCGTCCTCATTGGCGGATTCAAATTTTTGACGGCTATCGCCCGGTGAATGTGCAGCAGTTTATGGTCGATTACAGCTTTGCGACAGCATTAACAGAGAGGGGGCTGATAGAAGCAGAATTATCACCAGACAAACGCCAAGAAATTTGGGAAGTTGTGTACCAAATTTGGGCTGTACCTAGTATGGATGAAAAAACGCCACCACCTCATAGTACAGGGGCTGCGGTAGATGTGACTTTAGTTGATGATGCAGGCCAAGTAGTAAATATGGGTTCGCCTATAGATGAATTGTCAGAGCGATCGCATCCCGATTATTATGCCAATCATCACCATCCAGATGCCAAACAATATCATGCCCACCGTCAGCTATTAAATGATGTCATGTTAAAAGCTGGCTTTCAACGTAATCCTAGAGAGTGGTGGCATTTTTGTTTCGGTGATCAGATGTGGGCTTGGCTAAATAATCAAGCGAATCCAGCTAATAATTTTACAGCTCGTTATGGTCGAATTTTCTAGATGTTTAATTACGCATCTTCAGGATTAAGTTGTTTTAATTCATCTGTGGTAAGTGTACCAATTGGACTCCAAACCAGATAAGGAATTAATAATACAGTTGCTAGTAGCGAAATTGGCAAAACCGCTAAAGCCAAAACTATTGCTGAAATCATCCCAACCAACCCAAGAGTTTCACCAACCTTGAGGCTGCGTAATCTCAACATGAGGGGGATGTAAGCAATGGTGATGATTTCTACAAACAGGTATAAACCCATCAGCAACCAAGTAACAAAGCTTCCAGGGTTTTGTTGCCAAACAATGTTAGCAGAAATTGCACCGCAAATAAAAATTGCAGTCCAAATAAAGGGAATCAGCGGTTCAAAAACTAGCCATTGTGGGCGGCTTAAATGGGCAAACCACTTTACATCACGGGGGGTAATGAAAAAACTACCAAAGGCAATGAGAAAAGTTATTGTCCCAATAATTACACCAGATGAAATCATACCTTCACCCTTTTATTGATCTTTGGTCAAGTTGTACACTGCCAGTTTGACAATATAAACAATGGGTGAAATCAACCGCAGGTTTGATACTTACCTGACATTTTGTATTCACTACTTAATATTTGATTTGTAACCCAGTAAATTAAATTGATTGGTGTTGCTGAATAAAGGGATGAAGTTCTTTATTAGGTACGATATGATACTTAAAATAATCAAGCTAAGTAATTTCTGTTATTGTGAAAAACAAACGATCGCATGAAATATCACTCTTGTTCTCTGTGGTTCGATAAACAAGCGATCGCTTGTTATATTTCCTAGCAGCAATAGATGCGATAGATTTTTTAGAAATTATTGACAATAATTCTTACTTATTATATTATCTAAAATGATAGTTGCAAAATATTTGCAACTTTTTTTGTGCTAATTTTTGATTTTTAAGGTGATGCCCAACAACTTCGTTCTGGGTAAAGAGCAACTCTTCAGTCGTCGTCAACTACTGAAACTAGGAATATGGGGTGCTGGATTTGCAGGTACAGCTGCACTTTGGCATACTCTGAATGCACACAGTAAATCGATAGTCAAAGTTCCGCCATTGGAAATAGCAGCAACAAACCAAGCTGTTAAACCTATGCAGATGCTACGAAATTTTGATTACGGTGTAGTTAAACAGGAAAATGGCCGGACTGTCAGAGAATTCCAACTAACGGCGGGGACTTCTGTCATTCAACTCAACAGTGCTGTTTCTTATAACGTTTGGGATTTAAACGGTCGTATACCAGGGCCAACGCTACGAGCAAAGCAAGGCGAACACGTACGGATACTATTTCTCAATAACGCAGGACATTCCCATTCTCTACATTTTCATGGTGTTCATCCCGCAGAGATGGATGGGATTCGTCCCGTCAGCAATGGTAGCGCCACAATCTATGAATTTGATGCAGAACCTTATGGTGTTCATCTGTATCACTGTCATATTGAACCTGTCACCCGCCATATTGCTAAAGGGTTGTATGGAATGTTTATTATCGACCCTCCCACACCCCGTCCCCCAGCGGATGAGATTGTGTTAGTGATGGCTGGATATGACGTAAATGACGACAGCCACAACGAATATTACGCTTTTAACGGATTACCGCATTACTTCATGGATAATCCCATCCCGATATATCAAAATCAATTGGTTCGCTTGTATGTTCTCAACATCATTGAATACGATACGGCTGTGACTTTTCACTTACACGCCAACTTCTTTGATGTTTATCGCAGCGGAATGACCATGACTCCCACGGAGAAAACTGATGTGATCACAATGGGTATAGCAGAACGGCATATTTTAGAATTTGCTTTCCGCTATCCAGGTAAGTATATGTTCCATCCGCATCAAGATGCGATCGCAGAAAACGGTTGTATGGGTCAATTTGAAGTAATTACTGATAAGTCTTCTCAAACCCAGCTCAAAAATTCTTAGCTTCATTAAGCCAGTAAATCTACGTTAAATGAGGCATGAACAGTAATGTTAATAGCCTTGTATCTCAACTATATTGAAAAAAATATTAAAATAAATTCAAAAATTTCATGAGTAGTTGCAAAAGTATCGCATTACCTGCAAAATGAGCATAGCCAAATCTACGACACTGAGTCATACCAACTGTTAAAAACATGAAAAAATTTAAATACTTTTGTTTAACCATTGCAACTGCTGCAATTGTCAGCTTGAGTGCTTGTAACAACACCCCAACCGCAGAAAAGCCATCTGCACCAGATACTAACTCAACATCCACAGCCCAAGTCACAGAAACCACAAATCACAGTGGTCATGGTAGCAAGGACAAAATTAATATAAATACGGCGATATTGTCAGAATTAGATAAATTTGAAGCGAAATTAGGTGTACCAGCTTTATCGAACAAAATTCAGGCCAGCCGTCCCTATGCAAATCCCGAAGATTTAGTTAACAAAAAAGTAATTACGCAAGAACAGTTTGACCAAATTAAAGACCAAGTAACTGTTCAAGAAGTTGTTCTTACAGGTGAAGCCAAAGATGTTGATTACATGACAAAGTTAGGCTTGATGAAAGGCCATCTTTTAGTAGCACAAGAACTATTAGATAAAAATTTACCAAAACAAGCAGAACCACATATTGGACACCCAGTTGAGGAAATCTACGTTGATGTAGAAGAACAATTAAATGAACGCAAAGTGAAAGAATTTAAGACAACTTTGGTAGGTTTGCAAGATTTAGTCAAATCTAATCCTAAGAACGCCAAAGTTAAAACAGATTTTACTGCTTCTGTGCAGTCTGTAGATGGCGCGATCGCAGTTTTACCAGAAGCGCAACGTACAAAACCGGGGTTTGTACTACAAGTAATTAATGAATTGTTAGATTCAGCGAATTCCGAGTATGGAGCAGCGATCGCTGATGGTAAAATAGCCGCAGCCATTGAATATCAAGACTCTCGTGGCTTCGTCCTTTATGCCAACGACTTATACAAAGGTATTTCTAGCCAAGTAGCACAAGATAGTCCAGACGCACACAAAGCCATTGAAACTAGTCTTAGTGAACTCACCAAAGTATGGCCTAGCGCCATTCCACCTGCGAAACCAGTTAAAACACCTGTTGAAGTAACCCAGTTAATCAAAACCATTGAGCAAAATTCTCAAAAAGTTATTGATAAATCAAGTACACAAGCACAACGATAGACTCTAAACTAACAGAAAAGTAGAGAGTCAAAAGCTTAAAATGAGTGAGCTATGAGCAAATAATTAGATGTGAAACACGAAAAAGTTATCAGAAGAGAATTCAGTATGAATTATGTGCTATTTATTGATTCTGAATTCTCGCTTCTGAAGTCCTCTTCAAGTGATTCATACCTAATTTATTACTCATCAGGCTCAATTTGTATATTGCTGAACTTAACAACTGATGCAAGAACTTGACCAAACAAAGACTATTGAACTCCTCAATACCATCATGGAATTTGAGTTAGCAGGAGTAGTACGTTATACACATTATTCCTTGATGGTGACAGGCCCTAATCGTATTCCTATTGTGGGTTTTTTTAAAGCACAAGCCAGTGAATCTTTACTTCATGCCCAACAAGTTGGGGAAATTCTTACAGGCTTAGATGGCCATCCTACCCTGAGAATTGCCCCAATGGAAGAAACTTATAAGCATTCCGTCAAAGACATTTTGGCAGAAAGCTTATCTCATGAAAAGAAAGCATTGGAATTGTACAAAACTCTCCTAGATACTGTCAGCAATGCTAGTGTCTATTTAGAAGAATTTGCCCGTGGCATGATTGGACAAGAAGAACTACATAATCTCGAATTGAAAAAAATGCTGCGAGATTTTAGCTAATAGTCATTAAGTCAATGGTCAATTGTCAATGGTCAAAAATATAGACTTTCAACTATTGACTTTAGACTATTGACTTTAGACTATTGACTTTAGACTATTGACTCTGGACTAAGAAAAATGAATTTTAGTACTGCCTTACCTACTTTTGTAATTACACTCCGAGAAGGAGTAGAAGCCGCCTTAGTTGTGGGTATAGTGTTGGCTTTATTAAAAAAAGCCAAACAATCTCGACTTAATTCCTGGGTGTATGCTGGTGTCGGCGTTGGTATTGCTATCAGCGCATTGATAGGTGTGCTGTTTAGTATTGTCATTCAAGCACTAGGAAAAATAAATCCGCAATATACATCTGTAGTCGAACCAGGACTAGAAGGTATTTTTAGTGTGCTGGCGATCGCTATGCTCAGTTGGATGCTAATCTGGATGACGAAACAAGCCAGATTTATGAAAGCCCAAGTAGAAGGCGCTGTCACAGAAGCACTCACGCAAAATAGCAATGCTGGTTGGGGCGTTTTTAGTTTAATTTTAATCGCCGTAGTCCGCGAAGGTTTTGAAACCGTGTTGTTCATTGCGGCTAACTTTCAGCAAGGTTTAATTCCCACCATTGGCGCTCTTGGTGGTTTATTAGTAGCAGCCACAATTGGCGTATTGTTATTTAAATTAGGGGTCAAAATCAACATCCGCCAATTCTTTCAAGTTATGGGCGTTTTATTGGTGTTGATTGTTGCTGGGTTAGTTGTTTCTGCATTAAAACATTTTGATGATGCTGTCGCTAACTTAGCCCTCAGCAGTCGCGCGACAGAAAGCCTGTGTTTTTACTATGAACACTTTACTAAAGTTCACTCTTGCATATTAGGGCCGATAGTGTGGAATACTTCTAATATTTTGCCTGATGATCAATTCCCAGGGATTATTTTTAAATCTTTATTTGGCTATAGAGAAAATCTCTATATTGTACAAGCTGTAGGATACGTTATATTTTTGCTAACTGTTGGCGGTTTATATTTCCGCAGTTTAGGCGGCGAAGTTCCAAAACCTAATAAAACTGTTTCTCTTTTCCAGAAATAAACTGATAAGTAAATCTATTTTAGGGTGGGTATGACTATACCCACCCTACTATTTATCTGTGGTTAATTCTTCCTTGGTTTACCCAACTAATCTGGTAACTGCTATAAAAATATTTTCTACACATATTTACTTTTAACAATTGCCTTTAAAGCATCTGATAAATGTGTGTTATCAAGTGCAAACATTTCTACCCCATCATCGTTCAATCCATAGGTTACTTGAATATTTTCCTCCAATTTTGTATCTAGCAATTTCAACAATTCTCCCAAATTAGGAGCCAACACACATTTTTCATCTTCATCTCTGCCAAAGTTGATAATTTGCCCAATACATCCATTAACATCAGGTGCTAAATCAATACCAATGTGATTTCCTCCCCCATCGTGCATGAGAGGTATCCATTTTTCATGTGCATATATGCTTTGGATAACTCCTTCTGGATAAGATGTGCAGAAATCATTTAAATCTTCTAAGCCATCTTCAATAATTTCCTTCCAACTTAACCAATTTCGCTCCACTTCAGACAGCGAGAGAAATTGTAACCCATAAAAAATGCCCCGCCCTTCTCTAGATTCTCCATTATTGAGTCGATATAAAGTTTGCATCTCTGCTGGAATTTCATAACCAAGTATCGTTTGCAAATGTAAAATTTCATCTTCACTTGCTGGTGGGTTGAGATACTTATAATATTCAGGAAACCTATTGTTAATCTTTTCTCGATAGCTTAACCAGTATGTACTAACAAGATTATTCATTTTAGATTAATTTGCTGTAAATAAATCTTTTTTAAGCTGCTGGCAAGTCTTTTCAATAGCATTGATACTGCCGGGATTGATTAATCCATAATAGTCAAAAATATAAACTCTGTTATTTTGTGTTGCTTTGAGTTTTTGCCAAAAAGGTTCTTTACTAAAAGATTCCAGAATCTCTTTATTTGAGGTTGCTTGGGGAGGGTTGATGACAATTATTGTGTCTGGATTAACTTCTAAAACTTTCTCTGCTGATAAAGTGACATAACCACCAAAAGGACTTTTACCCTGTAAGTCTGCGGCGACATTCTTGAGTTGAAATTTTTCTAACAAGTTTCCCGCCCAACTGCTTTTATTTGGTGTGAGAATTGGTTGATTACTGACTAACACTAAAGTAGAAATCTTTTGGTCTTGTTTCTCTGGTAAAAAACTTTTGTAGCGAGTTAATAAAGCTTCGGGGTTTGCACTAATTAAATCACCAATTTTTTGAGTCAGATTTTCTAAGGAATCCCATGTTTTAAGTTGAGTCAGTAAAGTAGGAATTTTCAATTCTTGCAATCTTTGAATTACTTGGGTAGAAAAACCCTCGATACCAATGACTAAATCTGGTTTTAGAGCCACAATTTTTTCTAAATTAGGAGAAGTTTGACCTTCACTAACGCGAGGAATATCCTGAAAACCAGGGTCATTTTTAAATAATGAATTTCCAGCGATACCAACTAGCTTGGTCTTATCAAGTTGATAAATAATGTCTGTCGCTAGTGATGAAAGACTAACTACTCTTTTAGCTATTTGTTGATTATTAGATGTTGCTGTAATAGCAGGTGTTTGTGATTGTGGCTGTTGAGTTGTAGCAGTACTACAAGCCATTAAAAATATGCTTATGAGAATTGCTAATACTGATAATATCCAACGATAATACATATAACAATAAACCTATAGTAACTATAAAAATTGCTTAGAAAAAAGGCGAGTGTAGACAATAGTAAAAATTCCCCCAAGAATTCATAGCTACGCTACCCGCCATTAAGTATACAAGGTTTATTGAGAAAAGCTTTACATAATATACATTAGTCTGTTGCAAAACTATTGTTAATTAAATAACATTTGTTTGTTTTTGTAAAAAATTTATAGTAAAAATTTTTACTTGTTATAAAAATTGATAAATACAGAATTAATAGCTGGCTGAAATGTTGTTTTTACTAGAGTGAAGCCCAATCTTCGGGAGTGTTACAGTTAAGTAGCATATTAGTATCAGGCACAGCTAAAACTTGTACAGAATGTTGCTGAAGCCATTGTTGAAACGATCGCCCGCCTTGGTTGATAAAATCTAGTAGTTGCGGTAAACATCGACGGTGATAGAAACCACACAGAGGTTCCCAGCCTTTAGTATGATGCGCCAAGGCGGCGATCGCATCTTCGCTCACATTATCTAATTCCACCGCCCATCCTTGCAAAACTTCAACCTGCAACTTCGGTAAATCGCAAGCAAGTAACAACACCCAATCAGTTTGCACCTGTGCGAGTCCTTGAGCAAGCCCAACCAACGCCCCTTGATTTAATGGCGCTTCTTGAATAAACTGACAACGAGGTAAATATAAGTGTTGATAGCGTTTTGGCCAGGGAGTGACAATATAAACACTATCAGCACAAGCCGCCGCAACATGACAAACTCGCTGCAACAAAGGCACACCTTCAACAGTCAGCAAAGCTTTATCCTGTCCCATACGCGAACTTTTACCGCCAGCCAACACAATGGCAGATAGAAGTGCTGAGTGCTGAGTGCTGAGTGCTGAGTCATTTGTCATTTATTAAAAAGTAGAATACTAAAGAATAAAATTTTAGACTTCATACTTCATACTTCATACTTTCTCTCATCCTCTATTTTGACTTTGTTGCACTTGCTGAAACATCTGCTCAATACTTGTCGCGGGTGCAAGACATTTTAAACCTTGGCAAACTAAAGCAATACTTCCCTCTGGTAAATTTGAGACTATACTGAATGCCGCCACAGGTAAATATTGCGGAATCAGAGATTTAATTTGCTCAATTTTGCTGCGAATTAAGGTAGAGTTACGATACCAATCTAAAGCTGTAAATAAACTAGGACAAGCTTGGGGAGCGCTACTCATGATACTTCTAAAAGCTTTTAAACCTTGCTCGGCTAAATCAAGATAATGCAGATTATCGGTGAGCAGAGACAATCGGACAAGATTTGCGATCGCCACTCCATTAGCTGAAGGTGTAGCATTATCTGCATAACTGCGTTCGCGGATAATTAAATCTTGACTCGCATCGCTAGATGTGTTGAAATATCCTCCTAGTTCTACACTCCAGAGAAATTCGTCGAATTCTTCTTGGATTGCGATCGCTTTTTCTAACCATTGTTTATTCTCTGGGCTACAAGCTTGTAAATCCAGCAACGCTTTAATAAAAGAGGCGTAGTCTTCAGACTGCGCTAACACTGTTGCTTCACCTTGATAATTGAGTCGGTGGAAACGCCCGTCAACAAACTGATGCTCCAGAATAAAGTTAGCTGCTTGTACTGCTAATTCCAAATACAAAGGTTCTTGGAATACACTATATGATCTAGCTAAACCAGAAATCATCAAGCTATTCCAAGCCACAATCATTTTTGTATCCGTCACTGAGGGAATGCGCCCCGGCCAATTATGGGTTTTGGCTTCTTGGTTGTTGCGTGCTGGCGGAAAGGTCTTTAATGATTCTGGTGCATCACCATAACGAGCCGTAAATAATTTAGCTAATGCCGTTTCTAGTTCTGCACTCAATTGTCCTACATTGCGTCTTTGCAGAACATTCAGCCCTTCAAAGTTGCCTTGAGAACTAACTGTAAATTCTTGTTGTAATTGCGTCAATTCTTCTGGTGTTAACAGCTGTTCTAGTTCGCTGTAACTCCACACATAAAAAGCGCCTTCTTCTGGCTCGGCTGCTTCCGCACTAATGAAACTATCTGCATCCTGAGCCGCGTAAAAATATCCTTCCGGGGCAATCATTTCTCGTTGTAGCCATTGTACAGTTCCCGTGATCGCCCTAGCAAAAGCTGGCTCTTGAATACCCGCACTCCATAAATTTGCCAGATACTCGACAATTTGCCCATTGTCATAAAGCATCTTTTCAAAGTGAGGCACTGTCCAAGTGGGATCAACTGTATAGCGATGAAAGCCTCCACCCACATGATCATAAATCCCACCCAACGCTAAATCTAGTCCTCGCTGAGTGCAAGTTTGCTTACCATCATACCGAGATGGCAAATTAAACCGAGTTCCCCGCAGTGCTAATTCTGCGTAAGGCATCATCGGAAAACTATTACCATATTGATTGGAAGTAATGATCCCCGTGCTAGTTTCCCAACCTTTGCCCAGTAATTCATGTTCTTGAACTTCCTGGGGATCGCTATTTTGCAATACCGCAGAGGTGAGCAGCGAGTCTAAAATTACAGCTTTGCGTTGGCGCAAGTCCTCTTTTTCGGTGTCATAGTAACGTCGCAGAGCTTGCAAAACTTGTAAAAAGCCAGGACGACCGTAGCGGGGATCGACCGGAAAATAAGTCCCAGCGTAAAAAGGAACTAAATCTTCAGGAGAGAGAAAGGTATTTAAAGGCCAACCACCTTGACCACTCATCATTTGCAACGCCTGCATATAAATGCTGTCGATGTCTGGCCTTTCTTCTCTGTCTACCTTGATAGGCAGAAAATTGGTATTCATGTAATCTGCGATCGCAGCATTAGAAAAAGCCTCACCTTCCATCACAGTACACCAGTGGCAACTGGAGTAACCAATCGACAGAAAGATTGGCTTATTTTCTGCCTTTGCAGTCGCCAGCGCTTCATCACACCAAGGCCACCAATCAATCGGGTTTTCGGCATGTTTACGCAGGTAGAGACTCTTAGCTTGGGCAAGGCGATTAGTCATGATCTTGTTGTGTGAGGATAGTTGCCTTCTTTGCCCAGTCTACATTCTGAAAGCGAGAGTAGAACTACTCCTTACATAAAAAAATAAAACTTACACCACAGGTTTTCAACAGTCAGGTTAGTAAAGCGTGTGAGAAGAGTCGAACAGCTAAATCAAGCAAAAATTCTTGCTTTTGCCTTTTACCTTTTTACTTTTGCCTTTTTAATTAGGGCAAAGAGCGCCACAGAAAACTGATAATTGTTGTAGAGATTTCTGATGTGGGTGGTTTAACGCTGGCTTGAATTTTGGTATTGTAATTAATTCCTGCTATCAGATGGAGCAAGAAAGTAATGATGGCGGCTTGCACAAGTTTTTCGAGCATGGCAGGTCTCCCTCAAGTGATAGCACTGCAAGTAAAATCCGTTTTTCTAAATACACCCCGTACTCATACATTTCCTAATTTGCCGGGATTTTCTGGAAAATTGCCTGAAAAATTAGTAAATAAACCTTGACAAAATGCCAGTTTATAGATGATCGTATGGCATTTTCATTGTCAGAGCGATCGCTAGATATTTTGTAGTTGATCCTCTCTGGTACAACGGAAGTCATATTCTCAAGACGCTTTTTCTTATAGAAAGTGCCTGGGTTATAATTTACATCTGCCAAATATCAGAGAAAATTAGCTCTCTTGTAGGTGATGACAGCCATTAGCGGGTTGTCATCGATAAAATAGATGTAAATTAGCTATAAGAACGCTGCATGATTCCTATCGTTATTGAACAATCGGGTCGAGGTGAACGCGCCTTTGATATCTACTCACGACTATTGCGTGAGCGGATCATCTTCTTGGGTCAACAGATTGACAGCAACTTAGCTAACTTAATAGTTGCCCAAATGCTGTTCTTGGATGCAGAAGACCCAGAAAAAGACATTTATATGTACATCAATTCCCCAGGCGGTTCGGTAACTGCTGGTATGGGTATTTTTGACACTATGAAGCATATCCGCCCAGATGTCTGTACCATTTGTACCGGATTAGCGGCAAGTATGGGAGCTTTTCTTCTCAGCGCGGGTGCTAAAGGTAAGCGGATGAGTCTACCCCATTCCCGCATTATGATTCACCAACCTTTAGGCGGCGCACAAGGCCAAGCCACCGACATTGAAATTCAAGCGCGGGAAATTTTGTATCACAAGAAGCGACTCAACGACTTTCTCGCTGACCATACAGGTCAGCCAATTGAGCGCATAGCAGAAGACACCGAACGCGACTTTTTCATGTCACCCGATGAAGCCAGAGAATACGGCTTGATTGACCAAGTTATTGACCGTCACGCTGCTGGTAGCCGTCCGATGGCTGTGGTTTAGTCATTGGTCATTTGTCATTAGTCATTAGTTGTAGGGTGGGAATTATAATTCTCACCCTACTAATTTTATGTAGACTCATCTATAGGTGTGGGTTGCGATTCAAGGTAATGGAGAAAATCAAGTAATTCTTCTTCAGTTAATAAATAGCGTCCTCTCTTACCGTAAGTTTTAACGAGATGATCTCTTAACCACTGTTCATTTAAACCTAAACGCTGCATTTGGACATCAGTTTTAGCTATGTCTTCAGACGATGGCTTATTTACTGCTTTGCCTAATTCTTCTGTGTATGTATCTAAATCTTCGGCTTCTCCATACTCATCATCAATATCAAATTGAAACTCTTCATAGTCATTGTCAATATCATAGGGGTTGACTATTTCAGGTTGAGATTTCAAATATCTGAAAAAGTTAATTAATTCTTTTTGGGTAAGCCCAGTAAGACTTGGCTGATTATAGGTTTTGGTGAGATATTCGTGTTCGTCCTCTTCTGTCCACCATAAACGTTCAAGTTCGGTGTTGATTTTAGTAATCAGAATTTCCTCTATTGGTGGCGTAGGTTGAGCTTCCAGTGGCGTAGGTTGAGCTTCCAAGTATCTGAGGAATTCTAGTAACTCTTCTTCGGTTAATAAAACTCGCGATCGCTTACCATAAGTCTTAATCAGATAATCTCGACCCCACTCTACATTCCAACCTAAACGGTAAATTTCGATGTCAGTTTTAGCAATTAACTCAGATAAATTTTCCGGTTCCATAAATGTCTTAATATTAATACTCCACATCATTAGTCATTAGTCCTTACAAATGACTAATGACTAATGACAAATAACTAATTTATCAAAACCCAGCTATCGGATCAGGTTGAGATTGTAGATATTGTAAAAAACTGTACAATTCATCTTCTGTTAATAAAGTACGCCCTCGCTTATTGTAAGTTTTAATCAGATGTTCCCTTCCCTGTTCTGGTGTCCAGCCTAAACGTTGCAATTCAACATCGGTTTTAGCAATCACATCAGATAAATCAACTGCTTCCGCTTTCTTTTTTCTCTTACTAGTTCCTGTTGGAGTAGTGTTAGTTTCCGAAGAATTATAATTGCGGGGTGTAAATGGTGTGACATTACTTGCATTTATCCCCGAAAAAGTTGGCGTTTCTGGCTGATGGGGAACTTCGATTTCTAAATTATCTGGCGGGGGAATAAATGCTGGTTCTCGACTAGTAGTTAAAGGTAAGCTAGGACTTAACTCTGGAGTGTAAGTATTAGTGCTGAGTGCCTCTGTTGCAAATAAATCTGGTTCAATACTTTTACTAATAGAAGATACTGGAGATATTTCTGTCTTACTAGAAACTAATTCCAAATCCTGATTTTTTGGCGGTGAATAAGTTGCTTCATGTATAGCAACTGTTGTGTTGATGACAGGAGTAGCCTGTACAGGAATTGTTGGTTTGGGAGATGATTCGGCCTGAGTTTGTGGTGAACTTGTCACCCCTAAAACCATTAGCGCCCTATTTCGTGCTTGGTCTTCTGCTGCTTCTACTGTATCGGCTGCTGCCAAACCAGTAGCGCGGATGACACCATCAATTTGCACACTAGCTCTAACAATATATTTGCCTTGAAAAATTTTTACTAATTCGGAAATTAAACTGCCGTTGGGATACAAGCTCTGAAATTGAGCCAACATAATACTGCCACCAATAATCTAATGTCTGCTAAATATCTATAATCAAGACTTACGCATAAAGATGATCTGTCGAAACTGGGTTTAGGAGTGTAAGGGTTTGGGAAACTTACACCTCTATACTTTTACACCCTTGTGCCAACCTTTGATTTTCCGTCTTCATACGTAACTAACTTTGTTTCCATCGCCCTAGTTTGAGAAATTTGCCAGTGTGAGTGGGAGATAACCGAGTTTGTCCACAGTGAATTTATGGAAATATTTTAATTTTAAGTCCCAAATTCCTTTGTCGGTAGAGAAAAATTTAATTAAATTTAAGTTTTTGCTAGATTTATTGATCATCCCAATAAATGCGATCGCCTTCTAAAACTGCCACAGCGCTTGAGTGCCAATTTTTCTGGTATCTTAAACTGCAAGGTAATGTTTTTGCTGTGTTTGTGTGTTGTAATTGCGGCAGTAGCTATTTTTATGGCGAAATTATTGACTACTGTCCCTATTAAGTAAGTGATCTCACCTTCAATGCTATACTATTTACCTAATTCTCTATTTAGAATTATTTCTTAGAAGTACGCTCTAAATCTACAATAATGGAGATAAGGTTCGCCCTCACTGCTTGTATGACTGCTGGCCTAATTGTTACCGATTCTACAGATGGGAAAGTTAGGTTTATCGGCAGTTTCTCCTAGTTAAAAATCAGAGTCTGATGGCGTAAAAGCACCTTCAAGCTAGACAATCAAACACCTGTGGTTTTTCCTACCTAGCGCTTTTGGGCAGTGTGGAGAGTAATCCTAAAGCCAGCCTCTCAAAAACCCTTAGCGTAATCACTGAGTAGGTAAAACCCCCTTATCAGGCGTACTTTATCAGTTTGGTTAAGTGAAGGGGCAAAAAGCGCCAGCTAACTCTGAAATGGTCGTGCAGTGAGAAGTTCCAAGATTTCGGGAGTGGCTTTATCTCAAGGTAGGTTGACTTCCAGGGCGTGGAACTTCACAGAACCATGTCTCAGGGCAATTCGTTTCGAGTTAGATAGTGTCTGTAGACCGTGAGGGTCTACAGAACAGAACCAGATTAAACCAACATGATGTTTTGACCAAAGGTCGGTTCACTGCATGGAATTTTCAATCGCTACACTCCTTGCCAATTTCACCGATGATAAATTGGTAGCTCGGAAAGTTTTAGAAAAGAAACTTGGCTGCGAAGATGAAGATAGTTTACAAAAGCTGCATATTGCCTTAGAAATACTCGAAAAAATCGGGATTTTGGTCAAAGAACGGGGCAAATATCGCCGCGTGTTTGAGGAAGGGATGATTGAAGCCAAACTCCGTTGTTCTAGTAAAGGCTTTTGCTTTGCAATACAAGATGTAGAAGGTGCAGAAGATATCTACATCCGCGAAAGTCACTTAAGTAATGCTTGGAATGGCGATCGCGTTTTAGTCAGAGTTCTCAAAGAAGGTAGTCGTCGCCGTTCTCCCGAAGGAGAAGTCAAGTTAATTTTAGAACGTTCTAATCACACTTTACTAGCGCGGATTAAACAAGTAGAAAGCGGTTTTCGGGCAGTACCTTTAGATGATCGGCTGTTGTTTGAGCTCAAGTTGCAAACCAATGGCATGACTTTTGCTGAAGCTATCGACCATCTCGCCCATGTGGAAGTTCTGCGTTATCCGTTAGCCCAATATCCACCCATCGGTAGGGTAGTACAAATTTTAGGTAGCGATGCCGAAGCCGCAGCCGATATTGATTTAGTTACTTGTAAACACGATTTATCCCGCAATTTTTCAGAACCAGTTCAAGAAGCAGCGGCTAAGTTACCTAAAAGAATACTCAAAGCTGACCTGAAAAATAGATTAGATTTACGCGGTTTATTTACCTTAGCAATTACTGGTGTCAATGCTGATGCCAAGCTGGTAGAAAATGCCTTGAGTTTGGAAAAAACCAACAAAGGCTGGCGCTTGGGCTTTCACATTACCGATGTTTCCCACTTTATTCACCCAGACGAAATCTTAGACAGAGAAGCCTTGAAGCGAGGACGTTCTGTGTATTTGGGCGATTTAGTATTGCCTATGTTACCAGAAACAGTTGCCGATCGCTGTTCTTTAGTTTCAGGCAGCGATCGCCTGACTCTCTCATTTTTAATTACTATCGATCCTACATCGGGTGAACTGCAAGAATGGGAAATTCAGCCGAGTGTAATTAATGTAGACACAGCCATTAATAAAGACAAAGCAGAAGCAGTTCTCAGTGGTCAACCATCTAAAGAATCTGAGGAAGTAGTACAGCTATTCCAAGACCTAGAAAGCCTACACCAAATTGTCAAACAAGTGCGCTTAGGGCGTGGTAGTTTGCAGTTAAATCTGCCCCCAAATCAAAATCCTTACTTTGATGAAGGAATGTTAGGCGCAGTTATCGTCAACGATTTAACCGTGCGATCGCTCCTAACAGAGTTTGTGCTATTAGTCAACCAACTAATGGCAGAACATTTAAGTGCTTTAGGCATTCCAGCGATTTGGCGAGTTCAAGGCGCACCTGATCCCGAAGATGTCCAAGAAATGCTGAAACTGGCCATCAATTTAGGTGTAGAACTCACATTAGATCCCGAAACGGATATTCAACCCTTAGATTACCAGTTATTAACAAGAGCATTTGCAGAATCTCCCTCAGAACAAGTGTTAACTTATCTGTTGCAAGATACCCTCAAACCAGCGGGATATACCACCACCAAAAGCAATCATTTTGGTTTGGCACTAGCACAATATACTCACTGTACTTCCCCCTTGCGCCGTTATCCCGATTTGCTATTGCAACGAGTGTACTACAGACTGTTAGAACACGGACGCGATCGCCGCAATACCCGTGTCAAAGACCGCATTAACCTGCGTCACTCCTCTTCCCACCTCGAAGTTAACTGGAACGTCTTACCCCCAGAATTGCAACAAGAACTGCAAAGCGATTTAACCAGGGTAATTATTCAACTCAACGACCGCGAAAAAGAAGTCCAAGAAGCCGAAGCTGACTTAGCCGGGTTGCAAAAAGCCCAACTGATGAAACAGCGCATCGGCCAAGTCTTCCAAGGTGTAATTACTGGTGTGCAATCCTATGGTTTCTTTGTGGAAATTGAAGTCCCAACCACAGATACACCCAAACAAAAACATCCCAGCGCCCCCCTACGGGTGGAAGGTTTAGTTCATGTCAGTTCCCTCAAAGATGACTGGTATGAATATCGCGCCAGACAACAAGCTTTGTTTGGTCGGAAAAATCGTGCTTCTTATAGATTAGGCGATCGCGTCGCCGTCCAAGTGAAAAGTGTTGATTACTACCGTCAACAAATCGATTTAGTCACCGTTGGTAGCGATGGACTACCTAAAGGGTTAGGTAACTCTGGTATTAACGATGACAGAGACGATATTTATTTGTCTCGTGAACTTGAACCTAACGATTTAGAACCATACACTGATGATGAATAAGTTTTGTTAAGAAAACCGCGTGTCACATCACACCAAGCCTTTAATCATTGGCGTAACTGGAGCCTCTGGACTAATTTATGCCGTTCGCGCTCTCAAATATTTGCTTGACGCTGACTATGAAATTGAATTAGTTGCCTCTAAATCAACTTACATGGTTTGGCAAGCAGAACAGGAAATTAAAATGCCAGCTGAACCAACTCAACAAGAGCAATTCTGGCGCGAACAAGCAGGAGTAGCCGTTGCAGGTAAACTACGCTGTCACCCTTGGAGTGATGTGGGAGCCAACATTGCCAGTGGCTCCTTTCGCACTTTAGGGATGATCATCATCCCATGTAGTATGAGTACAGTTGCCAAGCTCGCTGGTGGTTTGAGTTCCGACTTACTCGAACGCGCCGCCGATGTTCAACTCAAAGAAGGACGCAAACTAATTATCGTTCCCCGCGAAACTCCTTTTAGCCTGATTCATCTGCGTAACTTAACCACCTTGGCAGAAACGGGGGTGAGAATTGTCCCAGCCATTCCAGCTTGGTATCATCACCCGCAAACCATCGAGGACTTAGTAGATTTTGTCGTCGCCCGGACTTTAGATCAATTAGAGATTGACTGTATCCCCATTCAACGCTGGCAAGGGAGGAAGTAAAAAGGTAAAAGTAAAAATGTAAAAGTAAGATAGACTGTCTTTTACTTTTTTACTCTTACCTTTTGTTTTCATTGACCTAAATAACTTTTAACTTTTGCCTTTTAACTTTTGCCTTGCTTATGGCTGTAATTCGCTTAATCTTATTGGTGGCAATACTAGGAGGACTAACACTGTTGTTAGTGCAGAACTGGTCGCCTGCTATATCGTTAGTATTTTTGGGTATGCGTACTCAACCATTACCCCTAGGGATGTGGATTTTATTTATTACTACTGCGGGTGCATTGACATCTGTATTGATCACTACTTTATTTAAATTGTCGAATTATTTTGCAGGGCAACCACGACAAACTCCATTGAAATCAGCCCCAACTTCCAGGCGTGTCAGAACACCCCGCCGAGAAGAACCGACATCTGCACCTTTTACACCTCCATCATCTGCTAGTGCCAATAAAGCTGCTGCAACTGAAGAATTTGATGATTGGGAAACCAGCAATACAAATGATGACTGGGACTTTGAGGAACAGCCAGAACAAACACCTCCTCCCAGACCAAAAACTGAACCTGTACGCAACTTTGAACCAGAAGAACGCCAACCAGAACCTAAAAGTTCCTCTCAGTCTGGTTCAACTTACTCTTACAGTTACCGCGAACCGAAAAATACTGCTGTAGGCAAGACAGAATCTGTTTACGATGCTGACTACCGCGTGATTATTCCTCCCTACAAACAGCCTGACGAAGAACCCGCAAATGCTAATGATGACGATGACTGGTCATTTTTTGAGGACGATGAATCTGGGGATGACGACAATAAGCCCCGGAAGTGATGAGTCAATAGTCAATAACAATTTACCCTTTGTCAAAAGGATACAATTTCAGACTAGCCTGCGGCAAGCCCTTCGGGTTCAGCAGTCGCTCTTGGGGGAAACCCCCTACAGCCCTTTGGGCATCCTACGGCGGGCGTTAGCCTCTCCCTTTGGGAGAAGACCGCGCTGCCTCACCGCTGCGCGTCTACACACTTCATACTTCTCTCACGGGATTCTTGCTTGACTTTGCCGTTCATCGCAGCTTCCTGCAAAATCATGAAAGCATTGAAGTCTTCCAAGTCATAGTGGGTACTTAATAAATGCCGTAATTGGTTTTCTGCTTCA
This sequence comes from Nostoc cycadae WK-1, assembly GCF_002897135.1. Classification (NCBI taxonomy): domain Bacteria; kingdom Bacillati; phylum Cyanobacteriota; class Cyanophyceae; order Nostocales; family Nostocaceae; genus Nostoc; species Nostoc cycadae. The sequence goes on along the minus strand of NZ_DF978422.1, from coordinate 214,218 downwards.
ACTGTGAGATAACCAGTTGCTAAAGCTTGTTGTACAACGTCACGAATTCGAGTCATGGTTGATGCCTCTTAACACACCACATTAATTTGGGCTGAGTCTGGTAGAATACGCATCGGCTTTTGTGTTTAAACCTTTAATTTTGCAAAGCTTGCTTCTGACAAACTCCAAAATTCAGTCATTTTTTACACCTGGCTTGGTAAAAATTGTTGATGAGAGACTAGTTTCAAAGAATTTTAGGATTCCGATAATGTGATGTTAAAAACACAGTGTGATGCCAATCTAAAATTCTCACAGCACAGACCAAAAGCTACGTAGATTTGTATTGACTGAATTTGTTTGCTTAAAGTTTCAAACAAGCTTTATAAAATTTCCGTTAAGTCTAAAGATATCTAAGCAATAACGTCCAAGTCACCTAACAACAGTTAGCAAATTCGTTATAAATTTACTTTTTATTTATTCTGACTTCATCGAATAATAGTTAGGATATTGCCGGGGTTATATTAAATACATAAATTATGGTAATAGCAACACCAGATTCAAACCAAATAGAAGAGGAATTTGTTGAGGCTAAAAATAATTGGGAGTTAGAAAAGTTATACGTAGATTTAGCCTCAACAAAAGGTAAAGCTTTAACACCTGTAGAAAAGAAATTTCTTCGAGGTTTACTCTGTGGTTGTAGTCCGGCGGAAATTGCCAGTATAGTTTATCAAAGTCGGAGTAGTAGTACCGTTAGAGTCTATTTGTCTAATGGATTATACAAGTATATAGAAGAAATGCTGAGTAATGCAGCTGGCTACTCAGTGAAAGTGAAAAATTGGAGCCGTGTAACTTATTTACTTGAAAAAGCTGGGTATAAAAAATATAGATTTCCATTACCAGCAACAATCATTCCCAAACAAGTACAAAAAAATCAAGAGACAGAGTTAGTAAAAATGCAATCAACCTCAATTCAAGATTGGGGTGAAGCAATTGATGTAAGTGTTTTTCACGGACGAACAACAGAACTCACCAAAACTCAACAGTGGATTTTGCAAGAAGGCTGTCGCTTACTCTTACTATTAGGTATGGGTGGTATTGGCAAGACTGCTTTTTCGGTGAAGTTAGCACAAGAAATCCAAGAGCAGTTTGATTATGTTATCTGGCGATCGCTGCGTCTTTCCCCTTCCCCAGAGCAGATAATAGAACAACTAATTCAGACTTTATTGCCAAAATCAGACACAGTAATTTCAGAAACCATAGAAGGGCGCATCTCCCAATTGATAGATTTTTTTCGGAATAACCGATGTTTAATTGTTTTAGATAATTTTGATGCAATTTTAGCTAGTAGCGATAATTCCCCTACATTCACAACCAGCCATCAAACGATCAAAAATTCTTTTCCTCCCTTTCTCCTCCCAAAAATTCAATATCGTCCAGGATATGAACTATATGGAGAATTAATTCAACGGGTTGGAGAATCTCAACATCAAAGCTGCTTAATATTAACCAGCCGAGAAAAAACTCCAGAAATAGCAGCCTTAGAAGGCCTTACACTACCTGTGCGTTGTTTGCGATTAACTGGCTTAAATCAATCAGAAAGTCTGTCAATTCTGAAATGTAAAGGGTTATTTAACATCTCAGAAGATAAATTCCGCGTTTTGTCAGAACAATATGCCGGGAACCCGCTATTTCTCAAATTGATAGCCACGACGATTCAAGAGTTATTTAATGGCAATATTGATGAGTTTACTGCCCAGGGAACTGTAGTTTTTGGCGAGATTCGCGCCATATTAGATCACCAGTTCCATCGTTTGTCGCAATTAGAAAAGCATCTTATGTACTGGTTGGCAATGAATCAAAATGCTGTTTCTGTGAAGCAATTGCAGAAAAACACCATACCGGGTTTATCACCTAGATTGTCGCAAAGGTTAATCTTAGAAGCGGTGGATTTATTACACAAGCGCTCCCTCATAGAACAACAGGCTTCTAGCTTTTCGCAAACTCCAGTGTTGCGGGAGTATATGATTGAGCGCTTAGTCGAAGAAAACTTGACATTAAGCGAAGAACAAGAAAGCTACTTTTTGATGAGTCAGAAAATTTTTGCCGCCCATTTAAAAAACCATATTAAACAGAGTCGTCTGAATGCCGAGATTTAAAGTAAAGTGAGGAGTTGAGAATTTACTGGAGTCAAGGGACTGGTGAGCAGCTTATTGCGGGGAGTCAGCCTGTACTTAATTGGGATGATGGGCGCTGGGAAAACAACGGTAGGGCGGTTATTGGCACAGCAGTTGGGTTATGGATTTGTTGATACTGATGATGTGATTGCTCAAGCCACAGGTAGAGCCATCACTCAGTTATTTGCTGAAGAAGGGGAAGCAGCATTCCGCCAGTTAGAAAGTGATGTTTTAGCACAAGTTAGCGCCCATATTAATTTGACAGTAGCTACAGGCGGCGGAATTGTACTGCGGCGAGAAAATTGGAGTTACTTGCGTCACGGTTTAATAGTGTGGCTAGATGTGCCAGTGGAGCTACTCTATAATCGTTTAGCTGAGGATACTACACGACCACTGCTGCAAGATCCTGATCCGCGAGGTAAATTGCGATCGCTCCTCGAACAACGCCAACCACTTTACTCTCAAGCTGATTTGCACATTATGGTATATGAAGGGGAAACACCAGAGCAAATCGCTAACAGAGTCATGGAAGCAATTCCTAGTGTGCTGAAAAACCCTACATCTCACCAGCACAAAGAAAATTGAGCGATCGCGCTGTTGATACTCAGCACGCTGCTCAACGCCCTGCTACCGCTAACAGTACTCAGCACTCAGTACTTTCAAAGCAGAGATTGTGAGTAGTGTGAAAGTCTTTTACACTGACTGCATAAGTTTTAAATCTCAACCACGATGGTCAACGATATTGAGTATATCAGGCAAGCTGAAGCTACTCGTGTGCGGGTACTCAGCGAAGCACTACCTTACATTCAACAATTTGCAGGACGCACTGTAGTTGTTAAATATGGTGGTGCGGCGATGAAAGACAGCACCCTCAAAGACAAAGTTATCCGCGATATTGTTTTTTTATCTTGTGTTGGCTTGCGGCCAATTCTGGTGCATGGAGGTGGCCCCGAAATCAATAGTTGGTTAGATAAATTAGGCATAGAAGCCCAATTTAAAAATGGTTTGCGAGTTACTGACGCACCCACAATGGATGTGGTGGAAATGGTTTTAGTCGGTCGAGTGAATAAAGAGATTGTGTCTTTGATTAACCAAGCTGGTGGTATGGCTGTGGGACTATGTGGTAAGGATGGTAATTTAATTACCGCTCGTCCTCAAGGTCAAGAAGGCATCGGCTTTGTGGGGGAAGTCAGCGGTGTTAATATCAAAATTTTAGAAACCCTTTCGAGCAATGGCTATATTCCGGTAGTGTCGAGTGTCGCTGCTGATGAGACGGGACAGGCTTATAACATTAACGCAGATACTGTTGCTGGAGAAATCGCTGCGGCGTTGGGGGCAGAAAAGTTAATTTTGCTCACCGACACGAGAGGGATTTTAAAAGATTATAAAGATCCGTCTACGTTGATTCCGAAAGTAGATATTCGGGAAGCACGAGAACTGATTGTGAGTGGTGTAGTCAGTGGGGGGATGATTCCCAAAGTTAATTGTTGCGTGCGATCGCTCGCGCAAGGAGTCCGGGCTTCACACATTATCGATGGTCGGATTCCCCACGCCCTTTTACTGGAAATCTTTACCGATGTTGGGATTGGGACAATGATTTTGGGTTCGCAGTTTATTTAAATTTTTGTCCTTGGTCATTAGTCCTCTCTTACAAAGTTCTAAGCGGAGGCTTCCTCCGATCAACGCCACTTGTTTTCCGACGCAAGGCGACACGCCACTCCCTTCAACGGGGGGAACCCCCGCACAGGGGTGGCTCAGGAACGCAGTGGCTCGACTTTGCGCTTTGTCATTTGTTGAGACAAAGGACTAATAAAATTACCAAGGACTTCTGATGATTACCCGCGATCGCCCTCTAAATGGTGTCCGCCGCCAGGAATTATTGATGATTACTGGATTGACTATGGTTGAATCCTTAATAATGGGATTGATTAAAGTCGGGTTTACCAGTGTGGAATTATTGAACCTGTTATGCCTAACTTGAGGATAATAATCAGGATAGATAGTGCTGGGATAGATAGCCTTGGGATATATAGGCTGGGGGTATATAGGCCCACTCGGTATTAATCCTGTTGAGGGATCTACGGGCATGGGTGTGGGAATCGGACTACCATAAATAAAAGAACCAACAGCAGGTTGCTGACTCACACCAAATGGATTGCTGCGATCAATCACAATATATTGGGCTGAAGCTGGAGCAATTGCGGTACTCATCAATACCAGAGTAATTCCTGCTCCTAGCCAATTGAGTTGAGAAAGCTTGATACTTACCATATTTTGCTCACCTGCATTGAATAATTAGGGGTTTTTACAGATGACTACTAGTTAAAATTTTAAAAGTTTATTTACTGGAAGAGAGCCAGCTTTTAAAAAGATTACAAAAAGATTACTGGCATTGGCAAAATTAAAGCAGTGCTGATTTAGTATGCAAAACGTGAGTGAACAAAGTTTAGAAATTGCCAGCAAGCGTTACCAAGCCGGGAGACTTGCCTTTGAAAATGGGCAATATCGAGAAGCTGTAGACAATCTGGAAAAGGCCAGTGCCTTGTTAGTTCGCAATTCCCGCCTAGGGGGTGAAGTGCAAATATGGCTAGTAACAGCTTATGAAGCTGCTGGCAGAAATGAAGAAGCGATCGCGCTTTGCAAACAACTCCAACGACATCCCCACTCAGAAACTAACAAACAAGCTCGGCGATTGCTTTACATTCTTCAAGCACCAAAGCTGAAACGACCAAGCGAATGGATGACCGAAATTCCAGATTTAGGTGCATTGTCAGATAATGAATCCAAAGTGCGTATTGCTGCTAATCCCCCCAAATCTTCAGCCAAGAAAAAACCTGCTGAAACCGAATTTGTTGATCTTAGTCAAGTGAATACTAAAGATAATCGCTTTATTTGGGTAGCAATAACTGCTATTGGATTAATTATCTCATACTTAACTTGGTTGGCTTTTTAAAGTACTTCTAGTAAAAATAAAAAGTCAAGATTAGTTAAGTTATTTGACTAAATCCCATGAATAAGGATAAAGGATGAAAAAAGGGAAAAAATAAAATAGGAAATTGTAATTTCCTCCTTTGAACTTTATCCTTAATCGACTTTTTTAGGAGAAATATAGTGATGAATTTTTCTAAGTTGGTAAAGATGTTGATGTGGTTAATTCGACCATTAGGCTTGTTAAACCGAAACATAGGACACAGTGGAAACAAGCGTTTTGCCCCTCGCAAGCCTTTGCTGTGGCTAGTTGTGTTAACATCTCTACTGCTATCTGGTTGCGTCAAGTATGATGTCGGCGTGAACTTTAACCACTCCAATAGCGGCGAACTAGTGCAGCATATTAAGTTAGGTGAACGACTCACTAGTTTTAGTGGTGATTATATATATGCCTGGTTAGATAGTATAGAAAGCCGTACCCGTAAACTGGAAGGGAAAGTCCGCAGAATTTCTCAAGAAGAAGTTATAGTGACAATTCCCTTTAGTAATGGTCAAGAATTACAAACTAAATTTAATGAGTTTTTTAATTCTCACAATAATCAAAAAGTAGCAGCTACAACCAGCGAAACTGATTCTGAATTACCAAAGATTGAATCAAATTTGCTGTTATTTCAGAATAATTTTTTACTGGTAGTTCGGAATCGATTAATTTATGATTTAGACTTGCGATCGCTGTCCTTAATTGCCAGCAAAGGTAACGTTCTCGCAGATACAGGTGCAATCCTTGATTTGGAATTTAGCTTAAACACTCCGTGGGGTGCGAAAAATATTCAACTCACCGAAAATGCTGTCGAACCAGAAAAACAAGGAAATCAACTGCTATGGCGACTCCAACCCGGTGAACTCAACCATATAGAAGTAGTATTTTGGCTACCGAGTCCTCTTGGTATTGGTGCTTTGTTAATTGTCTTATTCGTTTGGGGCGGACTTTACCTCAGATATACTTTTATGCCAGATCCCCGAATTCAGTTTGCGCCACAGCCAACTGCTACAGAATCACAGTAGCATTAGCTGAAGCTAACTGGACTTTGCCTCGAATTACAACTGATCAAGGGGCAACTTTGCGACCAGTACAACAAAGTTGATGATGTCGTAAAACAGCAAAAGCCTGTTCAATGGTCTAAATTACTTCGAGGTAAACCTTCAACCTTTTAAATTGTCATAACGCATCTGACTTCCGCTATAAAAAAATCTTTAAATAAAAATGCGATCGCATTTGCGTATAATTTTTTTTCAAAAGTCCTCTCAGGCAGATGAAGCAGTGTAGACTCAGCATCTAGGATACGAAAACCGAATTGCTACTGAGAGTAGGAACGGGTTTAGGATGAATGCAAATTCTCATGCAAACTCTCATATTTGGACGCTGACACCTACAGATGTCTACAAAACTCTCACAACTACTCCCCAAGGTATCAGCGAAGCAGAAGCTAATTTAAGATTAAAACAATCTGGTTATAACGAACTCCCTGAACCGCAAACACGCCCTTTGATTCTGCGTTTCATTGACCAATTAACGCACTTTATCCCTTTGTTGTCACTCCCAGGAGAGAATAATAGAAGAAAAACGCCGAAAGTATTTCAGGGAGTATGATAGAGCCACGAAAAGGTGCAAAAACAGTCAAATTCGTAGATGAATATTGTCAGTGGTATAGAAAGCTGTTTTCAGATGTTAGAAGTTTTGAAGCATTTAAATACTTACATATTGGTTGTATTTCTGAATTAAAACGAAAAACTTTACCAGAAATAGCAAAATTTACAGGGTTAGATAATCAGCAGGGACTACATCATTTCTTAACTACATCACCTTGGGAGGTAGAAGAGTTAAGAGCCAAGAGGGTAGAGTTAATTCTTCAAGTAATAAAAGATAGACCAATCATTTTAATCATTGACGAAACAGGAGATAAAAAGAAAGGTTCTAAGACAGATTATGCCAAAAGGCAGTATATAGGAAACTTAGGAAAAGTAGACAATGGAATTGTAGTAGTTACAGCATACGGTGTATTCTGTGGAATGACATTTCCATTACTGTTTGAAGTCTATAAGCCTCATGAAAAATTGAAGCCAGAAGATAAATATCTAACTAAGCCACAAATAGCCGCAAATTTAATCAGAAAACTCAAGTCAATGGGCTTTAGATTTAATCTGGTACTAGCAGATAGTTTATATGGTGAGAGTGAGCCTAATTTCATATCAGTGTTAGATGAAATGAATCTAAACTATATAGTTGCGATTCGCTCAAACCATGATGTGGATTTGCTTCCGAGACAGCATACGCAATATTTAGATTGGCAGAGATTTAAACGTGTATTCTCTGACCTCGACAGTGAAAATCGCTATATTAGAGAAATAATTCATGGCAAACGACAAGACAAAAGGTACTGGCAGATTACTACAGACTTTGAGAAGCTACCGGATAACTCTACTTGGTATGTGATGACTAAATTCCCAGATATTACACCAAGAGAAGTTGGAAATTTTTATGGTTTAAGAACCTGGGTTGAATATGGCTTGAAGCAAAGTAAGAATGAATTAGGTTGGGCTGATTATCGCTTTACTCGCTATGAAGATATTGAGCGATGGTGGGAAATTATTTGTAGTGCCTACTTAATGGTTAGTCTTCACTCTGAACAAATGCACCCTTCTCCTCCAATATCTCCATCAAAATTAGCCCAGCATCCCTGGTGGGATGATAAGAAAGGCTGGAAGAATATTCTCAATAATCTTCGTTTAATTCTTCAACCTTTTATCTTATTTAACTTAATACAGCCTTGGCTGACAGTCTTTCCTATCCCTCAACTTTCCTTGGGATTCGTTAAACTTCAATCTATTGTTTATAGGCTCACATCCCCAATTTTTATATTCCTGACTCATTCTGATTTTGAATTTTCCTCTGCTTAGAGTGACAAATGAGGGTTATGGCGTTGCTGTTGTGGGTGGCGGGGATTTTAGCTTTTATTTCTCAAACACCAGAATTAGGTTGGGCAATTTGGGCAGTTATTTGGATTAACGCGATTTTTAGCTTTTGGCAGGAGTTTCAAGCCGAAAAAGCTTTATCAGCCCTGAAAAAAATCTTACCGTTGCAAGCCAAAGTTTATCGTGATGGCAAATTAACTGTGATTCCTGCCCGTGAGTTAGTTAGCGGCGATGTGATGCAGTTAGAAGAAGGTGACAAAATCTCCACTGATGCCAGACTCGTAGAAAGTCAATCTTTATATGTAGATGTCTCCGTTCTCACAGGGGAATCTATGCCCGTTCCCCGAATTAGTAAAGCTGTCAGCACAGAAAATATCCATGCTTCCGAAGCCAGTAACTTAGTATTTGCAGGTTCCACCGTTGCAGCCGGTCGGGGACTGGCGGTGGTATATGCCACAGGGACACATACGGAATTTGGTCAAGTCGCCCATCTCACCGCCAATGTGCAGCGGGAAGCCAGCACTTTAGAAGTGCAGATTTCCAGAGTAGTTCACATCATTACGCTCATCGCTTTGAGTATGGGTGTGGTAATATTTCTCCTCACTAAGTTGCTGGTGGGAATGCAACTGCGCGAAAGTTTCATTTTTGCCATTGGAATTATTGTGGCATTTGTCCCAGAAGGTTTACTCCCTACCGTGAGTTTAGCCTTAGCCATTGGTGTCAGGCGTATGGCAAAAAAGAATGCTTTAGTGCGGCGTTTATCTGCGGTGGAAACTCTCAGTGCAACAACAGTAATTTGCACCGACAAAACTGGGACTTTGACAAAAAATGAAATGACTGTCCGCCAATTGTGGGTTCCCAATACGCAAATTAATGTGACTGGGGTAGGTTATGAACCCAAAGGAGAAGTCGAAATTTCATCTCCTGAATATGAATCTCAGGTGCGGCTAATGTTGGCTGGTGCGGCGCTTTGTTCTAATGCGCGGTTAAATCATCCCCCTAATTCTCATCAATGGCAAGCAGTCGGCGACCCGACAGAAGCAGCGTTATTAGTGGCAGCAATTAAGGCTGGGTTGAATTTAGAGGAATTGCAACATCAAGTACCCAGAGTTCGAGAAATCCCTTTTGATTCTCACCGCCGGATGATGACGGTTTTGCTAGAAGGACAGTTGTCTTGGGAAAATACAGAAAATTCCCAGTATCTCATTTTTACCAAGGGCGCACCATTAGATGTATTGCAACATTCGCGCTATTTATGGCACAAGGAAGAAAAACCAGAACTAACAGAAACTCAGCGCGAGGAAATTGTCGCAGCAAATGATCAACTAGCAAGTCAAGGTTATCGCGTTCTGGGAATTGCCACAAGACAAGGTAGTGCAGAATTAAACCAGCCAGATAATCATTTATTAGAACAAGATTTAACTTTTTTAGGATTGGTGGCCATGATAGACCCACCACGTCCAGAAGTTGCCGATGCGATCGCTCTTTGTCATCGTGCTGGGATTCAAGTCACAATGATTACAGGCGATTATGGGTTAACCGCAGCTGCGATCGCTCAACGCATTGGTTTAGTTAATGGTAAAGTTAGAACCATCACAGGCGAACAATTAGGACATCTCTCAGATACACAATTAAGGCAAATCCTCCACCAACAAAAAACTGGCTTAGTATTTGCCAGAGTCATGCCAGAACAAAAACTCAGATTAGTCGAAGCATACAAAACCCTTGGTCATGTCGTTGCTGTAACTGGTGATGGTGTCAATGATGCCCCCGCTTTACGCGCTGCGAATATCGGCATTGCAATTTGCGCTTAGGCTTTTTTACCAACCGCTTAATCTGGATAGGAATTGCAGTGGAATGGTTCTTAATTCTCTCAATTATTTATTCTCCTACCCTGCAAACAATCTTTTCAACTGCACCATTACAACCTTCTTACTGGCTAATATTGCTGTTATGTCCGCCGTTCATCTTAATAGCTGACGAATTACGAAAGCGAATTATGGTCAAAATTAACCATAACTAGTTTATGCCTCACGCTTTGCGCCTTTGCGCCTTTGCGTGAGAATTAAAATTCTGGTTTGCCAATGATATTCTTCAAACCTTGAACTAATCTTTCTATCCCTGCTTTGGCTGTATTTTCTTGTAATGCCCCATAAGCAACACGCAAATAGCAGCCATTGTCCATCCCAAAAGTTGTACCAGGAATCACCGCAACTTTGTATTCTTGAATTAATCGTTTCACCAACTCAAACGCATCCATTTGAGTATGCACTTTCAGAAAGAAATAAAACGCACCATCAGCTTGAGCAATAGTACATAAACCTTGGAGATGATTTAGCGAGTCTATCACTAACTGACGTACTTTAGCGATCGCCCCAATATTTTCCTTTAAATAACCATCTTTTGCCTGCAATGCACCTAAAGCGGCATACTGCGAAACCACAGGCGGACAAATCAAAATTGTATCTTGAACTTTTTTGACAGCCACAAGTAAATGTTTGGGAATTACCATATAGCCAATGCGCCAACTCGCAAAACCATAGGCTTTAGAAAGGCTATAAAGCGAAATTGTATGATTGTTAATGCCAGCAAATGCACCTGGTGAAACGTGTTTGACACCGTTGTAGGTAAAGTATTCGTATGCTTCATCGCTGATATGGTAGATATGGCGATCGCTACAAATTTGATTTACTTGGCGCAAAGCAGCTTCGGAATAAACAACACCTGTAGGATTATTGGGAGAAATTGTGACAATTGCCCGTGTTTTAGACGTAATTGCTGCTGCTAATGCTTCTGGACGCAATTGGTAATTTTCATCCGTCTCTACCAACACCGGACGACAACCCGCCATCGTAATTGCCATTTCATGGTTGAAATAATATGGCGTATTCAGAATAATTTCATCACCAGGACAAGTAATTGCCAAAATCGCGTTCATAAACGCCATATTGCTTCCAGCTGTCACGACAATACAGTTGTCCTCATTAATTTCAATACCGTTAAAAGCTGACAATTTTCCTGTTAGTGCTGTTAATAAAGGAGGAATTCCCTCAACTGCTTTGTAGAGATTGTTCGTAGATTCAGCCAGAAACTTGGGTAAAAGTTCAATCGCTTGTGGTGGTGGACTGTAGGAGACTACACCCTGTCCGAGAGAAATGGTTCCCGGAGAATTTTGAATCAGTTCCCCAACCACAGGAATTATGGGCGACTGAACCGCCTGCATCCGAGAAATCAACTTATCATCAGTCATTTGTGACTTCCTATCACCCCATCTCTCATCTTGACAGGTGTAGGTTATTAACGTTAGTAGGTTTTGGAAAAACTAGGATGATGGACAAAGCGTTTGTGGAAAATCAGCGCCGCAAAATTAACCACCAAACAAGTAATTGCTAGAGATAACAATATATAAGTAGGAGCCAGCACAACACCAATCACAAACCAACTAAATACGTGCAGTGCCATCACAACAGCAAAAATAATGGCAATTCCTACAACTAGTTGCAATTGAGATATTGGTCTACGTAATGCAGTTAAGATGATGGTTAATAGTGTAGCAATTAAATTGGCTGGTACAAGAAAAGCACAAATACCAATACAATTGGTGCGAGAAAATTCTGCTAATGTATGAAAATCGAGCATTTATTTAGTTAGATTTAGGATTAACATTTTAAATAAAACAAATTAAATATATTTTTATGTATCTCAACTAACACTAGCACTAATTAAAAGTGAATACTCCGCCAACGTAACATAATTTAAACAATATCCATCCTAATTGATTCATCAACTATTCATAAAGCCATAGAATAGAGAAGATGGCATAGATTTATTAAAAATTTATTTAGGATTGTTATATTTAAACAAATTAAAAATTATTAATAATTAATATTAAAAAAATTAAATAATTTAGGTGGGTACACCCCACCTAAAGTAAATTAACCTGGCAAAATCACTGTATCAATAACATGAATTATTCCATTATCAGCATCGATATCTGCGGCTAAGACAGTAGCATTTTTGATTTCAAATCCTTCAGAACAATCTATTTTAATGGTTGAACCTTCTACAGAGGTAACTGTACCGAGTTTTGCTAAATCATCTTTGGTCAACTTCCCTGAGACGACGTGATACTTTAAAATTCTTGTCAGTTGTGGAATATTCTGCACTAGAGTTTGGATTGTTCCTGGTGGTAACTTGGCAAAAGCCTCATCATTTGGGGCGAAGACTGTAAACGGCCCTGGACTTTTTAATGTCTCGACTAAACCAGCCACTTGTACAGCAGTTACCAAAGTTTTGAAAGCATCGTTACCTACTGCAATATCAACAATATCAGCCATATTATTTTACCTATTCACTGTTAAAAATTTTAATTTATATTAAAGCTGTTTAATTTTTTTTGCAAAAACTTAAGTGAGGAAAGTAGAATGCCATAGGTAAAAATCAATATAGTTAATAGATATGACTCAATAGTTATTAGAAAATTTTGTAGGATAAAAAATGTGCGATCGCAAATACGCCATCATCGGAACAGGTGCATTAGGTGGGTTTTATGGCGCTAAACTGCAACAAGCGGGTTTGGATGTCCATTTTTTACTCAATAGTGATTACGAACACGTCAGCCAACATGGTTTAATCGTCGAATCTAAAGATGGCGACTTCACCTTACCACAAGTTAACGCCTATAACGACGTGACAAAAATGCCACAATGTGATGTGGTAATCATTGCCCTGAAAACAATCCAAAATTATTTATTATCCAAGTTATTACCTCCAGTTATTAAAAATAATGGTGTGGTATTAGTATTACAAAATGGATTAGATATTGAGCCAGAAATTGCTCAGATTGTTAGTAATGTCAACATTATTGGCGGCTTATGTTTTTTGTGTTCTAATAAAGTCGGACAAGGGCATATTCGTCACTTAGATTATGGACAAATAGTTTTGGGTGAATATATCCTTAACTACGAAGCTGTGGGAATCACCAATAGAATACAGCAAATTGCCAACGACTTTCAAAATGCTGGTATAGCGATTGAATTAACAGAAGACTTACTATTGGCCCGGTGGAAAAAATTAGTCTGGAATATCCCTTATAATGGTTTGTCTGTAATTCTTAACGCCAGAACTGATGAATTAATGGCAGATTCATACACCCGCCAATTAGTAGAACAATTGATGTATGAAGTAGCCGCAGGTGCAAAAAGTACTGGACGTATTATCGCTGATAGCTTCATTCAAACAATGCTAGATTACACAGTCAAAATGAAGCCTTACCGCACCAGCATGAAAATTGACTATGACGAACATCGCTCTTTGGAAGTAGAAGCAATTATTGGAAATCCATTACGCAAAGCCCAAAATGCAGGTGTGTTTTTACCACAAATTAGCTGCTTATACAATCAGTTAAAGTTTTTGGATAACAGAAATAAACACTAATTGAGCTTTAGCCATTCCTAATTAAAAAGGCAATATTCAGTCACAAAATTCAGAAATTTTTCTCCTCAAATATTGCCTATTGCTATTGAATTATTGCAAGTATTTGTAGGGTGAGCATTCGTTACTTTATTCTAGATTAATTCAGCGTTTTGCTGAAAATGCCCACCCAACATATTGTTCAAAAATAAAATTAGATTACTGTATTCAATTTGCTCATTAAAATCTCAAACCTACACCACCTTGCACAGCTACCGCTGCACCACCTCCATCACGATAAGCATCAAAAGCAATAATCGCGTTGCCAAAAATTACAGTATTGCTATTAGGAACAACGTAATCAACCCCTGGCTGTAAAGCAAAACTAATCTTGTTACCAACAGGAGAAGGACTATCACCACCAGTTAACACTAATCCTGCACCCAAATAAGCATCTGTTTGCCAGTTGAGTGGCAAGTCATAAGATACAGTCGGGACAACAGCTGTATTCTGACCAATCAATGCTTGAGCGCGAAAAGAAACTGGTGCTTCTAAAAGCTTGTAGCGAAAAGCTAAAACGCCCCCGACTTGGATACCGTCAGTCAAGCCGACAGTTGGGCCGACACCAACATAGCTACCATAAGCAACTTGAGCTTGTGCAGGTTGATAACTTATTAGCAAACTAAAAACTGCACTGGCTGCTATAAATGAACCTAAATTAGGCAGATACTTCATTGCCCGACTCCTCACACCATACTTTGGATGTTTTTGATGCCATTTATTGTTAGTGAGGAGGTAGGATTAAGTATTCTCCTGACTCCCCATCTAAATTTTACGGGCAACGGGGATGAATGCCACCTTGGGTACAAATGTATGCTAGTTGCTTCGTATCTAAATTTTTCGCTTGAGAAAAATCCACACCTTTGACTACAGCAGATACTGTACCAGTGTCTGGAGTTTGCACAAATTGATCTGCGGGATCTTGTTTGCTAGGAGCTAGAATTGTGTCTTTAAAATCTGCGCCAGCGACGTTTGCACCGCGTAAATCTGCAAAACTTAAATCAGCGTTGCGTAAGTCAGCATTTTCTAATTGAGCAGAACGTAAAACTGCACCAGTTAGACGGCTAGTACTCAAATTAGCATTGCTGAGATTGGCACGATCTAAATAGGCTCCAGATAAATCTGCGCCTTGCCAATCAGTTTTACTTAAGTTAGCAAATGATAATTGTGTACCGATCGCAATTACTCTACCTAAACGTGCAGCATAGAGATTGGCCTCGTTTAATTTAGCATCGCCTAAATCTGCCCCAGTTAAGCTGGCATTTTCTAAAACTGCTCCTTGCAAATCGGCTCCTACAAGTTGGGCGCTGCTGAGATTTGCACCAATTAAACGCGCACTTTCTAAATTAGCTCGGTTGAGAGTTGCACGACTTAAATCGCTCCCAGTCAATAACACCCTACTCAGGTTAGCATCGGTGAGATTGGCTTGTTTCATTTGTACTTGGGTTAAATCAGCGATCGCATCATCAAAAGTATCCCAACGGCCATCTTCACCAACACTACGGAAACGGCTACCCTTGAAACTCGCTTGGTTGAGATCAGCCGATTTTAATTTAAGTCCTGATAAATCGATGTTCTCTAACACCAAATTGAATGAAGAATTTCCCGTTGTACTGGTTTGACTCAAAGTTGTGCGAGTCAAGTCAAGACCATTGATTTTGCCACTATAAACATTCAAAATTTTGTTAATTGTCTGCTGGTTGAGTTGTAGCCGCTTTTGCCACAATTCACGCTCTTGAGGTGCTGCTGATTGCAGTTCGTTACCTAGAAACTGATTCTTATTTTTTAATTCTGGGATAGCTGGAATGCCCACAGTTGTTAAAGCTTGTTGAATCGAATTCAATAGCACTGGGTTGGTTTCATTAACTAACAAATCAGCCAAAAATTGAATAGATTGGGCATCATTCAAACCGCCCATTGCCAGAATTGTACTTTGGCGCTCTTCCAAACTTGCCCCAGAGTTAGGACTTAATTGTTTGACGAGTTCCAAAAACTTTTGACTGTTAACTTGTGTGGTTTCCCGCTGATTTTGCTGTTTTTGGATATAGATTTGAGTACCAATTAAAGCCGCCAACACCGCAGTCATGCTGGCCAGTGTGACTACAAATAAAGTTAAGTTGGAATTTTGTCGTACTTGCCGCCACAATGTCGGGAATTTGGTTTCTCCAGCTGTTATTGGTGCTAAGGTAGCTTCGGTTGCAGCGGCTGGGGCTTCTGGTTCATTGGTTTTGGCTAATGCACCCCGACCATTGGGGCGTTTTGCGTCAATAGCTTCCGTACCTGCTAACCAATCATGCAAAGCACGACGACCTTGGCGAGATGGTAAAGCTATACTTTCGCCTAACACCATCAATACTGCTAAAAATGTAAACAATCCCAAATTAGGAAAAGCAAAACTATACCGCCAGAGGATGTAAGCAATAGAAACTGGTACAGACCATCGACCAATGCCTTCTCTAGCGATCGCTCCACCTAAACCTGGAGCTTTACCTTGCTCGTTGACAACCCGCACACCAAACCACCGTTTCGGCAAGGTACTACCAGTTTTTGCCAGTAAATATAATTGCCACCACGATAAAGTTACAGGTGCAATTAAAGCCAACATCCATAAATAATTAGTCGGCCAGGCGACATTGCGGATACCGTAGCTTACAGGTAAAGCCAAAGGCCGAGCGATCGCTCTTTCTGTCACGACTAATACCGGATTGAGTGGTAAACGGTTGATATCGCTTCTTGAATTGACATAAGCTCCCAATCCAAAGGGAATGCAACCACTGGCGACCACCAGCGTCATTTCAACTGTCCAAGCCGCCAAGCGTCTAGTTACTAACGGCAGTGAATTAACTTTTGTTGGTGTTTTTGATTGACTAGGTTGACTATCATTTCTCCTCACAATTGGGGTCGCCATTGAATAATTCCCTTTAAATTTAATAGTTTTGCCATAAATGGCGTGATTAATATAGAGTGCTACTGCTTATTGGAAAAGCTATCAGAAACAAAAAATTTGTATCCAAGATACACTAACCCAGCCAACACTGCCAGACTAATTGCAGAGGTAACAAGTTTTAGAACTGCTTGCAATACTGCCAAACCCAACAGCACAGTTACACCCACAACTACCAATTTCCTAGTCCCTGATAAACTTTGAAACCAAAGTTGCGAACGAGTGAAGTAAGGTTTAAAGTTGAGAAAATTAAACTGAGATTGCTGTCTGGCTGCTTTGGGTTTTTCGGCTTCTACACTCCCAGCATTAATCTCTGCCTCTAGCTTTTGCAGGCGTTGTTGCCAATCTTCTTCAGGTTGAGGATTCATAAATCTTATCTACCTCTGCTAAAACACTTGTTCAACAGGTGAGCAATCACATCCGAACTTTTTGCGGTTGTGTTTGTGATTTTAACTAATGTTTGGTTTTGACAAGGCTGATAATGGCAGAAAATAGAAAACTTTGTCAAAAAGTATATATAAGCATAATGAGAATATCAGTCTAAATTTTTTTACCATTAAGACTAATTCTCTGTCTATTCCTAACCAGCGACTTCATCCCTTTTTTATATTTAGCCATATAGCCATACAACATCATTAATAAAATTTTATACTTCGCTTTAGGAACACTGAGGGATTGCTATCGTCTATTGATTCAGACTATTTATATCAACATCGCTCTACAAATAGTCGGGAGCATAAAAAATATGAAAATTCCGAGGCTATGGCAAATTGTTCCCGTCGCTGTTGTACTGAGTATGGGAATTATCCAGCCTAACTTGGCCGAAGCACCATCAATTCCAATTCCCGCCAAACTCAAATCAGACCCTCTAGTGTTAAATGGCAAGTCTGGCGGAACTGTCCAAAGTAACTGCGGCAATATTTCTGCTGTACCTAGTCAAATTATTCAAGTTACAGAGTCAATGCCTTATATGCGGCTAACTGTTGACAGTCCAGGACAGCCAACATTACTCATTGACGGGCCTAGCGGACGCTTTTGCGTGTTAGCAGATAGCTACTCTCAAAGCAAGCCAGAATTATCCGGTTACTGGCAAGCTGGCAAGTACTCACTACATATAGGCCAATTATCTAAAGAGCAGTATAACTATACTATTTCGATTTCGCAACAAAAAAAGCCTAAATAAATAGGACTTACGCACAAAGAATGTTGTTTGAGATTGGGTGTAAGGGTCTAAGGATATAGGGTGTAAGGGTTTTAGGATATATACACCGTTCGACTGACGCTCACGGCAAAGCCCCTATCTACACCCAGTTTTCATAGACTACTTTCGTGAATCTAGATATAGTACATCAGGTCTTTCTGCCTATGGTTATTTCGCCGTTCGCACAAATCTTGTAGCGTGTGTTGTTGTAAAACAGCATTGGCAGCTTGACAAGCTTCTTGCCAAACCTCCTGAATTACTTGATTTTCAGCATTTTGAGAATTTTGATGGGATACTGGAGCGATCGCATCTAATCCTTCAATACAGGTCAAACAATCTAAGAGCGTTATTGTCCGCGGCTCTCGTGCCAAAACATAGCCACCTTTCGCGCCGCGAATACTTTTAATGATTCCTCCACGTCTTAAAGTTGCCAGCAATTGTTCTAAATAACGAATAGGTATATTTTGTAGCTCTGCCATCTGTCTGATTTGCAAAGATTCACCTCTAGAGTAGCAAGATGCCAATTCCAACAGGGCTAAAAGAGCATATTCCGATTTGTTAGAGATTTCCACAGGCGTAAGATTTTGAAATTCACACCTAAAGCTTTTCAAGTTGTTGACTTTACTTGACTCAGTTCATCCTGAGCAAAACTGATCACACAACTTTGATATTTAAAGGCTTGATTTTACTGTAATCAGCTTTATCAATAAGAGCAATTGTTTTTATTTTTCATTTCAATAAAAATAACTGATTGATAATTGTCAGTTACAAATCAGCAAAATGTCCAATCTTCCGCTTCTTCGATGATTGCGGCTGAGAACCCTTTCAATTTTAATAAAATATTGCTATGATAAATAATCGTGGATACGGCGACATAGCCAAGTGGTAAGGCAGAGGTCTGCAAAGGTTAAGCTTAGACCAACGTCCACGCCAGAATGAGCCTTCCAAGCACTAGCAACTAAGACAAAAGTGCTAGTTAGCTCCTGTATGGCTCCTGAAATTGGGTTAGAAAACAAGCAAGGAAAACTAAGGTTAAGGCTACCCAGAGTAATCGCAGACGGTAGCCTTCGTTATATTTACACAGGTCTACCGGACACGCCAGAGAACAGAAAGAAAGCTCAGGTGATAGCTTGGCAGATAGAGGAAGACATTAGAACTGGACAGCTTGACCCAACACTGGAGAGCTACAAACAAGAGTTTAAACCAAAGACAACGGTAAACAAGCGAGAACCAGACCTACTAGAGTTATGGGTAAGGTTTGCTGAATACAAACGTCCACAGTTGGCTGTCACTACATACGAGAAAGACTATATACGAAAGATACCTAACCACATTAAGCAACTGCCAGCCAAGAAGTTAACAGATGCGATCGCAATTCGAGACTACTTATTAGTCAACCACAGCGCCAACACAGCCAAACGTGTGCTTATTCATTTGTCTGCGTGTTGCAAGTGGGCGAAAGACTCAGGGCTAATAGTTCATAACCCGTTCACTAGCATGGCTTCCACCATTAGACAACCAAAGACTGAAGTAGACATAGACCCGTTTACCACAGCCGAACGAGACGCAATCTTAGAAGCTTTCCGCCAACATAAGCCGCACTACTTCCCTTTCGTTCACTTCCTGTTTCTCACTGGCTGTCGGACTGGTGAAGCTATTGGGTTAAGGTGGCAGCACGTAAACGTTGACTGTAGCCAGATAACCTTTTGTGAGTCATTCGACAGTCAACTGAAGATAAGGAAGACAACAAAAACAGGCACTACCAGAAAGTTTCCTTGTAACCAAAAGCTTAGAGAACTACTGCTGTCTGTTCGCCCAATTAACTCTAGTCCTGATTCTCTTGTCTTCTATAGCCCTAACGGTTTACCAATAGATAACGGCAAGTTTACTAATCAGGTGTGGCGAGGATGTAGAAGTGGTCAGAAGGTTTACAAAGGCTTAGTGACAACACTTGTAGACGAAGGCAAGGTTAGCCGCTACAGATGTCCTTACAACACTAGTAGTCCACCAAGGCAATTTTGCTGGGTTAAATGCTTGGATATAAACGCTGCATTTTTTTACGTGCATCCTTGGTTTTAAAACCCCAATAAACACTGGCTTTTTGTTGATTACGCTGTGATTCCCAAGCAGCAATTTCAGAAGATAATATTTCTACATTGGGAATACGCCGTTCCAAACATTGGCGAGATAAAACGGATAATTCAATTTCTACTTGATTCAGCCAAGAAGCGTGTTTGGGAGTATAGTGAAACTCTAACTTTTGAATAATACGGCGTGCTTCCTGTGGAGAGAAAACTTCATATAATGCACTGGGAGTATGAATATTTAGGTTATCAACAACTAAACGAATCACATCAGCCTGGGGGTAATAAATATCTACTAAATCTTTTAACTGTTTTGCAAAATCCGCTTTTGTACGACGTTGTGTGACTTCAATATGTCGCCACCCAGCTAAAGGTTCAAAAAAGGCAAATAGATTCACAACACCGTTGCGTTTATACTCATAATCATAACGTTCAGGCTGATCTGGTTCTGGTGGCAAAGGAAGTCTTACTTCTTCTACTAATTGATATGGGCGTTCATCCAGACATAGTGTAGGTTTTTTTGGATCATACGGCTCATTATACAAATCCAAAACATCTTCCATTCTGAACACATACTCTGCGTTAACTTCGGGAATACACCACTGTTCTTTTAACCACGGTTTAATTTCATTTTTTTTAGCGTTTGGCGTATTGTTTCGTCGGAAATTGAATCTATAATACCAACTTTTACTAAATGATCTGCTAATAATTGCATTGTCCAACGCACTCTTCCTTCTGGTGGATTAGAACAAGCAGTCGCAATCAGAAATGCTTCTTGTTTTTCATCTAATTTTTTGGTTTTTGGTGGATGTTCCCCATCCTTTAAAGCAAACTCCAATCCGCCAATCACAAACTTTTCTCTTGTCCTTTCCACCGTGGCAACATGAACTCGAACTGCGGCAGCGATCGCCGTGTCCGTTTCTCCCTCAGATGCCATTAAAAGAATGTTTGCACGGGTGATAGTTCTTGCTTTGTGCTTTCCTTTTTTCAGGATTGCTTGCAATTGTAAAACTTCCTCTTCTCTTAAATCTACAATATACTTTTTCGCCATGCTCAACCCCTTTTTTGACTAGTTTATCAATTAGAGGGTATTACCCAGCAAAATTTCCTTGGTGGACTACTAGGCATACTTTCATCACTTGTTGTCTAGAAGCAGGAGTACCCATAACAACAGTTGCTCGTTGGGTGGGCAACAGTCCAGAGGTTATACTTAAGCACTACGCAGGTTCTCTTAGTAGCATAGAAGTACCGTTGTTCTGAGTGGTTGACTGTGCTTATAGTAGAGAAAACACAGCAGGTATTTCTGTGGATAACAAAGACCAAGCACCAGCGAAGGTTAACGAAACCAGCGACCACATTAAGTTAACTGATATTTCTGGTAATCTTTGGTTGGCTATTGCTCACTTAGAAGAATACAAAAGTGAACTACCACAGTGCATCGAAAAGCATAGGATTACGAGAACAATAGCACAAATAAGAAAGGCATTAGTTTTCTATGGGTACACACGCCACTCCAATGTTGACCTTAATAATGACAATACTAAGGCTGACTAGGGCTAAAAGTTATCCTCTGGTCAGAGAATATAATTACCAATTCACCCAAGTAAACACACCTCCACAGCGCGAGACTACACGAACCTCTGTTTTACACAAGGTTTACAGACGTTAGCTGTCATAAGTGGGGAAACTGTAGCCTAAGATAGTGGGCGAAAACAACAGCTAGTAGAGCCTGCGATTACTGTGAGCAAGGTTGACTTTAGTAGGCTTTCTTGCAGCACCGAATACGTTTGTTAGCTAAAGTGGTGTATATTTACTAGCGAAGGCTTCCAACCCATGCCAGCAGAGCCATTCCCCCCTTTCGCTCTACGATAGTTCGCTATTGTCGTTGTAAGCTTTATACCTTAGTCTTTCTACAGAATACTGAGGCTTGACGCACACTTGTTATCACTGCTTAGATAAGCTCACCTCAGCGCACTCACAACAGACACACGCTCACATCTGGGTACAAACAAAAGCAGCCCTCTCTTTAGAAGACTGCTCTTGTTTGTTTACCTATGTGTGTGTTCACTGTTGTCTAGCTGTGTGTTTACCGTGTGTGTGTTCTTAGATAATCATACAACTTACTTCAGCTTGTGTCAACCTACACTAAGACGCTTACTCAGAGCTTGCTTTGTCCACGGTGTGCCTTTGCTCGTGGTAAAACCTTCAGTGTTCAGCGTGTCAGCGATTGCTTGTAAGGTGTACCGTTGTTGTCTGAGTTCACTAGCTCTCTGTATGGCTTCTTCTGTAGCGTCTCTCTTAGCTTGGTTTGCGGCTTCTCTACCTTTGTCTCCTAGTCTCACGCCTTGCTTCTTAAGTTGGGCTAATGCGTCTTTGGTGCGCTTGCTAATTAGTTTTCTTTCTTCCTCTGCCACCACAGCCCTTAAGTAGACTTCCATCGGAGAAGCGTTAGGAGAGTCAGCCGCTATGAGTATAGGAGTGTTAGAGCCAAAGAAGTAATTGTTGACGTAGCCGCTAACATGGAAGACTTCACGGCTGAACCTATCTTGTTTACTGACCAGAAGACTTGCGCCATGCTGTTGTGCCTCTGTCAAAGCTTGCATGAACACTGGTCGCTCTCTAGGGTCAACCTTGCCTGAGATAACCTCACTGTAAACACCAACTATAGTTAACTGTCGTTGCTCACACAGCCGTTTACAAGCGTCTAACTGTGCGTCCAACCCAAGACCAGACTTACCTTGTTCATCTGTGCTGACTCTTAGATAGATTACTACTGCATCTGGGTTGACTGCTACACGTTTACGGGTTGACATAGGTTTTACTCCTCAGCTTATGTTTCACCAAGCAAGCGTTATCTTGTGAAACTTGCTTATGTCTTCACTTTACACTGAGGTAATCTGCTTTGTCAACTACCATCGGTCAGTGGTAGGCTACAGCGTAGTCAGTCCGCTTTTGTATTCTGCTGTCTTAGCCAGTCTTCTATTATGAGGGTGACTAAGGTTTGCAGAGTGGTGTTACGTTCTAAGGCTTGCCGCTTCAGGTCTTTGTGTAGGTCAGCCGGAAAGTTTCTTATGTATAGCGTGGTTGTCTCTTGCTCCAAAAGTATTCTCCTCTCTGCTAACGTTGCTAACAAAGCTAACAAGGTGATAAGATGAAGCCAGCTAACGTAGCTAACAGAGCTAACAAAGCTGGCATAACTAACAAACACAATCAGTCTAGCACTATGTACACATCAGACAGTTCACTTATCGATGACCCTAGATTAACTATCAGCGATACAGAAGTGAGCCTGACAGTAACCAATGGAGAGACTAGGGAAGTTTACTCTACAAACACTGGAGACTACGCAGACTCATTAGCAATCCAAGCTGTAGTTAACACCGTTCTTAAGTAGACAAACACAAGTAAACAGAGGACAGACACATGGTAGAAACTATGACAACCAACGGTAAGACCACATCAGAAACCAGTAGCAAGGCTAGACGTAAACGTGAGCGTAAGCTTCCTACTCTGATAGCAACAGGTCAGCAGGAGCGCAAAACACTTAAGCTATCTGGTTCTATCTCGGCAAACGCTCAGGAAGTAGCTAACACCAAGTTTCCTTTGCTCACTCCCTTTGTAACTTCTCCTGAGTCTAGTGAACTATTTGTGAAACTCAGTAGACATGAGGTGGTTAGCCTTCTAAGTCAACAAAGGTTCTCTACGGCTGGTGTTGTTGGGTATCTCGTAAATCTAGCGTAAGGAGACAAGGTAAATGTATACAGCAAGCTTTAGCTCAGTTTGCAAAGGCAGTGAACTCATCAGCATACTTTACATCTACAGAAACTTGGGCGAACGTCACGAATGTAGAACGCTAGAGGGCAAACTCGCACAAACTTTCTACTCTGCTTTGGTCGGCTCACATAGTAAACAGCAGGTTCTTTCACTAGCGTTTACTAAAGCCACACCTGTAGAAGACAACCCAACTACGCGCAGATAGCTAAGGAGTAGACAAAGTGAATCAGTTAGCAGCAGGTAGTCTCATGGTTATGGGTGTTCTGCTGCTTTTGTTTTCTTCAGCAGGAGAACAGAAGAGTAAGACAACCATAATTAACATTTGCATTCTCTGTACGAACACACAGCAAACCAACCAGAGGTAAACAAACGTGAGTGAGACAACTATAACCAAAGACCAACTAACTACTACAGCCAACGGGAACCAGATAATAATAAGCCTAGACAGCAAAAGAGAACAACTGCCACAGCCAACAACAGCAGAGACAGCGTTAGGTGATGTTATCTTTGGCTCTCTGTTGTGTACTTTCTGTAGTTCACTTGTTACTCAGATAATTTTGTACCTACCGTTGCCAGAGTTAACTAGTGTTCGTTTGTTATCTTCTGTAGTTGGTTTGTCTCTATTTGGTGCGGGGCTACAGTGGACTCTCAGCAAACGTTTACAACCTACAACTGTGATTAACTTGTCTTCTGTTTTTGCTGGTGTTGTCTTAGGTAGTTAACTAATCTAATTTGTCTGTAACTCAGTAAACCTAAGACCACATCAGCTAAAGCTAGAAAGTGTACTCTTGCCGGAGTTAACACGGGATGAAGACAAGCAAGAGACAGCAAACAATAGGCAAGAAACTTAACTCTTGTTAACGCTTTAGTCTTTCTGAACAGCGAAAGATACCACCAGTTTACCAGACTCTTAACATAAGTAAACCGTAGGAAGACTACAGTGAGTAACCAAGAATACCCAATCTCATTCACACGTAAACTAATGCAGCTTACCCAAAATACAGCAGTTAGCACAGTTAGCTTAGGTTTGGCTGGTTGTCTATTGCTTCCTGTAGTTGGCTTACAGAACAAAAGCTTAGGTAAACTGCTCTCGTCTGCGGTAGGTGTAGGCGTAGTGGCAGTTGGCTATAGGAGCTACCTAGATAACCGCAAGCTAACAGCACTATCTGAGGATTTGGGTATAGTCGAACGTAAGCAGAACATTAGCTGGTACAACAGTTTACTCAGCCGCAAACAGCAGCTAACCATCACCCAATCTACACCAGTAGACTCACAAGTTATCTCTGACGTAGTTAACTACTGGCAACAGCAAGACAAACACCTTCTCATAGTCGGCGGAACTGGAGCAGGTAAAAGCACGTTCATACAGGCGTTTGCTTCTGTGTTGGGCGTTGGTTGGCACTACAAAGTTTACGACACAGATTGCACTATAGATGACTGGGCTTACTTGCGCTCACTTCCTAGCTGTCAGATGTACGAGTCTTTCTCAGCCATAGGTGAACAGATGCAGGAAGACTTAGAAGTTATCGAGAGTAGAACAGTAGAACGCAAGCAAGCGGGAAACAAGTGGACGACTGATAACACTATTATCGTGGCTGAAGAACTCCCAATCTTAGTGGACGAACTAGAAGACGCTGGACTATGGTTAACTCGTCATGCCAAACGTGGACGTAGGGTTAAGAGGTTCGTGGCTGCTATTGCTCAGAATGACACAGTGAAGAATCTTGGGCTAGAAGGCGATAGCAAACTTAGAGATAACTGTTTTGTTCGAGTTTACTTAGGTAAGTCAGCTATCGAGAGAGCAGAGCAACTGAAGAACCAAGTATTAGTAAACTGGCTGAAGGCTGGAGGTAAACAGGTGTGTCTGGTAGATGACAGACCAGCACTTCGCCCAACCTCTGTACACTCGCAGTTCACACCGACAAGCCAGTTCACTCTAAGTTCACCTGTGAAAACGGCTGAAAGCTTTACAGAGAGCCAGTGTTCAGACGTTCACGAACGTTCGGAAGACTACCAAAATCAGCAGAAAACCCAAGAAAACAGCATTAGTGAACTGCTGAACGAACAACCACTAACCAACGTAGAACTAACACAGCCAGCTTTGGAGAGCTTAAGAAGGTTGTATGCAGATGGTTGGAGTGTGGCGCAGATATTGGAACAGAAGTTAGGGCAGAAGCGCGGCGGAAGCTGGCAGAGAAAGAAAGACTGGCTAGAGGCTCTACTTAAGTCTGACTAAGGTTTGTTTGCTTTTCTGTAACACGAAAGCTAAAGAGGAGGCATAGACTTGGGTAGAGGCGGAAGAAGACCCAATCAGACAGGCAGACCGAAGGGGACAACAACAGCACCTAAGACTAAAGTTGTCCGCATTCCCGCTTGTCTAGATGAGAAAGCTTTAGTGAGCCTGAGAGACGACTTGGAAGCAGTGGTTAGCAGTTGGGAAGCTGAAGTAAACGACCCAGAACACAAGACCAGCCCAAGATATGACGCAGCTAAACGATTGTTGGCAGAGCTTAGAGGGCTGTTAACAGGGACTAAAGCAGACCTACCGTAATCCCACTATTACTTATGTATGCCCCCAAATAACAGGAGACACATGGAAGACAAAAGTAATCACGTTGTGAAAGCTTACGTTAACGACGAACTATACAAGCTGATAACTGAAGAGAGTGAGAAAACAAAGATAAGCGTGAGTTCACTTCTAACCATAGCCATAGTCAAGTTGCTCGAAGATTACGAATACAGACCAGCTAACTTCACACAAAAGAGAGGTGCTATCTAATGGGTCTGATTAACGAAAGCCAGCGAGACAAAGCCCAAGTGCAGCCAACTCAGGGCAAACTACCAAAAGTTAACGCTGCACAAGTAGAAAAAGAAGTGCCAGTAGTAGACGGAGTACAGCAGCCTGTAGAGTTTTCTGCTGAAAGCGCAAATGTACAACCACAGCCGCAACCGACAGAAGGACTGAGTAATGCTGTACCAACAGAAGCTAACCTACCAGTACCAGCAAACATAGGTTTATCTGAAGACACGCTACAAGAGCAGTTCGCCAATACTTCAGACACACCCCTTAGCAATCAGCAGTTCAGAAGTGAACTTAACCCAAACCCTAGGACAAGTGAACTCTCTCCGCTAGAGCAAACTATCGGTTCACCATTCGGCACACAGGAGCCTCCAGAACTCCCAGGCTTAAGCACACCACCAGTTAACCAACCCATAACTGTACCAGAGCTAACTAGCCTGTACTCTCCTGTAAAAGAGCAAGGCTTATCTCCGTATGCTCCACAAGTAGTAAACTCACAATTGCCTACTATATACGAGACAACACCTAGTTCTAACGCGTTATCTGCCGCTAACAGACTGTTTGCCCAAGAAGTTAACCGTTACACAGCGGAACAGCAGCAAACTGAAGTAGACAATCTTTCTAAAGTAAAATTTGCACAACAAGCTTTAGACACTTTAGCTAACACACCCGACGTAGATAAACCTTGGCGTAGTTCGTTTACTGGGTTCTTAAGTGATGTGTTCTTTGGCAGTGAACAAGCGAGGAAGAGAACTGAGCAAGGTAACTTTAGCCCACTAGCTGGGGAGTTTGGTAGACAAGGCGCGGGTGTAGGTGGTTTTCTTAAGTACGCCCTTAACTCTACGATTAACATTCCTCTAGCAATCTACGGTGAGAAACGTAAGCAAGACTACCAAGCCATAGAAGACTTAAGAAAAGCAGGTGTTAACATTGCTCGGTACAGCCCAGATAGAGACCCGTTAGTTGGCTTTAACGTAGACGCAGCTAACCAACAAGGTAATCTGATAGGGAGAGCGTTAACTGGTGATGATGTTGGCGATACAAACGACCCGAAAGCGAGTACTAGCACCAACACAGGCAGAGTTTTCTATAGTCCACGCAGACAAGAAGGGCAGAAGTTCTACGAAGACCCGCTTGGTTTGGCTATAGAGGTCGGTGTGAACCTGTTTAACCCTGTCGATGAAGCTAACCTAGTTGGGCGGGCTATCGGCGAGGGCGTAGGGTTTGCTGCAAAGAAAGCTGGACAAGTAATCTTCAGAAGGAACGCACCCAAGATTACAGGACTATCGTCCGCGCAAAGCGCCACACAGGAAGTCACACAAGCAGTAGTAAAAGAAACACCAGAGATAGCACCAGTTTACAGAAGCATTCCTTCTGCACCAGCAGCAGCAAACCCAGTCAAGATTACTAGAGTCGAGAACGGAAGTGCAACAGTCAGCCAACGTCTAGTCCCTCCAGTGTTCGACCCCTCACTCGTACCTCCAGCTAACTTAAAGCCCGTGTTACCAGTACCGAAGTCTAACCCTGCTTCTGTTGTCTTAGAAGTTGGCATTGGTTCACCTGGGTTAAGGTTATCTGAGTTAGGTTCTCTAGAGTTAAGACCGTACAAAACTATAGTCAACCAACTCCAGACCAGTAAGCCACAGCTACTAGAGACATACACAGGCAAAACTTGGGAAGAACTTAAAGACCACCTAGCCCAGTTCTCGGACGTTGACGTTAGTGAGCTTGGGGTAGTTGGTAGTAAGTTAACTGATGAAGCAAACGTACTTACTAAAGACGATTTGGCAACCGCAGCAGAAGAACTAGCAGCATACAAGCAGTTAACAGAAGTACCACTCCAGCGACTAGATGATTACTTCGGAGAGACTGTTGACTTTGGAAGGAAAGCAGATGAAGGCTTGGGCTTAAGAAGATACACACTAGATGAAGTGGACGACATTCTTTCTAACGGTGGCTTACCTAACTTCCACCCAAAAGCACTAGACAGCTTACCAGAAGCTTTCAGTAAACTATTGCGGGCTGGAGACTATGAGAGGTTTACTGAAGCTTTGGGCAGGGCTGGAGAGAACGTAGGAGAGACATTAGCCAAGCTGACGGATGCTCACAACCTTATCTTAAGTACACCAGTGCCAGTTAACGCGGTCAAGCCTACCAAAGCTCTCACTCAGTTACCTTCAGATTTGTATCACGGTACAGCTTTAGCAGACTTTAACCCTAGCTATAACTTATCTATCTTTGGTAGTCGTGGTGAACTAGGCAGTGGACTCTATCTAACCAACAGCAAACAGATTGCCAGTGATTATGCTCTAGCTCGTGTGTCTGAGAACGTTAACCCGCAAACTCTTGACCTAGACTTATCTCCTGGTGTTTACCAACTTCAGTCAACGTTGGAGAGAACGCTAGACGCTAGAGCAAGTATACCAAGTAACGATGTGTTCTTCAGAGAACTGAGTGTTGGTCTACCTGAAGAATTGCAAGCACCACTGAAGCAAGCCCTTAGTAAAGGCAAGACGACCACTTACAACGGTTATCTAACCAAACTAGAGGCAAGTCTACCCAAAGCTAACTTACAGCCTTCAGAAGACACGCTACAAAGCTTACAGACAACCGTTAGCAATAACTTAAGGAGACTAGGTTACGATAGCGTCTACGACAGCAAGTCTGGGTTCGCTCTAGTGTTGGATGAAACTAAGGTTAGCAGCACAAGTGTACAGAAGCTACCTTCACCGACCGCAGACTTAGCAGCTATCGCCCGCTACAACGCCGACGCTTACGCAAGTAAATACTATCCCAACAGGTTAACTACAGACGCAAACTTAAGGGACAGTACAACTAAGGTTCTAAACCAACTGAGAGCCAGAGTTGACGAGAAGTTAGGTGAAGTTCAACAGCAGCTAATAGACAGGTTAGATGAGGTTGACGGAATACTGCCTAAGTTAACTGAAGATGTGGCGCAAACAACCAGTAAACCAAAGTCAGCACAAGAAGCCTTACAAGAGTTGGGCGATGACTTTGGGTGTGGCTAAAAGATTACACACACAGAAAACAATAGTCCACGCTGCTTGTAGGCAAACGTGGACTTAAGTAAAACAAGAGGAATGAGGAGGACACAAAGTGAAAGATAGTGGGCAAGAAGAAATCACAGTAACGTTTACAAGAGTAGACAGCCGCGTGAACATCATCAGTAGAGAACAGTTTACCGAAGACCAGAACAAGCGCAAGATTCCAAGTTATCTGAAGTACAAAGACCTACAACGTTATGCCCAAACCTACCAGCGATCGCACAGGCTCGAATGTTATCTAGCACACCAACTTAGAAAACTTGGCTTAGACGCTGAAGTTCTCCCAAGCAAAGCAGATGGTAACACCAAAGCAAAGCAAGCAGACATAATCATTAGCACACCAAACGGGCAGAAGTTAGCTTTAGAGGTAAAAGAAGCTAGATACAAAGGATGCACGCTTGGCTTGCCAATATCTGATGGAACGGACGGTTACAGTAGATTACCAAAGTCCCTCATCATAGACAGCTGTAGCAGTTGGGATGCAAAGGTTAGAGCCTGCGAGAGAAGAGGTGAGGTTCTCTTAGGCTGTGTTGTCTTGGCTCCCATTGGCAGAATTTCAGACGATGAGTTTACAGTTCTTGGCTCTGTCTACTGCCCGGCAGACTTAAGCGATGGCTGGGTGATAGAAGAGACGAGCAACCGAGGACGTTGGTATGAAGCTTATGTGTGCGAAAGAAAAGACATGAGAACGTTATCTGATTTGGTAAACGAGGTGAAAACATGGTGAACAGAAGCAGACCAAGCCAAAAGTTAACCGAAGAAGCTAGGCAGGAATTATCTTTACACCTAGCAGCCAACCCTACACCTAATAACAGTGCGTTTGCATTTGCTTCTTGGCTTCTGTGGTGTGTGCGCTGGAGTGAATTAAGCAAAGAGCAAGCAAAGGCAGTGTTAACAGAAGCTATTCAGCAGTTGACAGAGGTGAGAGATACGCTGTGCTGACTTTGGGTGAGAGGCTGAAGTTAGAGTAAGCGTGTGCCAGTAAACAAAGTGTCCACCATAAGTACATTTCAGCCTTTAAGCCTACTCTAGTCGTCCCACTATCTATCTAGTAGCAGCCTCAGAAGGCTAGACACACTCACAATGGAGAACCCAAGGTATGAAGATTGACAAATGGAGATACGGCACAAGAATGCAAGTCTACATGAGAACGCAAGAAGAAGTAGATAGCTACAAGCAAGCAGCAGCCGCAAGACAA
Source organism: Nostoc cycadae WK-1 (assembly GCF_002897135.1). NCBI lineage: Bacteria > Bacillati > Cyanobacteriota > Cyanophyceae > Nostocales > Nostocaceae > Nostoc > Nostoc cycadae. The sequence continues at coordinate 183,626 of NZ_DF978422.1, read as the reverse complement.
ATGACTCTCAGCCAACTTGTACGAACAGCACTCGATGAATACTTAGCCAAAGCTAACTAGCACAAAGGAGAACACGAGGATGGAAACACTAGTTATTTGTCTACTTTTAGTTAACTTCGGTCTATCTTTTGTCTTCGACAGATAACCAAACCAAAGCACACAAACCAAAAAGTCAGCCAAGGCTGCAACCAAAGCTGACTTCTACACAAACTACACAAGCTGGCTTAAAGGAGCCAAACTTATGACAACTATTACTACAATTGTAAACCAAACTCTAGAATACCTGCAAGCAGAGGCTTTCATTAGTCTTATTAGTGGGTGCGAGTCGGCTGAAGTAACCTTCCAAACGTTCGATGACAGCGCACAGAAAGACCGTAGTTTAGCTCATAGTTGGCACGATACTTTAGCGAACAGTTGGAACAGATTACAGAGGTTAAACGAACAGGGCGCGGGTGTATTCGTAACCGTGCAAACCACAGACGGCTCAGGCAATCGTAAGCTAGAGAACATAACCAAAGTAAGAGCGCTCTTTGTTGACTGTGACAATGGCACACCTGAAAGCTACCATTTGCAACCCAGCCTGATAGTCTCTACCTCTGCCAACAAATGTCATGCTTATTGGCTTATGTCTGAACCTCTGGAAGCGTCAGCCGAACTATTCAGAGGTTTGCAAGAAAGACTGATAGCGCACTACAGAAGTGATAAGGCAGTCAAGGATTTGCCTCGTGTAATGCGTCTACCTGGGTTGTTCCACAAGAAAGGAGAGCCTAAGTTAGTAACTATCAGTGAGGCTTCAGGCACTCGGTACACAGTAGACGAAATCATGTCTGGGCTACCAGAGTTAGCAGTAGCAAAGCCAAAACCAAAGCCAACCACCAAACCACAATACACTCTAGATTTCTTGGGTGAACAACCAACAAACGGAGACTTCAGAGAAACTCTAGAACGCTTTGCAAACAAACTGAAGCAAGCTAAGGAAGGTGAACGTAATAGCACACTGAACACCATTAAGTACACGCTTGCTGGCTTGTTCCCAGATAAGTTAGCTGAGATTGACAACTGTCTGTTTACTGTTGCTACTGACTGCTTAGGTCTGTCTGAAGAAGAAACCAGAGCAACGTTAGCAAGCGCGAACGCAGGAGCCAACAAGCCGATTACACTGAACTTAGGTAAAGGAGGCAGGAGCAAAGGCAATCAGATGAGGCAAGAGCTTGCAGAGTTCTTTGGTGATGATTTGCAGTGGAACGAAATGGAGAACAAGCTAAGGTTTAGGGGTCAACACATGAGTATGCAGAAGCTACAGGAGTTAGCAGAGCAGGAGTTAGACAGAGATTACCCCGATAGTAAGTTCGAGCGTTTTACCGTTGTCTATGCCGAAGAACGTCCTTATCACCCAGTTAGAGTTTACTTGCAGAGTCTCACTCCTGTTGCTGATGCTTACTCTGTCAACCCTATCTTAAGCGCGTTTTTCCAAGTTATCGGAGTTGACAACAAGCTACACAGGACTTACTTCACACGCTGGTTAATTTCTGCTGTAGCTCGTGCGCTTAACCCTGGCTGCAAGGCGGATAATGCTTTAGTTCTCCAAGGACGACAAGACCTTGGTAAGACCACACTATTTCAGGATATCTTTAGTAAACCGTTTTTCCAGACAGTAGGTGAGCATAAGAGCCAAGTAGACGAAATCCTTAGTATGCACAATAGTTGGTGTTGTGAATACGGAGAAATAGAGAATTGTTTAACCCAAAAAGATATCGCAAGTGTTAAAGCCTTTCTTAGTAAAGAAGACGACTTGTTCAGACGACCGTATGGTGACGCAAGCGAACGTTATTCTAGGTCTTTTGTTATCGCTGGCACTACTAACAAGACTGAATTTCTGAAAGACAGCACAGGCAACCGAAGATTCTGGGTAGTGAACATTAATCAGCAAGTAGACAGGAAAGCAGTACAGCAGATGCGAGATGACATCTGGAGTGCGATTCTAAGGCTGTACTTGGATGGTGAACAATGGGAACTGACAGCTAGTGAAAAGCTAATGTCTGCTGATGATACAGCCCAATATGAGCAAGAATCTCCGTGGACAGAACGCATTTCTGCTTATATGGCTGGTTACAATCCCTGTACCTTAGCTGACATTATGGAAAACGCACTAGGCTTTGACACAAGCAGGCTGAACGACCGAAAGGCACAGATGGAGGTAGGCGCAGTGTTAACCAAACTAGGAGCGACTAAGCGCAGAGTTGGGCAGAAGAAGACAACGTACTGGTCTTTGCCTGGGTTAGAACAGCTAACCAGTGACGACGTGAAGACCACATACGAAGAAGTTTACTAGAATCACACCCAAATAATCAGACACCAGTTGGCGCGAGTTGGCTGGTGTTTCTTTTGTCTACTTAATTTCCTCTGGTCAGAGGATAACTCTAGCCCTGACTAAGGTGGACATACCTGACGTACCTATAGAGGTGTGTCCACTTAGGTATGCCAGCCTGAAACGTATGTATAGCAAGGGTTTTACTAAGGTAGACATACCTGGACATACCTGACGTACCTTTGCACACATTTCTATGAAAACCTAGGATGACAACAACAACAGTAGACATACAGTGCTTTCCCAAATAATCTTCTAAAAGGTATGGGGAGGTATGTACGTATGTCCACCTTGGGTTAGAACGTAGACATAGCAAGCATTCCAGGGTGGACATACCTTAGCAAAGTGGACATACCTTAGCTTCACCGAACTCAGCAGTATAATCAGATGGTTACACCAAAGCAGGCTTAAGCATACCTATGAAAACCTTAGCTTATGTTGTTACTACTGCTATCGTTGTTCACTTAACTACGGTCTACGTCATAACCAAGCAAGCACAGGAGGAAACAAAACCAGAGTTTGCTTCTACTTTAGAGATGTGTAATCTTATCTACGGTAAAGAAACCAAAGAAAGATATGGTGAATTAACTAAAGAAATACAAGCTGAACTTATTTCACGGATGAGAACAAATTCTACTGCTGATGAGTGGAAAGACTTTAACAAGCATTGTCTCACTCAGCACATCCAGCAACCAACAAAGTAATCTCTCTGGGTTACTTTGTTGCAAGGTGAAATTTGGTGAGCTATATTAGTTAAGCTAGTGTTTTGACTCCTAGTTGGCTCCTGAAAACTCAGAAGTAAACAAGGAAAACGCCAGATAACAAGTACGGCGACATAGCCAAGTGGTAAGGCAGAGGTCTGCAAAACCTTTATCCCCCGGTTCAAATCCGGGTGTCGCCTTTAAGGCTTTCAGCCTTCAAAAGGGAAACTAAATAACCAGACTTAGGTAACTTGATATTAAAACTGAAAGTCAGAGGGTAGGACTAGACGTTGTTCTAGGGTAAGCTAGACAAATCTCTCATTACCTTGTTATTTATATAACCCTAAAGTTTACCCTAGATGATGAAGTGTATACCCTATACTCTTGCGGAATTGGAATATACGCAACAGGTCAAGTTGGCGGTTGTCCTGGTTATTTTGGGTTAATGTATCCTATTGCCCAAGTTCCTGAATGTTATTCATTACTTGTTGATACAAGTCGTTATTACCTTGACGTTGTAATATGGCTGCGGCTTGTTCTAAATCTTTGATTGCACCTTGTTTATCTCCTTGGGCTGCACGAGCATTACCTCGATTATTGTAAGCAGGTGCAAAATTAGGATTCAGGCGTATAGCTTCATTATAATCTGATATGGCTCCCTGTTTATCTCCCTTGGTGGCGCGAGCGTTGCCTCGGTTATTATAGGCGATCGCATATCTGGGATTTAAGATAATAGCTTGGTCGTAGTCATCAAGGGAACCGTCTTTTTCGCCGATGGCTGCACGGGCGTTGGCGCGGTTATTATAAGCTTCTGCATAGTTGGGTGAGAGCTTAATCGCTTGGGTATAATCGGCGATCGCACCTCGATTATCTCCGAGGGAGGCGCGGGCGTTTCCTCGACTGTTAAAGGCTTCCGCATCGTTGGGAGATAAGCGCAGCGCATCGTTATAATCGGCGATCGCTTTTTGCTTGTCTCCCGTATCAAAATAGGCGAGTCCTCGTCCTTTGTAGGCAGCACTGTAGTCAGGGTTGAGGTTTAGTGCTTTAGTATAAGATGCGATCGCTCCTTGTAAGTCGCCTTTGAGGTGTTGATTTTGTCCTTGAAGATACAGTGTTCCAGCTTGTGAGGTTTTAATGGTACGGCGGCTAGGTGGAGTGAAGCCTATTTCTGTCACCAGCACATTCTTGTCTCGATTACAAGAGACAAGAGTCATTGCACTCAAGACAGTCAGCACAACTATAGTCAATGTTTTTTTCACCTTCACCCGCTTTTGCTCCCATAACCGCAGCTTCATAAGTTGCTTTCCACCAGCATTCCACCTAGATTTAATTAGCACCCGATTTAATTAATTTTGGAATTTAGATGTGTAATGTCAATTAACACACTTTACTGATATTCCCTAGGTTTAATAACGGTTATCTCTGGACTTAACCGGGAAATTTATTAACTTTTTGTCTTCTATGGGGTGATTTAAGGGTAATTAATTATACTTAAAAATGTTATTATTAATAATAATTATGTGAAAGTTAGCGCTCTACTTTACTCATCCTCACTATTACTTTCCTGATTTTTAGGAGTTAGTCTCAAAGAATTAGATGTATCTATTTCTACAGATAATTGTTCTAAATTTTCACCTAAATCTTTCTGTAGCTTCTGAGTTAAGGTAATCGGAAAATCAAAATTTAATCCTTGATTTTGTACCAGTCTTGCGAGTTCTAAAAACTGTGCTTTTACGGTTTTACGTTCATAAGCAGTCAACTTAAAGAAAGATGTTTCTGATACATTTTGAGCCTGCATAGCTTTTTTAATTCGCTCTTGCAAATGCTCAAATTCAGAATTTAATAGCTTCCACTGCTCTTCTATTTGTGTATATCTTACATTGAGAGCTATTAAATCTTCTGCTTCTGGATGCGGATTACCTGCTGATTGTAATTCTAACAAACGTTTATGCACTTGAGCAAGATAAATGCAGTCGAGATAAGCGTAATCTATTTGTTCTTCGGTTAAAGGTCTTTGTCTCCAATCGCTAGTTTGTGCTTGTTTATCAATATAGTGAAAGTTACACAAAACAGTCGCTAGAGTTTTTAGTTGATAGTTAGGTACTGGCAAAAGATAGTAAGGTATTTTTTTCGCTAGTTCTAACGTACAAGTAATATTTTCAGCTTTTTTATTGCCGAGGAACTTTACATCATAACTTGCATTATGAAATACTTTTTCTATATCTGGATTGACCATAATTTGCTCAATAAAATTAGCTACCAAATCAGGCTGATCTAGGACATCCAAAAGGAAAACGCGCTCGCCACTCATATCTTCAGGATCATCTAATACTTGAATCAGCGATAATCTGGGCTTACGGCTGTTATAGTCAGCTACTTCTGTATCTATCCAGATGGTTTTAGCCTTGGTATATTCAGCAATGATTTGATAAATTTTATTGGCGGTAGTCAGGTAGGGCATTATTAAGATTTATTTTAGTTTTTCTTGAATATTTATACTATTAATTAAGGAGGGTGGGCATTTTTAGTCAAGTACTCAGTTAAACTAGAATATCGGAGTAAATGACTCTCTTTAACTGTAGTTTAATCCCATCCTCACGAGCAAAAGCTACGATTTTACGCACAGATTCCTGCCTAATTTTTTTGAGAGCATTTATACTTAGGCATCTTGAGGATTAAGATTGATCATCTCCCAAGTAGTATAAGTACCAATGGGACTCCAAAGTAGAAAGGGTACTAATAACAATGCTGCCCAACCAGAAACAGGTAAGACAGCAAGAGTTAATATAATTCCAATAATAAAACCTGCACCACCGATAATTGTGCCGGCTTGAAGACTCCGCAGCCAAAACATCACAGGTGTATAGGCAATAATAGCAATTTCTAAAATTAAATATAAACTCATCAACAACCAAGTGGCTCTGCTTCCTGGGTTAGTTTCCCAGACAATATAAGCCGACCAAGCACCACAAATAAAAATCACACTCCAGATAATAGGAATTGCTGCTTCAAAAGTTAGCCATCTCGGTCTTTGTAAGCGCTTGAACCACTGGCGATCGCGCGGCTGAATTAAATTAGCACCCAAAGCAACTAATATTGCCACGCCCCCAATTATCATCCATGATTTAATCATGACCTTATTCCTTGTAATTACTGCATATCGCTGAGATATGACCGTTTATAGTGTGATTTTGTCAATCTAGTTACTCAATACTCATCATCCCTGAGTCTGATATCGTATCCGGTTAAAGGCTTATCATTTAGACAGCAGGGGAGAGGATTTGACTATTTATGCACACTTACCTGGAATTATGACCGATCGCTCAGAGATATTTTTGTTTATCCAGGCTTGATGGCAAAATAAAAGGGACGTAAATTTATACGTCCCTAATGATCATAAGAGCAGAGTGTAGGGATGCAGAACCCCTATACTCCTATATCCAGTCTCAACAGATAATCTACTCTGTGCAAGACCTTACTTCAATGGTTCTAGATTACTAATAGTGAGATATAGTTCTTCATCAGCAACTTGTTGGTTGTAATCAATATTGATTTGGGTTGGGTAGCCAAATTTAGGATCATATTTGACGGTGAGACTAGATGCTTTTTTGGCGATCGCGTCGTCAATTATCCCAAACAGTTTCGGAATTGAATTATATTGTCGGAATAATTCTGCATCAACTGGTTCATTGTTGTTGACAGGCGTAATAGAAGCAACTTGACCATTCCGGACTGTAATGACTACTGGCTGAGTTGCTTTAGGTACGCAAAAACAACTCCTGCTAAATGTAAAGCGATAATTAGTCAACCTTTGCTGATTCCATAATTGGCGGTTAACTTTTAGTTGCGTGGAATTTGAGTCATTTGGATTTGGTGTTTGTTCATTTTTTGATCCAATCCAGCGCTGAGAATTCACAACAGCATCTATTTTATTTTCTAATGCTGTTAGTGCTTGCGGCGCATTAGGTGAACCGAGATAATGATTCACAGTTTTCTGCTGTCTACCAAGAGTGAGAGAAGTAATTGCTGAAGGTAAATCTGTCGGACCACCTTGATAGTTACTGGGTAAAGAGAAATAATTGACCTTATCAAATTCTGCAACTAATCTTCTCACAGCTTGCGGACTAATTTTAGCAGTTCGCTTACCTACAACTTTCACAAAACGCTCTCCTTCGTAGACAACTCTACCATCAGGAAATATAGTAATTGTATAAATTGGGCAAGCACCAAAACACGCAGTTCTCTGCAAAGTAATAATACCTGAACGCAGCTTTTTAGTATTTTTATTGAAGATTTGTTGTGAAGAGTTCTGTGCAGTTAGTTGTGGTAACTGTACTGTAGACTGCGCTAAAACTTGGGCATTAAAAATTAAAGATACAAGTAATCCTGTACCGATTACGATAGGCGATCGCATATAAATTCTTGATAAACTAATGTATTAGTCTTACAGACAGGACTAATTACAAAAAGTTTCCTATGCTGGGTTATGTACCTAACATCAACAGGTAATAGCATTATCTGAAAATAGACAGACTTAGCTGTCTGACTCTGAGATAATTTGAGTATTTAGTAACGGGAACATCTCACTTTTTTGAATGTCATTGCGTAGGCGTTAGCCTTCCCATTCGCGTAGGGGATACGCAATGACAGTTATTATCTCGTTGCTAAATCAAAACTGGGATGCACCTCAGCGCAAGGACTTGCGCCCCTACAGTGTGGCTTCACTTACTATTTTTGTAAGTTCCCTAGGTGCAGACCGCACTCTTTAGCCGTAGCTTCTTCCCACCACCAGCGACCTTCACGTTCATGCTGGTTTGGTAAAACAGGTCTGGTACAGGGTTCGCAACCAATACTGATAAAACCGCGCTCGTGTAATTTGTTGTAAGGTACATCTAAAGCGCGAATATATTCCCACACTTGGGCGGAAGACCAGTTGGCTAAGGGGTTGAACTTAATTAACTGATGGTCTTCGGTAGAAAATGCGGTATCAAGTTCAATTACAGGAATATGGTTGCGTGTGCTGGGACTTTGGTCTTTACGCTGTCCTGTCACCCAAGCATCAAGAGTATTTAGCTTGCGGCGTAATGGTCTAACTTTACGAACAGCACAGCATTCTTTATGCCCATCTTGATAAAAGCTGAATAATCCTTTTTCTTCTACCAAGGCTTGTACTTCTGCGGCATCGGGGAACATTACTTCTAACTTAATGCCATAATGTTCTCTAACTTTATCCAAGAACTGGTATGTTTCAGGGTGTAAGCGCCCAGTATCGAGGGTAAAAACCCGGAAGTTTTTGGTGATTTTGGAAGCAATATCAATTAAAACAACATCTTCAGCACCACTGAAGGAAATTGCCATATTGTCAAAAGTGTCCAAGGCCAATTTCAGAATTTCTCTTGGTGATTTTTGACTATATTCTGCTTCTATAGCAGCAATATTTAAATCTGTATGGGCGGCTACCATGTCGGAATATTCTCTTCTCTCTGAACCTGAATTTTACCAATTTAAGATGCTGTTATACCAATTCTCTACAACAAAATACGGAAATCACTCCAGCGAGTTGAGACAAAAATGATGCGATCGCCTCAAATAATACAAGCTAAATATCTATAACAATCCTAAATTGAACGAGTTAAAGCCGTGCATTTACTATATAATTAAGTATTATACTTTACTTAGTATCAAGTACTTTATCTCTTTATTTAGCAACCCCAGAGTATTTTAGGCGATCGCTCTAGTTAGAATAATTCATTAGCCAATAATCTACCTTCAATTGGTTCATACTCATCTTGTAGTAATCAACTTCTATGGTAAAAGCACAACCTATCGCTATTGATTTGTTCTCTGGGGCTGGTGGTTTTGGTTTAGGATTCGAGATGGCAGGTTTCTCTGTACCTCTATCTGTTGAAATCGACGCTTGGGCTTGTGATACTCTGCGCTACAATCACCCTAATATGATGGTGATTCAACAAGATATTCGTGAGTTAAACACAGCAAATAGTATTAAAGATATTTTTATTTTTCAGCCTGATGTAGTTATTGGTGGGCCGCCATGTCAAGGTTTTAGCATTGCTGGCCCCGCACAAAAAGATCCTAAAGACCCTAGAAATAGTCTTTTCCTTAACTTCGCTCAGTGGATTAGTTTCCTCCAACCTACAGCTTTTGTGATGGAGAATGTTAAAGGACTACTCTCAAGAAAAAATATTGAAGGCATAAAGGTAATAGATATTATTAAGAAAACTTTTGAAGAAGTTGGATATTTTGTGGAAGTATGGTTAATAAATGCGGCTGAGTATGGTGTACCGCAAATCAGGGAACGTATCTTTATTGTTGGCAATAAAAAAGGTAAGAAATTAGGTATTCCGCCAAAAACACATTCTTTGGATTTATCTAATGTAAATAGCATTCAGTTATCAATGATTGATACTATAAGCTTGCATCCAGCCCTAACTTTATGGGATGCAATCTCAGATTTACCACCACTTAAAACCAGTGAAGGTGTAGAGGAACAACCATACATTTCACAAGCCCAAAATGACTATCAAAGATGGATACGACATGATAGTCAAACTCTTTATAATCATGTAGCAATGGAACATTCTGCGAGACTTGTAGAACGTTTCAAACATATCAAATGGGGCGAATCGAGTTCAGATGTGCCAAAAGAGCATAGAGCTAGACGGCGTAATGGAAATGGTGAAATATCTGAAACAAGTTATGACCAGAATAACCGAAGGCTAAATCCGTATAAACCGTCACACACAATAGCAGCTTCATTTTATGCCAATTTTATTCATCCTTTCCAACATCGTAATTTGACGGCTCGTGAAGGCGCACGTATTCAATCTTTTCCAGACAATTATCGTTTTTTAGGGAAGAAGACGGTGGTATCTCACAAGTTAAGTAGAACGACTTAAAAAAACCAAAC
>NZ_DF978422.1:121560-169111 GCF_002897135.1 Nostoc cycadae WK-1 | reverse complement strand
TTCTCTCTACGGAAAGTGACAGAAGAGGGTTATTACACCGAGAGCAGAGATTTAACGAAAAATTTCTTTGCCAGTACAATCAGGTAGGTAATGCTGTACCTCCTATTCTTGCTAAGGTAATTGCAACTCATCTTCTGGAAAAATTAGAGCTATGCCCACAAGTGATAGAAACCCTTTAGTTCATGGATCTAATCTAGAACAGAAGGAGAATCACCGGAAAAAATACCGTGATCCTGAAAGTAAAAGATATCTCACAGAGATTAGAACTGAGTATAATAATTGGCACTCAGCCAATCTCCAATTAGTGGGGCCAACATCTAAACTTACGGAGCAAGATGATGCCATTATTGCTAGTAGGGTAAAACTTCTTTCAGCATACAAGGACTTTTTAGATCAGCAACATTATGCTGAAAAGTTTGACTCTAGATCCAACCTCCACTCTAGTGTACTGGAAGAATTTCTTTACTATTTGTTTAGAGATTTAGCCAGAGATTTTGGAGAAAATGCTCTCATTGGTAAGTCTCATACATTCAAAGATATTTTCTTTGTTCCACCAAGATATTCTGAGATGTTAAAACGTCCCTATGCACGTATTGAAAAGAAAGATCATGATTTTGTAATTGGTGCAACTGTTCACGCATCTCTCGAAGCAGCAACCCCACCTGAGCAAGATGAAAATCCTGGTGAAATGCTAACACTTATTACAGAAGAACCAGAAAACTATTCTGAAGTTAAGGTCACAGGTAGTACTGAAACACACATTTTTGATATACCAGTTGTTGCAATTGAATGTAAAACTTATCTAGATAAAACTATGCTTGAAGGTTCCTCACGAGCAGCAGAGGATTTAAAAGCAAGAAATCCAAATAGTTTATATATTGTACTCATGGAATGGATCAAGCTGACCAGTGATGTAAATCTTCGGAAATATAAAGTTGACCAAATCTATGTGCTACGTCAGCAGAAAAACACTGACAGAGAATATAGATATGAAGAAACATATATTAAAAATCCAATTAACCCAACTGTGATTCAACATCTATATTTATAAAGTGCGGAAACATCTAATAATGGACTGGACTGGCGGAATTGAACACGGAATACAGAGGGGGTGGCTAATTGACGAGTAGTTAATCAACTATGCCTTTTGTGGTTTGTTTATCACTTTAACTTATAACTGCAAATATTGATATTTGTTAGCAAAGATCATTAATTTCAAAATTAATAAAAACGGTAGAGTAATTAACACTCTACCGGTTGCTAATATTTATTTGAGACTCAATCCCAAATATTAACTAAGACTCAATTCCTTGAGGTAACAACTCTCGGCGCTGTTGAGAACTGACTTGCACGTTGCCGTTTTCATCGACATCAACAACAGCGGTATCGCCATCTTTGATGCGACCAGACAGAATCTCTTCTGCTAGGCTATCTTCTAACAAGCGCATAATTGCCCGACGCAACGGTCTTGCGCCATAGCTGGGGCTGTAACCTTCTTGGATGAGCCTGTCTTTGAAGCGTTCGGTGACTTCTAAGGTGATGCCTTTTTCTGTCAGGCGACCAAACACTTCTTTGAGCATGATGTCGGCGATTTGGGTGACTTCTTCCCGGTTCAATTGACGGAAGACGATAATTTCATCCAAACGGTTGAGGAATTCTGGGCGGAAGTACTGCTTGAGTTCTTCGTTAACCAGAGTTTTAATGCGGTTATACTGCGATTCACCAGCATCTTCATTAAATTCAAAGCCGATGGTGGAAGCGCCTTTTTCAATTACCTTGGAACCGATGTTGGATGTCAAAATCAGCAAGGTGTTCTTGAAGTCAACGGTGCGACCTTTAGCATCGGTTAATCGCCCGTCTTCTAAAATTTGCAGCAGCATATTGAAGACATCGGGGTGGGCTTTTTCGATTTCGTCGAACAGCACCACGGTATAAGGACGACGGCGTACAGCTTCGGTTAATTGACCGCCTTCGTTATAACCAACGTAACCAGGAGGCGAACCAATTAGTTTGCTGACGGTGTGGCGTTCCATATATTCCGACATATCCAGGCGGATCATTGCTTCTTCGGAACCGAAGAAGTAAGAAGCCAAGGATTTTGCCAACTCAGTTTTACCTACCCCAGTCGGCCCGGAGAAGATAAAGCTGGCGATGGGTCGGTTGGGGTTTTTCAAACCGACACGCGCCCGACGGATTGCCCGTGAAACTGCTTTCACTGCGTCTTCTTGTCCGATTAATCGCTGATGCAAGGTGTCTTCCATGTGCAGCAGCTTCTCGGATTCAGACTCGGTGAGCTTGTTGACTGGTACACCTGTCCAGGAAGCAACGATGTGAGCAATGTCTTCTTCGGTAACAACTGGTTCTACACCGTCACCACTTGCACCGTTGGTTTTGCTTTGAGCGATCGCCCGGATTTCGGCTTTGATTTCCATTTCCCGATCGCGCAGTTCCCCGGCTCTGTCAAAGTCTTGGGAACGCACTGCATCATCTTTTTCTTTTAAGATTTGGCGCAGTTCTTTATCTAACTCTTTGGCTGCGGGGGGCAGTTGGGAGTTGATTAACCGCACGCGCGAACCTGCTTCATCAATCAAGTCGATGGCTTTATCTGGCAAGTAGCGATCGCTGATATAACGGTCAGACAATTTCGCTGCTGCAATCAAAGCTTCATCAGAAATTTTCAACTTGTGATGTTGCTCGTAGCGATCGCGCAATCCATGCAATATTTCTATAGTTTCATCAACTGATGGCTCACCTACCATTACTGGTTGGAAGCGGCGTTCTAAGGCTGCATCGCGCTCGATGTGTTTGCGGTATTCGTCGAGGGTGGTGGCACCGATACACTGCAATTCACCTCTGGCCAAGGCTGGCTTGAGGATATTTGCTGCGTCGATTGCACCTTCGGCTGCACCTGCACCAATTAGGGTGTGTACCTCATCAATCACGAGAATGACGTTACCCGCCGAGCGAATTTCGTCCATGATTTTTTTCAGGCGTTCTTCAAATTCACCCCGGTATTTGGTACCTGCTACCAGCAAACCAATATCTAGTGTGACTACACGCTTGTCTTCCAGGATGTCGGGGACATCTTTGTTAGCAATGCGGCTCGCCAAACCTTCAGCGATCGCAGTCTTACCAACCCCTGGTTCACCAATCAGCACTGGGTTATTTTTTGTCCGGCGACCCAAGATTTGAATTACGCGCTCAATTTCTTTCGCGCGTCCTACGACTGGATCAAGTTTATTGTCCGTCGCCATCTGGGTTAGGTTCGAGCCGAATTCATCCAAGGTAGGAGTCTTAGTGCGTCCCGATTGCCCGGTCGCCGAAACCTCTGCTGTTTCTCCCAGCATTCGGATGACTTGGGTTCTTACCTTAGATAGATCCACCCCAAGGTTTTCTAGCACCCTGGCTGCTACACCTTCCCCTTCCCGGATCAGGCCCAACAGCAGATGCTCGGTGCCAATGTAGTTATGCCCTAATTGGCGCGCTTCTTCTAGGGATAGTTCCAGAACCCGCTTTGCCCGTGGCGTAAACGGAATTTCCACGGCCACAAAGCCTGAACCCCGGCCTATAATTTTTTCTACTTCAATACGGGCATCTTTGAGATTGACACCCATTGATTTCAGCACCTTGGCCGCAACTCCTGTGCCTTCCCCAATCAGACCCAGGAGGATCTGCTCGGTTCCCACAAAGTTGTGACCTAAACGGCGGGCCTCTTCTTGGGCCAGCATGATTACCTTAATGGCTTTTTCTGTGAAGCGTTCAAACATGGCATTTTTCCCATCACCTGCGTCGTGCCGGTACGCTGATTTTAGCACAGGCTAAGGTTTTGGGTGCCTGTATCACAGATAATCAACATCCAAGGAAGACTACTCAAATTGATGGGTGGATTTGTCAACTGTTGATGAATTTTGCTACGGCTACTGACTTGAGGAGCTTTGATTTACTAGCTTTTCAGCTTGGCTTGTAAATAGTTAGCCGTGATGATTGTAAATTAATTTTTACCAGTCACAAATATTAATTATTAGCATATTTTGACTGTAGATGTCAAAATTTTCTCAAATATATTTTTTATTTAAAACAGAAAAATTATATTTATTAAATATTCTAATGAATTAACAAGTGTAAAAGTTCATTTTTTCTTGGTTGTGAACGGTGATTTGTCCTTTGACATTTGTCATTAGCTGTTTTAGTTCCAGTGCTTTCTCTGATCCCGCTACTAGAAAAGAAAGCTTTTCATATTTGGTTATGAGGTGAGCTTGTGAAGAATTCGCTGGAGAAAGTGCTGATGACTGAGCAAAAATACCAGCCTCTTAATCTCTCTTTTCGGCTAATTAATCAACTGCCAAGAAAATTGATTCAACTGTTTGCTGACAGTAGTGTGCCAGTTGTCTAAAGTTGTTTGAAACTTTGGATGCTGCAACTCTGATAACCAAAGAATTAGGGCATCCTCGCCATTATCTTTGTAATAACGCCGTCGTAACCCAGCGGTTTTAAAGCCAAATTTCTGATATAAGGATATAGCAGCAAGGTTAGAAGCTCTAACTTCGAGGGTGGCTCGCTCTAAACCGCGATCGCCAGCTGTCTTCAAGAGAGCATACAATAAAGCCTGTCCCAAACCTTGACGGTGATATTGGGGATGAATTGCCAAAATTGTAATGTGGGCTTCGTCTACAATCGACCAAAAGCAACCCATCCCCAAAAGTTGAATACTAGACAATGGTGCAAATAACCCAAGTAATTCGCTGTTGGGACTGTCCAACTCTCGTTGGTAGCCATCCATTGTCCAAAGACCACCAAAACAAGCTTGATCAAGTTCGAGGATTGCACTTAGATCATTGGTTGTGAGCGATCGCAATTGTAAGTCTGATGAAATCACAATTTATTCAAAGTGCTGAGTTGAAGGTGCTGAATGTTGAGTTTAAAGACCACTCTGACGTGGTAGTTGATTTATGCCTATGCGAAGTTTTCTCGGATTTTTTACTTTACTCAGCACTCAGCACTGTGTTGGTAAACTGAAAATCGGGATACTTCCTCACGCCCTTAATTTGAACAAGGACAATCTATATAGTTATGGTATCGACTCACCCCACTGAGGTTCAACATACTGGAACTCAGTATTTGCCTCAAAAGCGCAACCCAAACGAAACTATTTCGCCTAACCAGGAACTATTACCTTTAACGGCCAAAGTTAATAGTGATGACTGCCTGGAAATTGGTGGGTGTGATGTCACAACCCTAGTTCAGCAGTTTGGTTCGCCTTTATATATTTTAGATGAAGACACTCTCCGTTTAGCTTGTCGGCAATACCGAGATGCGTTTAAGCAATACTACCAAGGTGAAGCTCAAGTATTGTACGCTTCCAAAGCATGGAATTGTCTAGCTGTTTGTGCGATCGCTGCCTCTGAAGGGTTAGGAATTGATGTTGTTTCTGGCGGTGAACTCTACACAGCTTTAACTGCTGGCGTTAGTCCGGAGAAAATTTACCTCCACGGCAATAATAAATCCCATTCAGAGCTAGTTTTAGCAATTGAATCTGGTGTGACGATTGTCGTTGATAACTGGCAAGAATTACACAATTTGGTGGAATTGACCCAAAACACCCAGCCAGTCCGCATCATGCTGCGGTTAACTCCTGGGATTGAATGCCACACCCACGAATATATTCGCACAGGACACTTAGATAGTAAATTTGGCTTTGACCCCAACGACTTAGATGAAATGTTTACCTTTGTTAGCAAGCAACCTTCCTTGAATTGTATAGGCTTGCACGCTCACATTGGTTCGCAAATTTTTGAACTGCAACCCCATCGAGACTTAGCCGCGGTGATGGTGCAATGGTTCCGAGATACTGCTAAGTATGGTTTAAATTTAACCGAACTCAATATTGGTGGTGGGTTAGGTATTTGTTATACAGAATCAGATGATCCCCCAAGTATTGAAGATTGGGTAAAGGTAATTTGTGAAGTTCTTCAAGAAACTTGTGCAGCCGAAAATTTGCCTTTACCAAAGCTATTATGTGAACCAGGGCGATCGCTGATTGCGACATCTTGTGTAACTGCCTATACCATTGGTGCAACCAAAATAGTCCCAGAAATTCGTACCTACCTATCTGTTGATGGTGGAATGTCCGATAATCCCCGGCCAATCACTTACCAGTCAGTTTATCGGGCTGTAGTTGCTAATAAAATGTCGGCTCCGATCACACAAACAGTCACAGTAGCTGGTAAACATTGCGAATCAGGAGATATCCTAATTAAGAATGCCCAACTACCAAAAACTGAACCAGGCGATATCCTAGTGGTTATGGCAACTGGTGCTTACAATTACAGTATGGCATCTAACTACAACCGCTTACCCCGTCCAGCAGCAGTAGTAGTGGCTAATGGCGAAGCAAATTTGATTTTGCAGCGCGAAACTTATCAAGATTTGATTCGGCAAGATTGCCTACCAGAGAGACTTAAGATTTAGTCAAAAGTCAAAAGGAGCCAGTGCGTTGGGCGGCTTGGCCGACTTGTAGCAACTGGCGTTCCATAGTCAAAAGTTCATAATCAAAAATATTGGACTATTGACTATTGACCATTGACTATTGACAAAAAGTATTAGAGACAGAAAGATAATCCAGATGTCATGAGAGATTGGTCAAAGCATTGGCTGACAAACCTAGGATGGTCGCAGTCCTTGCTACTTGGGACTCTGGATATTGTATTAGTGCTGGCGCTGACGTACATGATACTAGTTATTATTAGCGAGCGCCGGACACTTTGGATGGTGCGAGGATTTATTATTTTAATGCTGGCATCGGCAATCAGCGGTAGATTGGGCTTACCCCTGCTAAATTTTGTCCTAGAAAAATTAGTGATTGGTTGTGCTGTGGCGATGGCGGTAGCCCTACAATCAGAATTTCGGAGATTTTTGGAACAATTAGGCCGTGGAGAAATACGCCAGTTATTTCAAACATCCAGTTTGTCCATCCCCAAATCTGATAGTGTGATTGATGAAATTGTGGATGCGGTTAAAGAACTTTCAAAAAACCGAATAGGAGCTTTGCTAATTTTGGAAACCACTGGCCCAATTGACGAGCGAGATTTTTCTGTGCCTGGAGTTAAGCTGAATGCTGAAGTCTCTAAGGAACTTATACAAACAATTTTTCAGCCGAAAACTTTGTTACATGATGGGGCGACTTTGATTCGCGGCTCAAGAATCGTATCATCAGGTATAATTTTACCACTTTCGGGACGCACAGCCTCGCGCCAGTTGGGTACACGCCATCGGGCAGCAATGGGAATTACTGAGCGGGTCGAAAATTGTATTTGTGTAGTTGTATCAGAAGAAACGGGTTCTATTTCCCTAGCGGAACGGGGAACCCTAAATAGACCACTGACCATTAGAAAACTCAAAGAGTCCTTAGAGGCTCGCTTATCTCCAACTGTAGATCGGGAAGCAGTGGCTCCTGGTCTGTTAAGCTGGGTGCGTCAGATTGGTAGTAAAGCACTGGTACTAGTTTCACGTTTACTTGGATTACCATCGACCGCTTCTCGAGATAAAAAATGACTGTACAACAAACTGAACTGCTATATTTGCCTCCCGACTTGAAACGGGAACTACTGCCCAAACACGTTGCGGTGATTATGGATGGCAATGGTCGATGGGCTAAACTTCAAGGTTTGCCGCGAATCATGGGTCATAAGCGTGGTGTTGATGCTTTGAAAGACTTGCTGCGTTGTTGCAAAGACTGGGGAATTGAGGCACTGACAGCTTATGCTTTTTCTACAGAAAATTGGAAAAGGCCGCAGGAAGAAGTAGATTTTTTGATGACTTTATTCCAAGTAGTTTTACGTCAAGAACTGCGGGAAATGGTTGAGGAAAATGTGCAAATTCAGTTTGTGGGAAATTTGCAGGCTTTACCGCGATCGCTGCAAGATGAAATTACCCGATCAATGGAAGCCACTAAGAATAATCGCAGTATTAAGTTTTCTGTGGCAACTAATTATGGCGGACGGCAAGAAATTTTACAAGCTTGCCGCGCGATCGCCCAAAAAGTTCAGCAAGGTATCCTCAAACCAGATGAAATTGATGAATCAGTATTTGAAAGCCATCTTTACACTGCTGGAATTGATGACCCTGATTTATTAATTCGTACTAGCGGGGAAATGCGCCTTTCCAATTTTCTCCTCTGGCAAATGGCTTACGGGGAAATTTACATCACTGAGACTCTTTGGCCTGATTTCGACCGCGCTGAGTTTCACCGGGCTTTATGTGCATATCAGCAACGAGATCGGAGATTTGGCAAAGTCTAAAATCTGAAATATAAATTTCATCCTTTTTCATACTTTACCCTTGAGACTTCGACCTTTTAAGGGCCAGAAAACACAGCTTGTTCTATATCTTCACGGCTAAGAGAATACTTGAAGGAGCGTTGGATGTCTTGTTGATTGTCTCCAGCCTCAAGATATCTAACTACAATTTGCTCAATATCTAGCCAAAGTTCAGCTTGCCAATCGGATCTTTGCACACGCCAACAATGACGTTGTGTTTCATCTTGTTGACAGCCTTGGTCTTTTAACCATTGCTCAATTTGTGGCAGAGGATGATTATATAAAGGGGTATCTGCTGGCAGAATAGACATAATAATTTGAGATTTTGAGGTAGGAAACTGTTTATTTGAATATGGAAAAGTTATAGTTTTGAGACTCTCCAGAACTAGTTAATTGGGATACATAAGAAATATGCTTCTCGACTTTGGGGGTAAGTAGAGGAGATTGGGTTTGAAAAGCAGCTTCACCACGAGCAAATCCAATCGCCAGTGCTAGTAATAAACATCCTACAAAGGTCAGCCCCAGGATAAATAAAGCGAAGATTTCGCCAGAAGAAAGCGGGCGATCGCTGGCATCAAGGTAAGCTGATTTAGAGTAATCATAAGAATAACGCACAGGACGATGCAAATCCGCAGGTGCTTGAATTACACCAAAGCGAGAATAGCCAATTTTCAAGTCATAGCTGAGTCGCCGTTCTGGATGGCTTAAAGTGGCATAAGCTTCATTAATTTGCTGAAATTTAGCTGTAGCAAGGGTAGCAGGTAATTCTGTAGTGTCAGGATGATAGCGCTTGCTTAGTTCCCGATAAGCACGGCGAATATCAATCACCGATGCTGAGGGATGCAGTCCTAGCAGCGAGTAGTAGGAGGTTTCACTACTTTGTGGCATGGCCCCATTTTGATTCACGGCTGTTTGAGGTTGGCGATCAAGTTTTTTATAATATTGTAAACCTCCTACTCCTGCTCCATACGAATCTTTTATTGTGATGGCATGTACAAGGTACGATAAATTTCATTGCCTAAGTGCCTCTCCATATCGATGTCCAAACGCGCAGATGTTAGC
Organism: Nostoc cycadae WK-1; assembly: GCF_002897135.1. Taxonomy (NCBI): domain Bacteria; kingdom Bacillati; phylum Cyanobacteriota; class Cyanophyceae; order Nostocales; family Nostocaceae; genus Nostoc; species Nostoc cycadae. The sequence continues at coordinate 159,734 of NZ_DF978422.1, read as the reverse complement.
ACTAAAAAATTAATCAGCCTTGCACCTGACAACTGGGTAAGATGGGTAACAAAAATACCTGATGTCATTGCTGGGGAAATTCTCAGTTCTGAATTTCAATGGATCAGCAGAGAAAGTGATGTTTTAGTCCGTGCTACCAGTCTTGAATACGGTGAATTTCTCGTCCTCAACGAATTACAATTACGCTATCAATCGCAAATGCCGCGTCGGATGCGTGCATATTCAGCCCTGGCCGAAGAAAAATATAATCTACCAACATATCCTGTTTTAATTAATATTCTGAAGACTACTAATGAACCAATACCTACTAGTTTTGAATCAAACATTGCTGGATTGCGGTCATTACAAGATTATCGTGTGATTAACTTGTGGGAAGTTGATGTGAATATTGTTTTGGAACAACCTCTACCATCTCTACTTCCCTTTGTACCGATTCTTAGAGGTGGTGAAAATGAGTCGATAATTCGAGAAGCATTACGAATTCTCCGTGCTGATGAACAGCTAAACCAATTAGAAACAGTCTTGGCTTTTTTTGCTACGTTTGTTTTAGAAAGTGCGTTAGTTCAAGAAATTATGAGGTGGGATATGGCTGTGTTACGTGAGTCACCTTGGTATCAAGAAATTTTACGCGAAGGCGAGGCGCGGGGTGAAGCGCGGGGTGAGGCGCGGGGTGAAGAACGTGGTCGACGGGAGGAATTATTTTCCGGGATTGAACTGGCCTTGGAAATTAAATTCGGCAATGCTGGGTCAGAGTTGATGCCAAATATTTCCCAAATTAGTGATTTACAGCGATTAAAAGCTATTCAACAAGCGATTAAAACTGTTAACACTATTGAGGAACTGCAACAACTTTTATAAGTTCGTGAGTAGAAAAACCTAACCTAGTAAATCAGCGCGGGGTTTAAAGGTTTCAATTTGCCGAATTTTTTCGTAAAGTTCTTTTTCTTCGGGGCTAATATTTTTTGGTGTAATTATCTGAATCTCCACCAATTGATCGCCGCGTTTACCATTGTCGGTAGGGTAGCCTTTATTTGCCAAGCGGAATCTTTGACCAGACCTAACACCTGGGGGGATGGTCATTTTCACAGGGCCATCGAGGGTGGGTGCTTCAACAGATCCGCCGAGAACTGCTTCACTGGGAGTTACGGGTACTTGACAGGCTATGTTTGCACCTTCTAATTTAAATAAGGGATGTGGCTCGACAGTAATTTTTAGGTATAAGTCGCCACCGCTGATACCTTGGTTTTTTAGGCGGATACTCTGACCTGTAACCATAGCTGGAGGCATTGTCACTTCTAGCGATCGCCCATCTTCTAAACGAATGCGCTCGTTACCACCTTGATAAGCTTTTTCTAATGGTAAGGTTAATCGAGCTTCAATATCTCGCCGGGCTGGTTTTGGCGGATTTTTAGGAACTGTATATTGAACTCTGCTGTTCGGCGAACGAAACGGATCGGTTTTTGTAGTACTGCCATTTCTGGTATCTTGGCGACTACCAACACCTACAACTTGATTGATAAAGTCTTCAAAATTAGCAAATTGACTGGAATCTACATTTTGATTGCCATTGCTGCGATCGCTTGGACGTTCTCCCCAGCCTTTGGTTTTTGGCGTTTGTTTGTTCCCAGCAAAGCCTTTTTGCTTCCAATAGCGGCTAAACTGGTCGTATTGCGCTCTTTTGGCTGTGTCGGAAAGCACTTCGTAAGCTTCGCCAATATCTTTAAATTTTTCTTCAGCGGCTTTATTCCCTGGATTCAAGTCAGGGTGATATTGTCTAGCTAATCGCCGATAGTTCTTTTTAATTTCTTCATTAGAGGCATCTTTATCTACTCCTAAAATCTCGTAGTAATCGCGGAAATTCTGCAAATTTTGCATAGTTCAGTTATTTAAATTTAAATTTTAGATTTTAGATGTTGGTAATAATTATTAAGTAATCAGTACGTAGAAGGCAGGAGACAGGAAGCAGGAGGCAGAAGGTAAAAGCTAGTATGTGATAGGGTTTCACAGGTTGGCATTTTATATTTAATTATGTCTACCTACTTAATACTATTGACTCATTACTTATTACTTATCACCAACGGCTAAATCCGTATTTTGAATCAAATTTCTCACCTTAGTAACGGTGGTTGTTGCCATCTAAGGGCAGTATTACAACCAATCATCGTCATTTTCATCCCAATTATCTTGATAACTAGGGCGGGATGTGCGGCGAGATGGGCGACTGTCATAGGCTGAAGAACGACTGTCTCTACCGTATTCTCTGCCATTGTCTCTACCGTAGTCTCTACTGTTATAGGAATCGCGATCGCGGTAATTATCTCGGTAGTAATCAGGTTCCCGTTCTCTTTCTTTATCGCCGCCTCCTGTGAAAATTTCTTTAATTGTGCCGAACAAGTCATCGTCTTCGTCTTCAGCATAATACTGGCGGACTTCTCGGTTTAGTTCATAAAGGGCATCTTGCAAGTCAGCGTAGGCTTGATCAATGCCGCGATCGTCGTTGGCTTGTAAACTCTCCTTGAGTTCGCGGCTGATATTATCAATGCGTTGGCGACGACTGCGGGCAAATTGCATACCAAATTCTAGGGCTACTTCTCGCAGCTGTCGTTCTGCTTGTAAAATCAATGCTTCGGAACGGGTGCGTTTTTCGACTCGTTCTTTACGTTCGCGATCGACATCAGCGTATTTTTGCGCGTCCTGAATCATCCGATTAATTTCTGATTCACTTAATGTGGAAGCACCTTGAATAGTGATACTTTGTTCCCTGCCTGTTGTTCTATCTAAGGCTGTTACCTGTAAAATCCCGTTGGCATCAATATCAAATGATACCTGGACTTGGGGAATGCCGCGCGGGGCTGGGGGAATACCATACAGCTTGAACCGTCCCAGAGATTTGTTATCTCCTGCCATTTCCCTCTCACCTTGAACTACGTGAATTTCCACGGTATTTTGGTTATTTTCCGAGGTGGAGAAGATATCCGAACGGCGGACTGGGATGGTTGTATTACGGGGAATGAGTTTTTTCATCACACCGCCGATAGTTTCCAATCCCAAAGATAAAGGTGTGACATCCAACAACAGCAAATCCTTCAGTTCGCCGGCGAGGATACCTGCTTGAATGGCTGCACCAACGGCGACAACTTCATCAGGGTTAACATTTTCGTTAGGTTCAATGCCAATTAAGTCACGGACTAGTTGCTTAATCATCGGGATTCTGGTTGAACCACCAACTAACACAACTTCTTCGATATCTTCTGGCCTGAGTCCAGCATCTTTTAATGCCCTTTTGACTGGTGTGCGGACGCGTCCGACTAAATCACTACACAAACCTTCAAATTGAGAACGCGTCAGACGAGTTTCGATATGTTTTGGCCCGTCTTCTGTGGCGGTGATGAAGGGCAAATTGATATCCGTGATGCTCACAGCAGATAATTCAATTTTAGCTTTTTCTGCGGCTTCCATTAAACGTTGTAGAGCTTGGCGATCGCGTCTTAAGTCTACACCTTCGGTTTCTAAAAATTGCTCTGCTAACCAATCTACTATCTTTTTATCAAAGTCATTTCCACCCAGTTGGGTATCACCACTGGTGGCTTTAACTTCAAATACCCCATCGCCAACGTCTAAAATGGATACGTCAAAAGTTCCACCACCCAAGTCAAAGACTAAGATGGTTTCGGTGTCACCTCTATCTAAACCGTAAGCTAAAGAAGCCGCAGTGGGTTCGTTGAGAATTCGCAACACTTCTAAGCCGGCAATTCTGCCAGCATCACGGGTTGCCTGTCTTTGAGAATCGTTAAAATAAGCAGGAACTGTCAAAACTGCGCCTGTAACTGGTTCCCCTAAATAACGGCTGGCATCATCAGCTAATTTCTTGAGTACCATTGCCGAAATTTCTTCGGGGGCAAAATCTTTACTCAGGCGGGGACAAGCAACTTTGATATTCCCGATTTCGTCTTTGCGGATGGTGTATGGCACACGCTTAGAATCTGGGCTGAGTTCACCATACTTTCGTCCAATAAAGCGTTTGACTGCAAAAAAAGTATTTTGCGGGTTGAGGACGGTTTGCCGTCGTGCCATTTGCCCAACCACTCTCTCGCCATCTTTGCTGAAACCAACTACGGAGGGTGTTGTTCGCATTCCTTCTGCATTGGCAATCACCACCGGCTTGCCACCCTCCATCACGGCGACTACTGAGTTGGTTGTACCCAAGTCGATGCCGACTACCTTGCCCATGCGTTACTCTTCTCCTAGTGTGTCTTATATCTATTAATTTATTATGATTGGCCAGGACTACCAATAGCATGAAGCTATTAGTGGAAAACACCTCAATGGTATAATAGTCAATTAAGGCAAAAGTTGAATAAATTTAAGGTTAAGGAGCTAGTTGCAAAACTAGGATAGCATTCACAATGCTGAGTATGTCTAAGTAGCTGGAAATCTCCATAGTCGAAAAACTCTACTTTATCAGCGCTTTAAGTTGGGTAATCCACCCTTTTTTCATTGATTGTTGACTTACTCCTGATACTCAGAAGTTTATTTGAAGAACACTTGCAAGCTTTGAATTTACAAGAGCAATTACGAATTCATCTGTATGAAATCGCCAGAGAACGCGATCCTTTCTTCGCCACAGCAGGACATTTCTTTGTCCAAGAATACATTCGTCAAGAATTAGCACAATGGGGAAGTGTGGAAATCCACACCTTTGTAGTGAGAGGGAAAACCTGCAACAACCTGATTTTAAATTTATCAAGTCAAACAATAGGGAAGCACCAAGATTTACCCCCAATTTTGATTGGGGCGCACTATGATGCTGTACCTGGAACACCAGGGGCAGATGATAATGCTACAGGTGTAGCGGTATTATTAGAATTAGCGCGGAAATTTGCAGCGGAACCTGCTAAATATCCCTTGCGGCTAGTAGCTTTTGATATGGAAGAATATGGCTTACTAGGCAGTACTGAATATGCAAGTTTATTGCATCAACAACAGCAATCACTCCGCTTAATGATTTCTCTGGAAATGCTGGGTTATTGCAACTCTACCCCAGGTTCTCAGGCTTATCCCCGTCCGTTGGAGAAATTTTATCCAAATCAGGGTGATTTTATTGCTTTAATTGGGAATTTGCGGACAATTCGGGATTTAATCAGTCTCAGCCGGAATATTCGCAAAGCAGGTTTACCCAGTCAATGGCTACCAGTACCTAACCGAGGCTTAATCGTACCTCAAACCAGACTTAGTGATCATGCACCTTTTTGGGATTTGGGCTATCCAGCAATTATGGTGACAGATACGGCATTTTTACGGAATCCCAATTATCACAAACCTAGTGATAATATTGCCAGTCTAGATTTAGATTTTCTGACAAGTGTTTGCCAAGGTTTAGAACAGGGAATTAGACGGTTAGCTTAGTCTTTAAATGGCGATGTTATCTGGAAGCGATCGCACATTTGGCGGCAAACTAATTAAATCATCAATATTGCGTTTCATGGTGTTGCAAATTGCATCTAGTGGTAAGTCATTGGCATCATAACCAAAAGGATTTTCGATTTCTAAGCCGATAGCCTCAATGCCAAACAAGGTAAAACTAATTAAAGCGACAATTAAGCCTGTCCACCATCCTAAAGTTTCTACCATTTGAAAGGGCAATAAGCAGCAATACAATAACAATAATTGCTTGAGATGTATGGCATAAGCTAAAGGCATAGGAGTTCTTAAAATCCGTTCGCAAGAGCCTAAATTATCGACTAAATTATTTAATAGTTCTTGCAGACTAGTTAACTGGTAGCTATTTAAGCATTTGCGGTCATACTGTTGTTGTAAATAGTCACCAATCCAAAAAGCAACTTCTAAAGGTGGATGGTTCATCGTCTGCAATTTTATATACTTAGATGTGGGAATTAATTCTTCTAGTTCACTGTTAATTTTTTCTTCTCTTAAATGCAATTTAGTTGTAACTGCAAAGGCTACTAATAAACGTAAGGCAGCAACTTTATGTTCTCTATCTTCTGGAGATACTTCGTCAATAGATACCCAAATTTGTCGGGCTAAATTACGTACAGTGTTGACTATAGATCCCCAAGCTTTTCTACCTTCCCAAAACCGATCATAAGCAGTATTTGTCCGAAAAACTAATAATAAACCTAAGACAATACTGGGAATAACATTTCCTAAAATTGGTTGAGATACAGGTAATTTTAAATAATAAAGAACCGAAATTACAACACCAAAAAATCCACACCAAAAAACTCGTGGATAAATTGAAGATATCACCGAGCCTTTCATCTGAAAAGCCATTTTAGACCAACTGATTTTTTCAACTGCCATGCAATTCCCCTAAAAATCTTCAGCGAACCAAGCAAGTAACTATCTGATAACTTAAAAATCATAACCTTGGCAGTAGCAAAATCGGCATAGAGGAATTTACTATGACTGGGGCATCACCATCTTTGGCAAGTTGGGAATTTTGGATTGATAGAGGCGGGACGTTCACCGATATTGTGGCGAAGCGTCCTGATGGGGATTTGGTAATTCACAAGCTGCTGTCAGAAAATCCTGAACGCTACACCGATGCAGCAGTGCAAGGAATTCGGGAACTGTTGGGAATTGCGGCTGATGCGCCAATTCCAGGCGATCGCATTGCGGCGGTGAAAATGGGAACAACTGTGGCGACAAATGCTTTATTAGAGAGAAAAGGCGATCGCACTGTTTTAGTAATTACTCAAGGATTTCGGGATGCTTTACATATCGGTTATCAAAACCGTCCCGATATCTTCGCCCTTGAGATAATTTTGCCAGAAATGCTGTACGAAAAAGTAATTGAAGTCGATGAACGTTACAGCGCCCAAGGTGAGGAATTAATACCTTTAAATATCGATGCAGTTCGTCCGCAATTACAAGCAGCATACAATGATGGGATTCGTTGCTGTGCGATTGTTTTTATGCACGGCTACCGCTACACCGCCCATGAACAACAAGTCGCCACTTTAGCCAAAAGTATTGGCTTTACTCAAGTTTCCATATCTCACAAAGTCAGCCCTTTAATGAAATTAGTTAGTCGGGGTGATACGACGGTTGTTGACGCTTATTTATCACCGATTTTGCGGCGATATGTTGATCAAGTCTCGCATCAACTCAATAACGAACAAACCACAAAACTAATGTTCATGCAATCCAACGGCGGACTAGCGAATGCAGAGAACTTTCAAGGTAAAGACAGCATTTTATCTGGGCCGGCTGGTGGGATAGTTGGAGCAGTCCAGACAAGCGTTATGGCTGGATTTGACAAGATTATCAGCTTTGATATGGGCGGTACATCAACTGATGTGGCGCATTACAATGGCGAGTATGAACGCACCTTTGAAACAGAAGTCGCCGGAGTGCGTCTGCGAACACCGATGATGGCAATTCACACAGTTGCGGCTGGTGGTGGTTCGATTGTGCAGTTTGATGGTTCTCGCTATCGGGTGGGGCCGGAATCTGCGGGAGCAAATCCAGGCCCAGCGGCTTATTCCAAGGGCGGAAGGTTGACGGTAACTGACTGCAACGTGATGGTGGGTAAGTTGCAACCAGAATTTTTCCCTAAGATATTCGGGGTGAATGGGGATTTACCCTTGGATGTAGAGGTTGTGCAGCATAAGTTTCGGCAATTAACGAGGGAAATTGGGGATGGGAGAACACCGGAAGAAGTCGCTACGGGTTTTTTGGCGATCGCAGTTGATAAGATGGCAAACGCTATCAAAAAAATCTCTCTCCAGCGTGGTTATGATGTGTCAGAGTATACTTTATGCTGTTTTGGTGGTGCTGGTGGGCAACACGCTTGTTTAATTGCTGATGCTTTGGGGATGAAGCAGGTATTTATCCATCCATTCGCGGGGGTGTTGTCTGCTTATGGTATGGGTTTAGCAGATGTCAGGGGAATTCGGGAAAAGTCGGTGGAAGCGGTTTTGGATGAGGGTTTATTGGCGGAGTTGGAGTCAGAGTTTGTAGCTTTGGTGGGAGAAACGAACCGCCAAGACGCAGAGAGCACCAAGACAGAGGTTTATCGCAAAGTGCATCTTAGATATGAGGGAACGGATGCGCCTTTGATTGTGGATTTTGCTGATGTGGCGATGATGCAGCGGCAGTTTGAGGAGTTACATCGTCAGCGTTATGGGTTTATTGCTGCTGAAAAGCAGTTGATTGTGGAAGCTGTGGCGGTTGAGGTGGTTGCGAAACATGATGCGCCGGAAGAAGCTGTAATTGCACGTAAAAATGGGAAGGAACCCGTAGCAGTAGCTACTGTAAAGATGTATACGGTTGGTACATGGCAAACGACACCAGTGTACCAACGCCAAGATTTACAACCAGGAGATTGTATCGCAGGCCCAGCCATTATTGTAGAGACGACGGGTACAAATGTCATTGAACCCCATTGGCAAGCGGAATTAACTACACGCAATCATCTTGTGTTGTCTGTGGTTGGTGTTGCAGACAACAAAGGACAACGGACAAATGACCTAGACGCGTTAGCAGCTTCCCGCAGGGTAGGACAAAAACCAGATCCCGTTATGCTGGAGATTTTTAATAATTTGTTTCGGGCGATCGCAGAACAAATGGGTATAACCTTACAAAATACCAGTTCTTCTGTAAACATCAAAGAAAGGCTAGATTTCTCCTGTGCAATTTTTGATGGCTTTGGTCAATTGGTAGCGAATGCGCCTCACATTCCTGTGCATTTGGGTTCGATGAGTGAAAGTGTACAAGCTTTAATTACTAATTATGGTGACACCATCAAACCCGGTGATGTCTTTGTCTCTAATAACCCCTATAACGGCGGTACTCACTTACCAGATATTACTGTTATCACTCCAGTCTTCCCCGATTTAACACTCAGTACTCCCGACTCTCCACTATTCTACGTCGCCTCACGGGGACACCATGCAGATATCGGCGGTATTACTCCCGGTTCAATGCCACCCAATAGTACAAATGTCGTAGAAGAAGGCATATTAATCGATAATTTTCAGTTAGTTGCAGCAGGTCAATTCCACGAAGCAGAATTAGTAAATTTGCTTACAAGTAAACCTTACCCTGCACGTAATGTTACCCAAAACTTAGCAGATTTACAAGCACAAATTGCTGCTAATGAACGCGGTGTGCAAGAATTGCTAAAAATGGTAGAACACTATGGGTTAGAAACTGTACAAGCTTACATGATTTTTGTGCAAGACAATGCCGAAGAATCTGTACGGCGTGTCATCGAAGTTTTGCAAGATGGCAGTTTTAGTTATGCTTTAGATAATGGTAGTATGATTCAAGTTGCAATTACCATTAACCGAGAAAAACGCAGCGCTAAAATTGATTTTACAGGCACTTCCAATCAGCAGATAAATAATAATTTTAATGCTCCAGCAGCAGTTTGCAAAGCCGCAGTTCTATACGTTTTCCGTACATTAGTTAATGATGATATTCCTTTAAATGCTGGTTGTCTGAAACCTTTAGAAATTAACATTCCTGAAGGTTGTATGTTAAATCCTCGTTACCCAGCGGCTGTGGTGGCGGGAAACGTGGAAACTTCCCAAGCAATTACCGATGCTTTATATGGCGCGTTGGGGGTTTTAGCGGCTTCTCAAGGCACAATGAATAATTTTACCTTTGGGAATGAACGCTATCAATATTATGAAACAATCTGTGGTGGTTCTGGTGCAGGTGCAAATTTTGCTGGTACAGATGCAGTGCAAACCCACATGACTAATTCGCGTCTGACAGATCCAGAAGTATTAGAATGGCGTTTTCCAATTGTGTTAGAAAATTTTGCTATTCGTAAAAATAGTGGTGGTAAAGGCCATCATTATGGCGGAAATGGTGTCATTCGCCGCTTGCGTTTTTTGGAACCGATGACCGCAGCAATTCTATCAAATCATCGTGTAGTTGCACCTTTTGGTTTATCTGGTGGTGAAGCTGGAAAATTAGGAAAAAATTATGTGGAAAGGTGTGATGGAACAGTTGAGGATTTAGGTAGTAAAGCTGTGGTGGAAATGAATATTGGTGATGTATTTGTAATTGAGACACCCGGCGGTGGTGGTTATGGTTTTGCTGATAATATTAATTATTAATGAATGAGAGGACGATTCAGGCGATCGCCTCTCCTAAAATTTAAATGGCTACTTTCTGACGGGGACAATCAAACACCACGACAAAATTAGCTTCCGGCATAAGTTGACGTAAACTTTGTACATGACCATCTGCATCAGAACGGCTGCGAAATCTCGCAACTGTTACCCTTTGCATATCTGGAAATAACCGCGCAACAATCCAAGAATTTAGCCGTTCTTTGTAAGCAAATACCTGAGTCTGCGTTTCTGAGGAGAAATCTTTGTCATCGCTGTTGTGTGGCATGATTAATCTATCCATAAGCAGTCTAATGAAGAGCGTTAGCTAGTTTCTTGGCGGGGATACTGCGGGATTTATATCAATGCACTGAAGCAGAACTGATGCAAGCAGTCCAAAAATTGATTTCGGATCAAGATACTTAGCTTTGCTTGAATATTGTCTGAATAACTGAGTTGCTTTTTGATCAGCAAGCGATCGCATACTCTCACACTAGAGATAAATCAGTCCTCTCCCCTGCGAGAGAAGACAAAAAATAAAGACTTATTCTCGAAAAAAGAATTTTCAGCCTGATGCTGGGATTTTGCAAGTCAACCTATCAAAGTACTTTTGTTGTCCACAATTATCTAATTAACTGCGCCGCTGAGTTAAAAAACTGACGACACAACCCCCTTGTAACTAAAATTGTCGTCAGTAAGTTTGCCACAGCAACCATAAACACAATTAAAATTTCATAAGAGACAGCATCTAAAGGGTTCACACCGCCTAACAACTGTCCAGCGGTAATACTGGGAAGGGTAGCCATACCAATGAGCATCATTTGATTGATGGTAGGAAGGAATGCGGCGCGAATGGCTTCTCGGCGGTACTGACTGACAGCTTGTTGGGGCGTTGCGCCTAAACTTAAGTGAGTTTCAATTTCCCCAGCGGAATTATTGACTGTACTAACCAGACGTTCACCGGCGATCGCTGCTGCATTCATTGCGTTACCAATAATCATCCCAGCAAAGGGAATCATATACTTTGCTTCGTACCATCTATCTGGTTGGAGAATCAAGAAGTTGGTGTAAAAGAGCGTGAAGGCGGTACTTACTAAAATTGCTCCCCAAACCACAGGTAATACTAAGGGAATTTTCTGGCTGATTCGGTTGCGGGCGACAATCGCTCCCATTGTCAGCATAATTGCTACAATTCCCAAAACCGCCCAAGCATTATTTACGGCAAAGATGAAATCGAAAACGTACCCCAATACCAGCAGCTGTAAGATGGTTCTGCCAGTTGCAATTGCCAAATTTAACTCTAATCCTAATTTTTCCCAGGCGGATAAACCAATGGCGATCGCCATTAACCCCACAGCCAAGGCTAAATCAGCTAAATCTAGTTTGATTAAATCCGGCACAGTTTTTTCACCTCCTGGAATTGTCTGATCACAACAGCTTACATACTTGAGAGTTGAATTTCAATTATTCAAGTACAGAGAGAGTATCCACCTCAGATCTGTTATATGAATCAGGTTATGTCTGCTAAACAGAATAATTCTCTATCATCTTTGCGTGAGGTTTTGATCAATTTCATAAAATGACTCCCTATAAGTCATGTATATTGACACTTTTTGAGAGTGGCCTAATTACAAATTACAAATTACAAATTACGAATTAGTATGATATTTTTGCCCATACAATAATTTCAGTAACCACCCTTTTTGATGCGTATCCGGGGAGACAGTCTATTAGCCAACTGTTTGATGAAAATTCAAGCAGCTAAAGTCTACTGTCGAAGTGCATCCTTTGTATCTTCAAATAACATAAAAACTCATGTTCCAAAGCGTAAATTCTGTTCCTGCCTTTGATATCAAGCAGCAATACGTCACTATCGAAGCAGAAGTGAGTGCAGCAGTGCTAGAAGTTTTGTCTTCCGGGCGTTATATTGGTGGCCCCATAATTGAAAGCTTTGAGCAACAATTTGCTGACTATCATGGTGTTACTAATTGTATAGCTTGTAACTCTGGAACTGATGCACTCTACTTAGCGCTACGAGCTTTAGAAATTGGTGCAGGCGATGAGGTGATTACAACACCGTTTACCTTTATTGCGACGGCTGAGGTGATCAGCTCTGTAGGAGCCAAGCCTGTATTTGTGGATATAGATATTAATACATTTAACTTAGATTTGCGGCAAATAGCTGGGGCGATTACACCCAAAACCAAGGCGATTATTCCGGTGCATTTATTCGGACAGCCTGTGGATATGACAGAGTTAATGGCGATCGCCAATACTCACAATTTAGCCATAATTGAAGATTGCGCTCAATCTACAGGTGCAGTTTGGGATAATCAAAAAGTTGGCAGCATAGGGCATATTGGTTGCTTTAGTTTTTACCCTACCAAGAATCTCGGCGGTTGTGGCGATGGTGGGGCAATTACAACTAATGATCCAGAGTTAGCAGCGAAGATGCGGGTAATTAAGGAGCATGGGCAACGAAATCGCTATTACTACGAGGAAGTTGGCGTAAATAGCCGCTTAGATGCCATTCAAGCCGCAATTTTGCAAATTAAGCTGCGTTATCTTGATAATTGGAATCAAAAGAGACAAGCGATCGCATCTTACTACCAACAGTTCCTCAGCCAACTTCCGGGAATTGTTGTCCCTGAAGAACTTCCTGGCGGCGAGAGTGTCTGGAATCAATTCACAATTCGTGTAGTTAGTGAATCACGCAATGGTGCTAGTGCTTCGCGGCGCGATTGGGTAAAAAATCAATTGCAAGAACGGGGTATAAATTCAATGGTTTACTACCCTTATCCACTGCATTTACAGCCAGTTTATCAACATTTGGGTTATCAATCAGGGCAATTGCCAGTAGCCGAGCAAACCTGTCATGAGGTTTTATCTTTGCCAATGTTCCCTGAACTTACAACCCAGCAGCAAGACCAGGTGATTTATGCGCTAAAGGATTGTTTGGTTTAAGGGGAGTGGGGAATCGGGAGTTGGGGAAGTAATGTACTAGTCATCAATACTTTTCAAATATAAAGTTGGGTCATCCCAGATTAAGATCCCCCACCTGCGGCGACCCCCTTTTTAAGGGGGTAAACGAAAAAATAGCCCCCCTTTTTAAGGGGGGTTGGGGGGATCAACAAAAACTCATAACGGTAAACTGAGAATTATTGATTTACTACTCCCTACTCCTTAGACAACTGCGCGGTTGTTGGCAGTTGCTAATGCTTCTACTAAACCACGTACAGCAGCAATCATAGCGATTTCGCTGTTGAGTTGGTTGATAGCAGAACCAACACCAACACCAGCAGCACCAGCAGCAATAGCTAATGGTGCTGTAACGTTAGAAATACCGGAAGCGCATAATACTGGTACAGATACAGCGCGAGAAATTTCGTAAGCTGCTGCCAAGGTGGGAGCAGCTTTTTCAATTAATCCCAAAGTGCCAGAGTGAGCAGGTTGGCTGCTGGTTCCGCCTTCGGTTTGGATGATGTCAGCACCAGCTTTAACGAGTTCTTCTGCTAGTTGTACTTGCTGATCTAGTTCCAGAATGTGAGGAACTGTCACAGATAAGGTGATTTCTGGTAAAAGTGCGCGGGTTTGCTGAGTCAAGGCTAAAACTTCCTCAGCTTCAAATCTGCGTCCTTGCGCGTAGAAAGAATCAAAATTACCAATTTCAATCAAGTCTGCGCCAGCTGCCACAGCTTGCACAAATTTTTCTGGTTCAACTGCTGATACACACACTGGTAAATTAATCAAGCTTTTCGCCATTGCGACTATTGCCGGATCAGCAGCGATATCAACAAAGGTCGCACCACCAATTTCAGCAGCTTTAATAATAGCAGCCACGCGATCGCGGTCAAAGTTATGCAAACCACTAATAACTTTCAGAACGCTGCGGTTGGTAAATGCACGTTGCAGTGCAGAATTTATGGTCATAGTTCGTTTTTTGGAGCTACGAAGGTAGGAATATTTTTACACTACTGAGCGTTTGCGGCTAGGGGGTAGTCAGCGGTTCAAGACAGAATTTTTGATGTTGAGTAAGGGTGCAGGGGAGAAAAAATCTATCTATATTCACTTTCCAAATGTCTGGAAAATTTCAATACTTACCACTAGGCTATTACTTAGGATAAATTGTTAGCATTCTAATCTTTAGATAAACTAACATAGAGCTTAACTAATAAACTAAACATTTTTGCGGAAAACACCAGCCACTCTGTGTGAATATGAGCCGTTTAGCTTCTGTTTTGATTACAAATCCTGTGTTGGAAATTTTACCCAATAGTTTTAGCGATCGCAACTGGCTGCCCACAAGGCAGTTATGGTTACTAATATTAAGTTTGGCTTATTTGTGTTCGGCTTGTGGTCGAGCTTCCGAAGCTCAATCAACAGGGAAAGATGCCGGTAAAAAACGACCTGTTCCTGTCATGGTGGCCACTGCTACTCAAAAAACAATCCCAATTTTCATCAAGGCTACAGGTACAGTAGAAGCATATTCAACCGTTTCTGTCAAGTCACAGATTGGGGGACAGTTAACAGGGGTGTATTTCCGCCAAGGACAGAACGTCAAAAAGGGGGATTTGCTGTTTCAGATCGATTCCCGTCCCCAGCAAGCAGCACTGATGCAAGCAATAGCAGCGAAAGCCAAAGATCAGGCGTTAGTCAAGCAGTCCGAGGCTAATGTTAACAAAGCGATCGCTCAAGTTAACCAAGCCAAAGCCACAGTCTTAAAAGATGTAGCCCAGGCGAATAATGCCAATGTCCAGGCACAACGCTATGCGGGGTTACTGCAACAAGGTGCGATTAGTAAAGAGCAGTCTGAACAATACCAAACAAGTGCCATTGCTCAAACAGCAACAGTCAAAGCAGACCAAGATGCAGTAGCTAACGCCCAAGCAGCAGTAGAAGCCGCTAAGGCAGATGTAAAAAATGTCCAAGCAGCAGTAGTCGCAGACGAAGCCGCAATTGATAATGCTAAAGTCCAGCTTTCTTATAGTTATATTTATTCGCCAATTACTGGGCGCACGGGTAGTCTCAAGCTAAATCAAGGTAATTTAGTGACTGCTAATTCCACAGATCCCTTAATTACCATCAGCCAGATTCGCCCGATTTATGTTAACTTCTCGATTCCCCAGCGAATGTTGCCAGACTTGAAAAAGTACACCAGCAACCACAAATTAGAAGTTGATGTCATCCCCCCCAAAGATTCAGGGAATCCTGTACATGGTTATCTCACCTTTGTTGACAGTGGTGTAAATACTCAAACTGGCACAATTCAACTCAAAGGCACATTTAGTAATAACGACGAGCGATTGTTACCAGGGCAATTTGTCAATGTCGTTCTGAAATTATCTGAGATACCCAATGCTGTGACTGTACCAACCAAAGCCATTCAAGCTGGACAGCAACAGCAATTTGTGTATGTTGTTAAACCCGATAACACAGTAGAAATGCGCCCTGTAGTTGTGGGAGATGCAGTCAATAATGAAACTGCGATCGCTCAAGGCATCAAACCAGGTGAACAAGTAGTCATCGACGGCCAATTCAACCTTGTACCTGGGGCAGGAGTGCAAGTTAAGCAGGGATTAGGAGGAGGCAGAAGGCAGGAGGCAGCAGGCAGAAGGTAAAAATTACTCTTACTGACATTCTTACTTTCTATCCAGATGCTCTTGGCTATAAAAAATAGGAAAATCTATGAATATTTCCGAGTTATTTATTCGTCGCCCAATCATGACGACTTTGGTAATGGTTGGCGTTTTGATTTTCGGGCTGATGAGTTACCGAATGTTACCTGTGAGTGACTTGCCGAATGTGGATTTTCCCACAATTCAGGTGAGTGCTAACTTGCCTGGGGCGAATCCAGAGACAATGGCGGCATCGGTGGCGACACCACTAGAAGCGCAATTTTCTAGTATTGCTGGATTGAGTTCGATGAACTCTACTAGTTCTTTGGGTAGTAGTCAGGTAACACTGCAATTTGATTTGAGTCGAGATATTGACGGGGCTGCCCAAGATGTGCAGGCTGCGATCGCCAAAGCCACGCGGCAATTACCTGCGGATATGCCCAGTCCCCCCTCCTATCGCAAGGTGAATCCGGCAGATCAGCCCATTCTCTACATATCGCTGAATTCTGCTGTGCTGCCACTGTCCACAGTAGACAAGTATGCAGAGACGCAACTAGCACAACGTTTATCAATGGTGAATGGGGTAGCACAGGTGCAAGTCTACGGTTCGCAAAAGTACGCCGTCAGAGTTTTGCTTGACCCTGAATCTCTCAGTGCCAAAGGTATAGGAGTTGATGAAGTTGCCGATGCCATTAGTAAAGGTAATGCCAACATACCTACGGGGACACTTTACGGTCAAGAACAAAATTATACAATCCAAGCCAACGGACAACTTAATGATGCGGCTGCCTATCGTTCCTTAATTGTCAGCTATCAAGGCGGTGCGCCAGTCCAACTCGGAGAAATTGCCCAAGTCTTAGATAGTGTAGAAAATGACAAAGTTGCGAGTTGGTATTTTACCAAGACAGAAAAGCGGAACAAAACATCTAATTCTGGTGTAAGGGCAATTGTTTTAGCAATTCAAAAGCAACCAGGAACTAATACTGTCGAAGTCGTGGAAGCGATTAAAAAACTGCTGCCGAAATTCCGCGAACAAATCCCCGCAGCCGTGAATATGGAAATTCTCTACGATCGCTCCCAAGCCATCCGCGAGTCGGTTGATGATGTACAGTTTACGCTGTTACTGACTATTGGTTTGGTTGTGTTAGTAATTTTCCTATTTCTTCGCAACCTACGAGCAACGATTATTCCCAGTTTGGCCGTACCGCTATCTTTAGTTGCCACCTTTGGCGTAATGTTACTGCTGGGCTTCTCCCTCGATAACCTTTCACTCATGGCGTTGACTCTTTCCGTCGGTTTCGTGGTGGATGATGCCGTAGTCATGCTAGAAAATATCGTCCGTCACATGGAGATGGGTGAAAATCGTTTAGAAGCTGCGTTGAATGGCTCACGGGAAATTGGCTTTACAATTTTGTCCATGACTATTTCTTTAGTCGCCGTGTTTATTCCGGTACTGTTTATGGGCGGAATTTTGGGGCGATTGTTCCGCGAGTTTGCTGTGACTATCAGCGTGGCGATTTTGGTATCGGGAATAATTTCTCTGAGTTTAACCCCAATGCTGTGTTCTCGCTTCTTGCTTCCACCTCATCATCAGCAAGAAGATGAAGGAGAACCAGTGAGAAAAGGTTTAAAAGGTAAAATCCAACGATTTAACCGGGGACTTTATAATACTTCCGAAAAATTTTTCGATGTCATCTTGGGTGGCTATGAGTGGAGTTTAAAGCGATCGCTCAAATATCATCGCACGACAATGTTTATCTCTGGGGCAATTGTTGTCGCCACAGTTTATTTATTTATGATTGTGCCGAAAGGCTTTATTCCGACTGCGGATGTGGGACAAATCACCGCCTCTACCCAAGCCGCCGAGGATATCTCCTTTGATGAAATGGTAAAACATCAACAGGCAGTAGCGGCGATCGCAGATCGTGACCCAAATATCAGGGCGATTAACTCCAGCGTCGGTGCTGGGGGGGCAAATTCTTCTAGTAATACTGGGCGCTTATTTATCAGTCTCCAACCCCGCGAAGAACGTAAACTAAGTGCCGATGAAATTGTCCAAGAACTGCGCCCCAAGCTGTCACGCATCCCTGGAATGAAGGTTTTCTTACAAAACCCACCAGCAATTAATATTGGTGGACAACAAAGCAAAGCCCAATATCAATTCAGCTTACAAAGTCCCAATATTCAAGAGTTATATCAATATGCGCCAACTTTAGAAGAAAAACTCCGGGGACTACCAGATTTACAAGATGTCAACAGTGATTTGCAAATCAAAAACCCCCAAGTCCAAGTTGATATCAACCGTGATCAAGCTGCATCAATGGGGCTAACTGCCGAACAAATCGAAACAGCCCTGAGTAATGCCTACGGTACACGACAAGTTTCCACAATCTACGCTTCAGATAGCCAATATCAAGTAATTATGGGAGTCGAACCCAAATATCAGGGAGACCCCAGTGCTTTAGAATTGCTGTCAATTCATTCCCCGACTGGACAGCTAGTGCCATTAAATGCTGTCGCCAGCATCTCGAAAGGTGTGGGGCCTTTGACTATCAACCACTCAGGACAGTTAGCTTCTGTAACTATTTCTTTTAACCTCAAACCCGGTGTATCTCTTGGTAGCGTCACTGAGAAAATTGAACAAATCGCCCGTCAAACATTACCTGCGAGTATTACTACAGGTTTCCAAGGTTCCGCACAAGCGTTTCAGTCTTCCTTGCAAGGGTTGGGATTATTGCTATTGGTGGCGGTTTTAGTAATTTATATTGTGTTGGGAATTCTCTATGAGAACTTTATTCACCCTTTGACAATTCTTTCGAGTTTGCCTTCCGCTGGATTTGGGGCGTTGTTAACCTTGTTGTTATTCCAAGTTGATTTGAATATCTATGCCTTTGTCGGCATTATCTTGCTAATTGGGATTGTGAAGAAAAACGGCATTATGATGGTTGACTTTGCCATAGAAGCCAGGCAAAGTGGTAAAACTCCTTACGATGCCATCTATGAGGCTTGTGTTGTCAGATTTCGCCCCATTATGATGACCACAATGGCCGCTTTGATGGGAACTTTACCCATCGCCCTGGGGTTGGGTGCAGGCGGAGATACACGCCGTCCCCTTGGTTTAGCCGTGGTTGGGGGATTGCTGTTTTCCCAATTTTTAACGCTGTATTTAACGCCTGTGTTTTATACATATATGGAATCTTGGCAAAGCTTTATGAAAAAACGCCAGTGGCGCAAACAACCAGATTCTCATGCAGTGTAAAACTATAGCAGTCCTAAATCATTTGTAAACAACAAGATCCCCGACTTCTCAAAGAAGTCGGGGATCTAAACCTCATTTTTAGCCTCTATCTAATTAACATTAACAGAGTCAACTATTACCACCAAATCCGATTACCATTTTCGTCAACTCTGGCTTGACGAATCACATCAGAAATTTCTTCCGCATCTTTCACATGGTGCAGTGCTTTTTTCTCACCATCAGGTTCTTCCACAACAAAGTAGGTCGGAACTGTGATGTGATCGCCTGTAATATCTGGTGAATCAACAGCAACTTGTTTTGCTTTCTCTTCTACAGATTCAGGTTTATCTGAGATTCTGTCTCCTGGATTTGCTGTTAAGTTTCTTTCTTTAGCTGTTGGTTCTTCGCGGGAATGCCAATCTTTGCTAACAGGCTGTTCAATTTCTGCTTGATTATTTTCTGGTTGATTATTTTGATTTTCTAGTTCTTTAGTCATGGCTATTTCACAAATTAAAACTATGTATTTACTAACTTAATTTATAAAATTGCAGTCATGATTAATTCTTTCCTCAGAGAGAGTTTCTGATGAAATTAAAAGTTACATATCTGGAGTGATATATTAGCTTTGATAGATAAAATTTTACCTCTTTCTTCAGAAATAGCCAAATAATTTATCACTACTACTTATCGACAGGTTGCTGTTGTTTAGTTCCCGTTGTCTTTATCAGTTGAAATGGTGTATATTTACCGCCCAAAGCTTCAACAATGGCGCGTGTATTTGCCTCCATCATTTTGATGTATTTTTCTCCATCACTACCTTTTGCGCCAATTGAATCAGAGTAGAGTTGATGTGGTGCTAGTTTCACGCCTGCTTCTTGAGCTACAGTTTTAATTAAGGTGGGATTAATGGTAGTTTCGGCAAAAATTGCTGGTACACCCGTCTTTTTAACTGATTCTACCAATCTTTGTACAGTTTGGGCGCTTGGTTGTTCTTCGGTGCTGATGCCAATTAAAGTTCCCGCGATCGCAATTTTGTAAGCATGTCCATAATATTGAAAAGCATCATGGGTGGTAATGAGTCGGCGTTTATCTGGCGGAATAGTTTGAATCTGTTGATTTATCCATATATGCAGTTGTTTTAATTCAGCAGTTAGTTGTGCAGCATTTTGCGTAAACTTTTCTTTATCGGCTGGCGATAACTCTATCAAAGCATCTCGAATTACGTTTACCATTGCGGCTGCATTTTCCGCACTTCCCCAAACATGGGGGTCTGGTACTATTTCACCTTTACCTTTATCTAATTCCAAAGGTTTGACTATTTCACCTACGGCGACTTTACGTCCTTTTCCCGCCGCATTCATTAACTTAATTAGACCTGGTTCTAAGTTGTAACCGTTATACAAAATTAAGTCAGCTTTTTCCAAAAACCGACTATCTGCGGGAACTGGTTCATAAACATGAGGATCAGCACCAGGTTGGAGTATTCCCTTGAGTTGAATTTCGTCGCCGCCAACCTCTTGGGTTAAGTCTGCAATGATTGTACTAGTGGCTACAACCGAAGGTTTCTCACTACCTTTGGCAGTTGTGGAGTTGGTGTTGTTTTGACTACAACTAAACAAAGTCAATGGTAAAAGCATTCCCAGACACAGCCGAAAAATCAAGCTAAAAATTTCTGGTTTCCTTCTAGGGATGGTGGACTTTTGTTGGACGAGAACGCCCTCTATCTCAGGTATTACGCTCATTTATTTGTGACATTACTGCTTATTATAGATTTTTTCATATTTTTCTCATTTTTGTAGTAAGCTCAAGTAATAAATATGAAAATACCCTTATGGAAAACGTTTCTTTTTACGCCAACTTGGGACATACCCGGAAAATTGGTGAACGTTCTGCATCGTATATCAAAGCTATTGATATGAATTCCACAGATGCAATTTCTATTGCCCACTTGGGAGTACATTACCGGACTCAAGAAGCCTTGAGAGATATTAACTGTGTGATTCAACCGGGGAGATTAACAGGGATTTTTGGCCCGAATGGTGCTGGAAAAAGTACGCTGATGAAAGCAATGTTGGGTTTAGTTCCTGTTAGTAGTGGTGTGGTGAAGTACCAAAACCAACCCTTGATGCAGCAGAGGTCAAAAGTTGCTTATGTACCTCAACGTAGCCAAATTGATTGGACTTATCCCGCCACAGTTTGGGATGTAGTGATGATGGGACGGGTGAAGAAAACAGGTTGGTTGCGTAGCTTTTCGGGAGTGAGTCGCCAAATCGCCAACAGCGCCTTAGAAAGAGTGGGGATGAGTGAATTTCGCGATCGCCCTATAGGACAATTATCAGGAGGACAACAACAGCGAGTCTTTTTAGCCCGCGCCTTGACACAACAAGCAGACATCTTCTGTTTTGATGAACCATTGGTAGGTATTGATCAAAAAACCCAAGCCGTAGTTTTTGAAGTCTTCCAAGAACTCGCTGCTGAAAACAAAATCGTCCTAGTCGTCAACCATGACTTAGGCGAATCCATCACCCACTTTGATGACTTGATTTTACTCAACCGCGAATTAGTCGCCACAGGTTCCCGACAACAAGTCCTCACAGAACAAAACCTACATCTGGCTTATGGCGGTAAAGTTATGTACTTCTCCGACGCAGCTTAAACTCTCTTTCTCTGTGTCCTCCGCGCCTTGGCGGTTCGTTTAAATATCTATGCTAGAAGCACTAATCGAGCCATTACAATATGGCTTTATGCAGCGATCGCTCATCATTGCAATTTTAGTTGGTTTGTTGTGTGCAGTTGTGGGTAGTTACTTAATGGTGCAACGACTCGCACTGCTGGGTGATGCTATCAGTCATTCTGTTTTACCAGGATTAGCGATCGCCTTCATGATAGGCGCAAATATCTTTGTTGGCGCATTTATCGCCGGGGTTTTGAGTACAATGGCGATCGCCTGGATTAGGACGCGATCGCCAATTAAAGAAGATGCAGCAATGGGTATAGTTTTTTCTGCATTCTTCGCCCTTGGTATCACCTTAATTACCGTTGTTCAAAAAGATAATAAAATTGACCTGAATCACTTTCTTTTTGGCAATATTCTCGGTGTTACCGTTAACGAAGTGCGAGATACAGCCATCATTGCCACGATTGTTTTAGTAGTAGTTGTTTTAATATACAAAGAACTTTTATTTTACACCTTTGACCCTTTAGGCGCTCAAGCCGCAGGTTTACCAGTCAATCGGCTAAACTTTGGTTTAATGTTGCTGATTGCTTTAACAATTGTTGCCAGTATGAAAGCTGTCGGTGTAATTTTAGTCCTATCGCTGTTAATTACCCCCGGTGCGACTGCATATTTATTGGTCAAACGCTTACACGAAGTGATGATTATTGGTGCAATAATTGGTGTATTTTCCAGTATTAGTGGGATGTATCTCAGCTACTTTTATAATTTGCCTTCTGGCCCGGCGATTGTTTTGGTAGTATCAGGATTATTTCTTTTGGCATTGTTATTTAGTCCCAAACATGGGGTTTTGATGCCAAATGTGAATCAGAAATAAGTTTTTTAACGCAGAGGTGCGCTAAGGTTAACGCAGAGAGACACAGAGTATTTCTCACGTTAGTTTTTCTGACTTTTATTGATAGATATTTAATACTTCTTCGATAAATTTCTGCCATACTTCATTCGGAACCCAAATTTTATGTAAATCTTGTTCGGCTGCTGCATTATTCAACCCTTGATGTATGCGGCGAAAAAGATATATGAAAGCCGAAACTCTCATATTAGCAGCGCAGTGAACAAAAATTTTCTTATCTGAATTTGTTTCCATGACACCAAAAAACTTTGTCACATCTTCCAGCGTCGGATTTTCCCACAATACTGGAATGTGTACATATTGCATTTCTTGAGATTCGACAATTTCTTGTTCATTAGGTAAAGCATTACTTGATGTTGGTAACGCTAGATTAACTATTAGTTGATAGCCTGCTGCTTTGATGGCTGTAAATTGTTCGGCAGTTGGTTGTCCTGAAGTGGCAATTGCATCTGATATTTGGAGGAAGTTATATATTTCTGCGAGATGATTTTTAACAGACATAAATCTTTTAAATCTTTATTGATTAAATAGCCCATAATCTAATTTAGTTTCCCATTTATTGCTAGTTCTTTCCATATATAGCAAATTGCCATATTGTGGTGTTATGGGACAAAAAGCAGTCAGCTGAATTAACGCTTGAGAAAAATCATCCGAAAAACCTGGACGAGTTAATGTATAGAACATAGACCATCTATGATCATATTGATTGAAAAGGTTGTGATACTCTGTGCGAGACAGTAGATTCACTTTGGGATTGTTAATCCATGAACTTAATAAGGAAGGTTGGCTGTTAATCGATATCCAATTATCAAAAGTCTCTTTTTGGAGAGCAGGAAAACCTAAAATTCTCATACCATACATCTCTGTTTCTTTTATCCGCAGATTTTCCCAAGTAATATCCTTAAGACTAGTTTTAGTAATCACAGAACTGGACTCTTCTAAAAGATATTCTCCTGCTATACTGTAATTTTCAATTAATGTCGCAAAAATATCTGTTTCATGTTGCGATCTCATATTTTATTACTATTCTTTGATGGTTAAAAAAGCCATGACGATATCTCCCTAATCAGAGATATTTTCAAGCTTGATTAATTTGTACCCGATTTCAAAACAAAGTTAATCGGTAATTACCGCGTTGGGTGGGATTACTAGAAGTCACAACTATATAATAAGTACCATCTTCAGGTAATCTAGCTCGGTCAATTAGGGCGCTATATTTACCATCGCGATCGCTATTAGCCGCAATCCTCTGTCCTTGAGAATTGAGTAAAACTATATAAGGTGAAAACTCTTCATTTACACTATCTACACGAATACTCACTAGTTGATTTTTTGTGCCTTGAAATTGTGTCACATTATAAGGTGTACCATTTTGTTTAAGGACTAAGTTTTGCTGACTCAGTTCTCCAGATTCATCTAAAATATAGCTGGCTCTATCATCTCGGATAGCAAGACTATAACGGCCTGTATCACCTGGGTTTTGACTGGTGACTGCGATCGTATATGTACCCGCTACAGGTAATCGCGCAAATATAAAAGCATCTCTATCTGTTTCTCCACCGCCTCTTTTGAGGATAACGTTATTATTGGGGTCGAGGAGAAACATATAAGGACGTAAACTTAAGTTATTAGAACGTCGTTGATCTGCACTACCCAATAGCCGAATTTGAATCAGTTGGTTTTCTCTACCCTCAAATTGGTAGAAATGATATGGTCTACCTTGAGCTTGAAAATCTTTTTTATCTAAAATCCCGAAAGCAATATCGACAAAGTTGATTTTTTTATAAGCAGGTGTTCCAGAGGATGCAGCAGCTACGCCTCTGGGTTTTTGGTTTCTGGTTCTACCTGAATTAGTGTTTGGTGTTTGTCTTCGTCCTGGAGTTGTAGGTGTAGAACGAGTTTGTGATGGTTGCGGTGTGGGATTAGTTTGTCTAGGAGTAGATCTAGTAGGTGCTGGTTGTGGTGAGTTGGTTTCTCTTGGTGTAGCTTGTCTAGGAGTAGATCTAGTAGGTGCTGGTTGTGGTGAGTTGGTTTCTCTCGGTGTAGAGTTTGCAGGTGCTGGTTGCGGAGTTGAATTAGTTTCTTGAGGTGTAGAGTTTTCAGGCGCTGGTTGCGGAGTTGAATTAGTTTCTTGAGGTGTAGAGTTTTCAGGCGCTGGTTGCGGAGTTGAATTAGTTTCTTGAGGTGGGACACGCGGTGGTAACGGTGAATCAATAGATTGATTAGGTTGTGGAGTTACAGGTGGTTCCGCAGCCGGAATTTGCTCAATACCTTGTTGTACTGCTTCTGGTTGGCGTTCATCGGGGGTTTTAGCAAGTTGGAATTGTCTAGGAAGTGTGGGGATTTCTAAAGCGCTGATGGGTAGGATATGACTGGCGATCGCTAAACTACTACTAATAGAAACAAGTAAATTCAATTTCATCCGCAAGGGAGATTGCTGATTAAATTTTTCTGCCATAGTTCACTCCTCTTGATAATTCTCTGTGATTTTTTATGCCTGTAGATAGATATTTTTATTTAATAAATAATGATGATAAAAAATAACTAATATTTTTTTGCCACATTTATTACTCAGCACTGCTTTTGTTATATGTGGAGAACATATAATTGAGACATTACAAATAATAAACAGTATTTAAAATAATACCAACAATCAATAAAATTACGGTAGCATGAATTTATAATCACTAATATAAGTGTATATTAATGAATTAGTTTTTAGGGAAATTCTAGCAACTTTATAGCGAAATAATACGTCATCAACTAACATATATACAAACAGATAATGGATTCCCAGTATGGTCTGCTGCTTGAATCCCGATTGCCCTGAGCCTTTAAATTCTGATGCAAACCAGTATTGTCAAAGTTGCAATACACCATTAGTAAGATTATTAAGAGGGCATTATCGTGTCATTAAAGTATTATCAGATGAAGGCGGATTTGGCAGAACCTATCTTGCGGAAGATGCAGATAAACTCAATGAATGGTGTGTAGTTAAACAATTCGCACCTAAAGTTCAAGAAGCTGGTGCTATCAAGAAAGCAATTAAACTATTTCAAGACGAAGCGCAACGATTGCAACATTTAGGAGAACATCCGCAAATACCTGCATTATTAGCTTATTTTGAGCAAGATAATTATTTATTTTTAGTCCAACAATTTATAGATGGACAAAATTTACTAGAGGAATTACGTCAAGGAGTAACTTATAACGAAACTCAAGTGATTAGAGTTTTACTCGATTTACTCCCTGTACTGAAATTTATTCACGATCGCGGCGTAATTCATCGAGATATTAAACCACAAAATATAATTCGTCGTCAGAGTGATGGCAAATTAGTCTTAATTGATTTTGGTGCATCTAAGCAATTAACAGCCACAGTTCAGACTAAACTAGGTACAACCATCGGCTCACATGGTTATACTCCCATCGAACAAATGCAGGATGGACAAGCTTTTCCAGCCAGTGATTTATATAGTTTAGGTGTCACTTGCTTTTATTTACTGACGAGAAATGCACCGTCAAAATTATGGATGCAGCAAGGCTATGGTTGGGTGAAATATTGGCGAAGATATCTACCAAATACAGACAGAGGTAGGATAACCATAGGTGCAAAGTTAGGTAAAGTTTTAGATAAACTCCTAACAACAGATATCCGCCAACGTTATCAAGTAGCAGATCAAGTCATCCAAGACTTGAAAAAACAATCTTTAACATCTCCAACATCAACAAGCTTATTGACAGCAGCGCCAACTTTACTTACAGTTCCAGGAACTCATCAGCGGTTATTTGCACTCAAAATCAATGACAATTTGCAAAAATTATTGCTTGTCAATGTTGTCATTATACTTTTGGGATTAGGCGGAATTTGGTATTTTCAGTCTTTACCTAAGTTCAATACTACCGAAGTCTCAGAAAGTGCAGAACAACCTAAAACTTTTAGGGGACATGCGAGTGATGTTAATTCTGTTGCTTTTGCACCCAATGGGCAAATTTTGGCTAGTGGTAGCGATGATAAGACAATTAAACTGTGGAATCTAGCAACGGGAACAGAACTTCAAACCCTCAAAGGACACTTGAAATGGATTTGGGCGATCGCATTCCATCCTGATGGTAAAATTCTCGCCAGTGGTAGTGCAGATAAGACAATTAAACTGTGGAATCTGGCGACAACCGAAGAAATTCGCACACTCACAGGACATACTGATGGGGTAGCATCTGTGGCTTTTAGTTCTGATGGTAAAACTTTGGCTAGTGGTAGTTTAGATAAAACAATCAAACTCTGGAATCTGACAACTGGTAAGTTAATTCGCACTTTTATGGGACATAGCCAAGCTGTTGCAACCATAGCCTTCAGTCCCGATGGTAAAACTCTCGCTAGTGGTAGTTGGGATAAAACTATTAAACTCTGGAATGTGGCAACTGGGAAACAAATTCGTACTCTCGAAGGCCATTCCGACTTTATTCTTTCTCTAGCGTTCAGTCCCGATGGCAAAACTCTGGCGAGTGGTAGTAAAGATAAAACACTTAAACTTTGGGATTTAGCAACAGGTGAGACAATTCGCACTCTGAAACAGCATTCTGATAAAGTCAATTCCGTCGCTTATAGAGAAACTGCCCACGGTATTATGCTGGTGAGTGGTAGTAGTGATAATACGATTAAATTGTGGAATCCGACTACTGGTCAAGAAATTCGCACATTGAAACGCGATTCTGGCTATATTTATTCTGTCGCTGTTAGTGCAGATGGTAAAGCGATCGCTAGTGGTGGTAGTGCCGAGAATATTATCAAAATTTGGCCAATATCGCAGTAGAGACACGAAATTCCGCGTCTCTACTAATTACTCCTATTCGTAATTACTTGCGACTAGTAGTAGTTGACATTGCCTCTTGAAGTAACTGTGGTATATGCTGCTCAATTTTTTGCGCTGTTTGCTGTTCTTGTTGCAAGTTTTGTTGCAGTAATTTGACTACCTCTTTTTGTTTTATGTGTTCTGCACCTGTAATCAAACCTTGATAGGAAATAACCTCAAAATTTTCCACTTTTGCTAATGCTCCTGCTAGTGTGAAATCTAAAAGACTCGGATTATCACTAGTCAACAATAAACACCTTTGTCCTTCATTCACGAAAGCTGCTGCAACATCAGAATTAATCCGCTTTGGTTGTTGTCCCATAGCACTAAAAACTTGCTCCAAGTTTCTGATTTGTTGTTCAGTCTCTCGAATGTGAGTTTCGATTAATGACTGCAATTGTTTATTTGTAGTACATTGCACCATCATTTTCTGAGCTTCTAAAAATCGAGATTCTGCGTCATACATACCGCAGAGTTCGTAATGCAATTTTTCCTGAAGATTGGTGATTTTGGTAATAGCAGAGGGACGCTCTTGTAGGTTAACCATTATTATTCTCCTGCTTGTTTGTTGTTGTCTGATTTCACAGACACATCTTCAACCTTACTGTCGTCCTATCTGCTACTCCTCATACCAAAGAGGCAACTGATTGTAAACAATAATAGTTCAATAGAATACGGAATTAGATAAATAGTCTTGGGAAAATTGCTTATGGATGAATCTCGTTATTGAATTTGCTTAATAAAATTATGATAATTACTATTACTTTATTTAAATAAATTAAAATAATGAATTTTTAATTTCCAAGTATTCTTTAAGTATTAATTGCCCCACGTACTAAGATTACTGTACTCTCTACACCAGAGGCGATCGCTTCGGGAATATTACCTTGAATGGCTTGTTGTAATAATCCTTCGCGGGTAGCACCTAAAATTACAACATCAAACCCTTTGTGTTTGACTAAGTTAATCACACCCTCAGAAACGGAGTCCGCTTGTACTGGCGTAGCCACAAATACATTTCTGGATAGTTGACGGTAACGCATCAATTGATGGATGGCTTGGTCTAAAATCTGCATATCCGGTCGTAAATCAGATGGTTTGAATACTTGCGTTAAGTGAATTTCTGGTTCATTTCCCAAGGTCAATAATGCAGGTAACAATTTCATGGCGAATTTAGCATTAGGGCCGCCAGCCGTTGGTATTAACCAGCGGTTGAATTGGGGAGTAAAAGTAATTTCTGACAATTGACTCTTGACAATTGACTCTTCACTATTGCTTAGTTTTACTAAGATAACTTCACAGGTGGCTTGACGAATGATGGTGTCAACAACGTTGCCAAAAATCCGTCCTGGGGTGGAAGTATTACCTTTCCAGCCCATTAAAATCATGTCGATGTGACGTTCTTTGATAGTTTCTAATATAGCTTGGGCGGGATCATGGGCGACACGAATTTGTGTATGTAAGGGAATGCGCCACTTTTTAGCTAAAACTTCCGCGTGTCGCAATAAGCGCCGACTTTTGGCAGTTCTGACTGGGGTTTCACAGGGGGAACTGTGGCGCGACACTAACATGATCTGGACACACTCTATTTCATAATGGCGATCGCGGGCAATAGCTGCGGCCATTTGCAATAAAGTCGCCACAGTTTCCGGGTTAGCTATTGGTACTAATAATCGACCTCTGCCAATACTCGGCGATCGCGTTTGGTAAACTATGTAGGAAGGTTCTGCTTGTGGCGTTGGGGTAACATTTCCCCCATTGAGATGGTCGGCTTCGGCGCGAATAATGTCTGCACGGGTAATAATCCCAATTAATTTGCGCCTATCTATTACTGGTAAACGACTGATTTGATAGCGGTCAAGTAAATACAGTACATTACTTAGGTTATGTAAGGGTGTGACCGTTATCGGTGCAGGGTTCATAATTGCTTTTAGCAAAGTCTCATTTGGCAAGTTGCGATTTGGTGTTTTCGTCAAATCTGATTGGGTGACGATTCCTACTAACTTGCTATTTTTGACGACAGGGAACCCCCGATGATGAGAACTAGAAAATGCCTGTTTTGTTTCTTCTAAAGTCATATCTGCATCTAGAGTTTCTACCTGCTGCTGCATTACATCTCTAGCAGTTAATGTTGTTAAAATAGCTTCTGCGGAGGCAACTTTTGTTAGAGTAATGCCTTTTAATTGTAAGAGCGTATCATAAAGCGAACCTGGCATGACTTTATCTGCAACCAGGTAAGCTACTACAGCCACAATCATTAAAGGTAAAACTAGATTGAAATCGGTTGTCATTTCAA
This sequence comes from Nostoc cycadae WK-1, assembly GCF_002897135.1. Taxonomy (NCBI): domain Bacteria; kingdom Bacillati; phylum Cyanobacteriota; class Cyanophyceae; order Nostocales; family Nostocaceae; genus Nostoc; species Nostoc cycadae. The sequence goes on along the minus strand of NZ_DF978422.1, from coordinate 130,060 downwards.
AGACAATCACAATGGCGGTGATTGGTACTTTAGAAACAGCACTAAAAAATCCCCCCATTCCGGCTAAAGCATAGGTAGGTAAAGAACCTATACCCAATAAATGAGCTTCCCAAACTCCAACGAAGTGACCTAAGCAAGAACCTAAAATCAGACTAGGCGCAAATAATCCGCCAGGCGCACCAGAACCAAAGGCGATTAACGTGAGAATAAATTGAGCAATAAACGCGATCGCTGCTACAGAGGCGTTAGAATCACCTGTAATGATATACTCTCGTAAGCCAGTATTATTCCGAAAATATTCTGGGAGAATTGCTACTACTATCCCAGAAATAAATCCGGCTAAAGCCACCTTTAATGGCAAACTAATGTGTAAACTTTGATAAAATTTGATACTAAAAACTATCCCGCGATTAAACAACGCACCGAGTAAACCTGCTAAGATTCCCAACACTAAGAAAAAGGGAAGTTCTGGCAGAGAAAATTGACTCGAAAAGTGGATTAATTGCAAATTTAATTGCAAACTGCGACCACCCAACAACCGCGATACTACGCCGCCAATAAATGAAGCAACGATGGCGGTTCCTAAAGTTATCCCAGATAAATCTTGCAGTAATTCTTCAATAATAAATATTACACCAGCCAGGGGCGCATTAAACGCAGCTGCTAAACCTGCACCTGCACCTGCTGCAATCATCTGTCGCCGATGATCTGGGGAAGTAGGCACAAAGCGACTCATTCCTGCGGCTAAACTTGCGCCGACTTGCACAGTGGGGCCTTGTCTGCCTAAAGTTATACCCGAACCAATGACAATCATAGCGCTGAGTAACTTAACAGCTGCTACACGCCAAGATAATTGCGTTGGCACATTGGCTAGGTTAGCTTTAACTTGCGGGATACCACTACCAGAAGCTTCTGGTGCAAACCTTTGTACCAACCAACCAGCCAGATAGCCAAAAACTAACCCGACCACTGGTAAAGCTAACCATGCAGGAAAAATATGGGAAGTATGTACGCGCCATGCTCCCAACCATCCCGATCCAACTTTTAACAATACCGCAGATAAAGCCGCTACAATCCCAATAATAGAAGCTTCAGCGATCGCTAAACCTTTTCTAGGCTGCCACCAACGACGCAAGCGCTGACTCAGAATAGGAAGCGACATCATATAAAATTGAGGTTTTATTTATGATTCCTGTTCATAGTTATACCTTGAAATAGGAGATAGAGATTAGCAGCTAGGCAAGATGGTTCAGTTTTATGGGGCGATCCCGTCTTGAGGAAAACATAAGTGATTATAGCAACGTAAGTGGCTAGAGACTTGGAAAAGTCAGACAGTAGATTATTACAAATAGCGATAGCTGAGATCCCCATTCAGCTTGTGTTATCCTATCAGCAGGTATAAGTAAACAGCCATGACTGCTTTAGTACAAGAACTTCTAGATACCTTCGACCGCTTAACAGACTCAGAACGGTTGGATTTGTTATCAGGGATTCTGAAGCGGATGGTTTACCTAGATTTTCCACCCTTGTCTGATGAAGATTTAGTTCTGAACGCTGAGGAACTTTTTCTCGAACTGGATCAACAGGAAGCCATGTATGAGTAGCCCTGAACGTGGTGAAGTTTGGCTAGTTGATCTGGGTTATGTAGCGAAAGTCAGACCATGTTTGGTAATCAGTATTCCTGCTCTCAATCAAGATCGTGCATTAGCAACTCTAATTCCACATACAACAAGTCTACGCGGTTCAAGGTTTGAGGTGCAAATCAAAATTAAGTTCCTTCGAGAAGGAGCCTTTGACGTACAAAACGTAATCACAATTCCTCATACAAAACTTTTACGCAAATTGGGTAGTTTGACATCTGAAGCAAATGGTAGAAGTTGAGGATGTGCTGGTTTTATGGTTAGGGTTTAAAGAAACCGATCCTAAAGAACAAGAAGAGTAATCAATAGTATTGGCTGTGACGTGAGCAATGCGGTAGCATAACGATTATGATTTTGAGACGATTGCTCAAGTGCGATCGCTCCAAAACTTCCGCTTTCAACCTTGAATCTCTCCCGTAATGCACTGACGGGGTGATTTAGTGAGTGCAAAACGCCCGGATTTGGCTTTTAAAGTTGGTTCATCTTAATGAAACAAATCACTAGCAACAGCATCAATACCCGTTTAATGATTTCTGCTGGTGGTAGATAGTCCTTCAACTATTAAAGATGGGGTATAACAAGAACCATTCCAATCCGCATCATTACCCAACTCTACAACGTGTTTTAAGGCTGTGTACACATTACCTGCAACCATCGTGTCTTTTACACGGCCAATAACTTGACCATTTTTCACCCGGTAGCCTAAATCAATGTTGATGGAAAAGTCTCCCGAAATACCACCGCTACCACCTAACATTTGATCTACAATTAGACCGTTATCTAATTGCCGAATTAAATCTCGCAGTGGTGCAGCACCAGGCTGAATTAAGAAATTAAATAAACCAGGAGTGGGATAGCTACCTAAACCAGGGCGAAAACCATTACCAGTAGAGCCGACACCTAGTTGATAGCCTGTAGTGCGATCGCCATAAAAATGCTGTAATATGCCATCTTTGACAAACACTAAAGCTGTTGTCGGCGTTCCTTCATCATCAAAAGGGCAACTATAAGGGCCAGCTTCCGGGTCTTGATAAAGTGTCAAATTAGGAGCAACGACTTGTTGATTCATCCGTTCTCCCCAAGGCGAAGCTGCTTCTAAGACACGTTTACCATTTAAAGCTGCTTGGGCAGTTCCCCACAGCATATCAGCTGCTTTAGAAGTAAATAAAACCGGTATGCGACCGTTAGGCGGCGCAACATTTTCTTTTGCCCAGACTAACCTTTGTAAAATTTGATAAGCTAACTTTTCTGGGTCTAGAGTATTGCGTTGAGTTTGACCATCAGAAACACTCAAAAAATCATCACCCCTGACCCATTCGGCTGACATATAACAACTCAGGGTAGTATCAGTGTAGTAACAATCTAGACCTTGACTATTCACAAGTCTAGTAGTTTCCACATCACATTCCCAGTCACTGTTGCATAGCACATCTGGGTAAGTATCGCGGATAATGGCGATCGCTTCTTTACCCCAGTTGACTAAAACTTCTATGGGTACACTTTCCCCCAAGTCTGGGTAATCTGGCTTAGAGTTACTCACCAACTCGATTGTTTCTGGCGGATTTAGTTCACTCAAAGCTAAAGCCCGTTCCACCATCGCCTGGGGTGAAACATTACCATAAGCAACAGTTAGTCCTGGACAACCATTGCGCCATAACCGTAGCGTTGTACCTTCCGATTGACTGGTTTCTAGTTGTTTAAGGCGGTTAGCCTCAAAAAAAACCGGACGAGAAAGCGAATGCGACTGATACACCTCAGCGGCTTCGGCTCCCGATTTAATGGCTAGTTCCAGCAGCTGTTCTGCTAGTGTATCGTGTGAGAAATTTTCAGAACCCATGACCCTTGGTGAATTGTGGATTTCGGATTTTGAACTGCAAGCAAACGCAGATAATTATCCCAAATCATTGGAGCCTATCCGCGCAAATCAGCAATTTGCTTTTGACAACGGAGAGGGACGCAGATAATTATCCCAAATCATGGACATCTATCAGCGTTCCATCAATGCAGAGAATTCCCCAAAAATCATCAGTATGTATAAGTCTGTACCTAGAAAATGGCAGGGTGCGGGGTGCAGGGAGCAGAGGCGAGAGTATTTGCTCCTTGCACCTTGTCTCTCTTACCTGTTCTACAGCAAAGTCACCTCTTGCAACAACCAAAACCCCGCAAAAGATTCTGCTTGGGGACTTGACTGTACACCAATAAAATGCACTCCATTGGCTTTTTGTTTAGCTTCGGCAAAACCTTTAGCTTCTACTAAAAGTTGGGGATTTTTGATATTTGCCACAATCCAACTTTCTGTAGCGCCAGTCTCCAGAATTAACCTTGTACCAACACTCTGATCAACTCTTAAAAAAGCTAACTCTAAACCAGACATCCAACCCGCTAAAGGTAAAGCCCTGGGTGAGAAAATCAAAACTCCCGGAATGCGAGTCTCTGGAGATAATTGCGCCATTTCTAAAGGAAAAGCTTCACCAAAGCCAATATCCCACTCTGGCATTTCTGCCAATTCCCCTGCTGATAAGCTGACAAACACCCATTGCTGTCCTTCTAACGCATCAGGTAAACGCTGAGGTAAAGGACTGTCTAAACGCACAGAAGGGTTGTTTCCGCCTTGATAACCCGGTTCTTGAGGATAAACTTCCTCCATCCGCTGTTGTAGCCATTGGTTTAGCAACAAAGTGCGGCGACTAGGTTGAGCCGGAATTCCCAAATCTTGGCAAGCCTTAGTAATCATATTGTTCATTTGGCGGCGGAAAAAGCGAATTTTAATGGGCGCTTCTCCGGCTTTGTTAATGGCTTCCTGCAACGCCGTCCGCAACCAGCCCGAATTGACTTGGGTGCTAGGACAATATTGAGCATAGCGAAATAACGAATCTGTTTGCGCTCGAATATCCAACGGACTTTCGCAGACTACAACTTCCCAAACTTTTTTTTGATTTTCATCCAAAATCGGACGAGAGTAAAAATCGAGTTCCCAAATACTGCTCATGTTATGCCGTGAAAATCTGGCGACTTTATATTTTGCGGATATCTTGATCATACGAGGCTTAGGGCAGCAGGGGAACCAGCATCAATTACAAAGGGGTGTGAGGGAGTAAAGGTGTATGGTTTGTAAAGGTTTTGAAATTTAAATTAGATTTTGGACTCGTAAATCAGATTTCTGACTCACAAATTAGATTTGTGATTCGTAAATCAAATTTCTGACTCGTAAATTAGATTTTTGATTCGCAAATTAAATTTGTGATTTGCAAATTAGATTTCTGGTTCATATATTAACTTCCTGAGTCATATACCAAACTTTTTATCCAAAATTCAGCAAAATTACTCGCATTTACTTAAGCTTACTCATGCCAATGCAGTCTAAGTTCTGTAGCTTTACTCAAGCTAGTAAACCTATTTATTGCGTACAGTAATGTTATCTAAAAAACTCCGTGTAGATTCTCAACAGGAAAACTTTATGGCGCAACGGAAACGCAATTCCATCGCACTTACCAAGGCTGAACGACGGATTGAAGGAATACAAGCAATTAACCCTGAGTTAGACTTTGGCAATGGGTGTTCAATCGTTACTTACAACACGAAAATTTATGACGTAAGAGAAAAGTTAGCCGCCTATAATCAAGCCCGAATCATGGTAGAAAAAGCGCAGAATGCTTTATTAGAATCAGAACGTGGCTTGAATGACTTTTCAGAACAAATGCTGGTGAGTGTTGCATCTCGCTTTGGCAAAGATAGTTATGAGTATGGCATGGCTGGCGGAACGCGCAAATCAAACCGCAAAAAACCACGCTCGACGATCAAGCAAAAGATAAAACCTGTGGCGTAATTTAGTTTGTATCAAAATCAGCAGCATTGTTTTATGCTTGTAACGTGCGTTGTCGCAAAATGCAACACGCTATTAAGATTAACGTGAATTTGATCAACCTCTCCCCAACCCCTCTGTCTTGAAAAGTTTTGCGCCGGGGAACCCGTCCAACGCACTGGCTCAACTTTTCGCTCTGACGCGGAGCTACGGTGTACACACAAGTCTTGAAAAGCTACCCAACAGCGTTTCGATCCCCCCTAACCCCCCTTGAAAAGGGGGGAATTAGAATCAAAGTCCCCCTTAAAAAGGGGGATTTAGGGGGATCAGATTACTTGTGTGTACACGGCAGCCTTGTAGGGAAGGGGCTGGGGGTTAAGTTTGAGATAAAGTTACACACGGCGTTTATTAAAGTAAAAACAGTAATTAACAACTATTTCTGAAGCGCCTGTTGAAATGTCTTAATAGCATCAACATGATTCTCCATATTAATGCAGCGTAACAATAAATCTAAATCTATTCCTTTGACTTCTTCACTACTAGTAATTTTCTCATAATGAAACGCGTTACCCTCTTGCCGCAGATGATAAACTTCTAACACCCCATCTTCCCAAAACCAAACCTCTGGAATTAACAGCCGCTTGTATGTCTCTAATTTGTTAATTCCGCCACTGGTAAACACCACCTCAATCGCTAAATCAGGACGCACTCGACCAGGTGCAAGTTTATAAGATTCATCAGCCTCTCGCTTCACAGCACCCGATTCACTTTCCAAAGTCATTGAGCCAGTTGGTGTAAAGTCAAATCCTGCCATAAGCAGGTAAAGTTCCAACAATGCAGCAATTCTTTTCTTAACGGTTTCGTGTGCTTCTCCTGGCATTTTGCGGATCTCCAAAATTCCATCCAGAAAAGACAGCAGATATCCTGGACGGTCTAATAACTGTTCAACTGCTTTAAATTCTCTCCAAGTCATTCCCTCAAACAACAGGGGTGATTCTTTTATCGGTGTAGCGGTTGCTATGGTCATTTTATTTTCCAGTCTGTTTCCAAATGAGAAATCATCAGCTTTGGAGGGCAGTTTACTGATTTTAACTTTTTCTAGAATATGGCGATCGCCCTTTTTCAATCTCTAATAGTGCGGTAATTTACCTAGGCGATCATGTTTTTTGTAAGCAACAAGATTATTGTGTCACAAATTTATTTTGGAGTGATGCCTTAATGCTATGTTTACGGCAAGCTCCTCTACACATCGCTACAGTAATGTTTATCGTTACAAATTGCGAAGATAATATTTTTTAGGATGACCGTAATCAATGTAGTGTTTTTCACCTTGCGCTTACTTGTCCTAACAGCTAAGATTAATTGTTAATTTGCTCAACTTATAAAATCTATAAAGAGTTATCAGTGGAAAACGGACAAAAGGCAATTAGTGATTTATTTGAACCTCGTAGAATTTTCAACATTCCTAAATATCAAAGAGCATATGCTTGGGAAGAAAAACAATTACTAGATTTTATTAGTGATCTTGATAATCAAACTTTAGGTAAGGATTACTTTTTTGGCACAATATTATTGCAAATTTGTGATAACGAAGGTTACTTTAAGATTATTGATATTGTAGATGGTCAACAACGACTTACAACGCTCACCATTTTTATAAGGTTGTTACTTGAGCAACTTGCATTATTTGGAGATGATATATCTATTCTTCGAGAAACTTATGTTCAATACCGTAATGAATACAAGTTACGAGTTTTAGAATACGATCAAGAATTTTTTCATAAATGTATATTGGAAGATTGTGAACAAGCTGAAAGTTTAATTAAAACTCCTTCACAACGTCGTCTTTTAGAAGCAAAAAAATTTTTTATCAAAGACTTAGAACCTCGTTCTATTGAAAATTTACGAGAACTACGTGAGAAAATTGAAAATGCTAAAGTATTAACATATGCTGTTGTAAATAATGCTGAAGCAACATTAATTTTTGAGACTACAAACGATAGAGGTAAACCTCTTACTGCTTTAGAAAAAATAAAAAGCTTTTTAATGTATAAAGTTTATATAGCAGCAGATGATCCAGAAAATCATCTTAAGCAAATACAGGAAAGATTTGGAAACATTTATAGAGATTTTGAAGAAACACTTCTTCACTTAAACACTGATGAAGAATTTATTCTGCGTAATCATTATATTACTTTTGAAGCTGATATAAAAAGAGATAGCATACATGACTATGGTAGTCATTTATGGTTAATCAAAGAAAAAATTAATTCTCTTACAGGGAACTCTGCAACATTTGCTAAAGCTACTAATTTTATTGATAACTACTCAGGCAGTTTGAAGCAAACTTTCTCAATTTTCAAAACAATTGCCCAAGATCAAGATAAAAATTTAAAGAATCTTTACCGTTTAGGCAGAACTGCAAACTTTTTTCCAATACTTATTGCATCTATGAAATATGGATTTGAATCGAATTATATTGATTTCTGCCGTGTTACAAAACTGTTAGAGGTGATTAGTTTTAGAGTTTATGGTATACGAAAGCGAAAGTTAAAAAACTCTGCGATATTAAAACGATTATATGAATTGGCTCAATCTTTTCAAGGTGATTTTGATAATCTAATTGTATCTTTAAAAGATATTATCGGAGAATATTGTAGTGATCATGAGTTTCGTAATAGACTTGCTTCATCAGATTTATATGAGAATATTTCAACAAAAGACCTAAATTATTTATTTTTGCAATACGACAATTATGTCAGACAAATTGAATATCCAGAGAAGGAAGTAATAGAATTTAGCCAATATAAAGGTCTTTCTATTGAGCATATTATTCCTCAGACACCAAGAAGAGATTATGTTTGGGCAGGTAAAAGCTATTTGAGTGATTATGTAAATAGTATAGGACTAGTATTTGATTTTTGAAAATGATCCGTACATCTGGAGAGACGGAAAATCAAAGAGAGTGTTTTTAATGAACCACTCAAACATCCACTTAAGATGAGAAAATGTTGGGATTAAAGCACAAACACCCAAGTTTTTGCTTGCAACCAAACAT
>NZ_DF978422.1:23148-118847 GCF_002897135.1 Nostoc cycadae WK-1 | reverse complement strand
TTTCAAAAATCAAATATGATTCCTATATAGGTAATTTAGTTATTGATACTCCTTGGGAGAATTCTGCTAAATCAAATTTAGAATTTAATATAAAGTATAAATATTTTTATCAAAACTCAAAATTTTGTTCTCAAAACGAACTTGCTCAATTTAAAAACTCAGAAAGTGGAGAGTGGGATATCTCATCTATTGAGAAGAGACGCGATAAAATTATCAATTTTGCACTGAGCTATTGGGATTATAAAAGAGTATAGCTTATTAAAGCTACTTTGAAATATACAAAACATTTGAAAACATTACTCATATACACATCTTAGTTTTGCAGATTGCATTGTTGATGTACAGATAATAAAGTACATTCCCAAACTAAGCGCGGTTGAGCATAAACTAAAAGAGCTTTACGTGCCTGTTCTAACTGATGAACAATTCCCGATTGATGCCACTGTTGCCAATAAGAATGTTGGAGATAATCAATTAACCACAGTTGTGATTCTGTATCTAAATCTTTGTCAATTTTTTTAGCTAATTCTAAAGCATGACGAGAAGATTTTGGGGCTGAGGTTAAATTTGTGAGTAACTCAGGGGGAATGACTTGTAATTGTTCATAACAGGCGATCGCACTTCCTGGACTGCCACCTGCTATATTCAAAATAGCCGGATGCTGCAAAACTTCTTGATAATTTTTTTGCAGCAATACTTGAGTTAAAGCTGCTGTATCTAAGCGATAAAAAGGAATTTTTTGACAGCGCGAAACCAAAGTTGACAACACAGACTCAGGAGAAGGGGCAATTAAAATTATGGTTGCTTGTCCCGGTTCTTCTAAAGTTTTTAGTAGAGCATTTGCCGCTGGTTCTGCCATTGTTTGCGCTTCTTCTAGCACCACTACATTTCTCGGTGCTTCTAAAGGCGGACGGCTGAGAAATTGTGTAATTTCTCGAATTTGTTCTAACCGAATTAACGGTGGTGCTTTACGCTTGAGTTTTTTCTCGGCGGCTTCGGCGGCTGTTAATCTTTGCCCTTGATATTGATATGTTGGCTGTACCCATAACAAATCAGGATGGTTCCCTTGACGCACCCGATTCTGCACAGATGCAACCAACCGCGCCTCGACACTACTAGAAAATAATAATTCTACAAAACACCGAGCAGCTAAACTCCTGCCGACACCATCTGTGCCAATAAACAAATAGGCTGGCGCAACTCTATTTTGCCTAACAGCCTCAGTCAGTAATTCTATGGCTTGCTGTTGTCCAACAAGTTGTGCAAATAAATTAGTAGTCATAAGTCAATTTTAAATTGACTTATGACTACAGCAAGGCAATAAGCACCTTACCTACTGCTATAAAATAAAAAACCGCCAGGGAAAGGCGGTCTTTTAACTCAGCACTCAGCACTTTTTACTTCCGTGTAGCTTCGAGTAAGCGGGAGTAATAGAAGCGAGTTTTAGTCATTTCTTGACGCTGAACGGCAAAGCCATTTTTTTCGATAATCTTTACCACATCAGCTTCCCGGTGTAGATAGGCACGAGTAGTCTTGCTGGCACCTGGAAAGAAACCGCCAATCTTTTTGAGGAGACTGAGAGCGCAAGTTTTGGGGGCAAAACTGAGGATTATCCGTGATTCTGCCAAAGAACAAAGATGAGAAATCATCTCATCGGCTTTGTCTTGGGGGTAGTGAATGAGAACATCCAAGCAAATTACGGTGTGGTAGTTGCCACTTAAAGATTCTAAATCTTGGACGGCAAAACTAGGGTTGGTGGAATTTCCCAAAGCTTCTAAAGCTCTTTGTTTACCTTCTTCCACCATTTTGTCGGAAATATCACTGGCATAAACTTTAGCACCTTCAGTAGCTAAGGGAATGCTGAGACTACCTACACCACAGCCAGCATCGCAGATTGATAGCTCAGATAAATTGCCATCATTTTTCAGCCAGCCGATAACCTTATCTACGGTTTGTTGATGACCATAGCGAATGTCTAGCTGAACTTTATTGACTTCGCCATCACCGTAAATCCGCTTCCAGCGGTCAAACCCTGTGGAATTGAAATACTCACGAACAATCGTTTTATCGTCGGCTGCGTTCATAAACTTCGATTTTTAGGGGTTCCCAATCCTTAAAATTATCATTGTTGGCAACCAGAGCGATCGCTTTAATTAGAAAAACTCTATTATCCGTAAGTCCTGACTTTCTTTCTCCTCAGCCAAGTTTTGCTTACTGTTGACTTTTGCCTAAAAAATAATCCAAAATCCAAAGTTCGCGTATCTGAAAAAGCGATTGACCACATATCTGGAAATCTTCTTTAATCTCAGCCGATTAAGTCGCTGAACAGCCTATGCTAACGGTTAGGTTAATCCACTGGATTTTATGCGCTCAACTCTAAGAACGCACTAGAACAAAGGACAAAGCACAGATGAGTAACATTGTAGATACAGCCATAGAGGCGATTGTGGCACGGGAAATTCTCGATTCACGAGGTAGACCGACAGTTGAAGCCGAGGTGCATTTGCTAAATGGTGCTGTGGGACTAGCGCAGGTTCCCAGTGGAGCCTCTACAGGAACTTTTGAAGCCCACGAACTGCGGGACGATGATAAAAGCCGTTACGGCGGTAAAGGCGTTCTCAAGGCAGTGCAGAACGTCAAAGAAGTGCTGACCCCAAAATTGTTAAACTTGGATGCCCTGAACCAAGAATTAATCGACCGAACAATGATTGCGGTTGATGGTTCGGCTAACAAATCTAATTTAGGTGCAAATGCAATTTTGGCTGTTTCCCTAGCTGCGGCGAAAGCTGGTGCTGAATCTCTGGGGATTCCCCTTTATCGCTATTTGGGCGGGCCTTTGGCAAATTTGTTACCAGTCCCGTTGATGAATGTAATTAATGGTGGCGCACACGCAGCCAACAATGTGGATTTTCAAGAGTTTATGATTGTCCCAGTGGGTGCGTCTTCTTTTAAAGAAGCATTACGTTGGGGCGCGGAAGTATTTGCTACTCTCAGCAAAGTCTTGGATGAAAAGGGTTTGCTGACTGGTGTGGGCGATGAAGGTGGTTTTGCGCCTAACCTAGAATCTAACCAAGTAGCTTTAGAATTGCTAGTAGCGGCGATTAAAAAAGCAGGTTACAAGCCAGGAGAAGAAGTAGCTTTGGCCTTAGATGTGGCAGCTAGTGAGTTTTACAAAAATGGTCAGTATGTTTACGATGGTAAACCTCACTCTCCCGCTGAGTTCATTGATTATTTAGGACAATTAGTTGACCAGTACCCAATTGTTTCCATTGAAGATGGTTTGCATGAAGAAGATTGGTCTAACTGGCAACTGCTGACCCAGAAATTAGGCTCACGGGTGCAATTGGTGGGCGATGACTTGTTTGTAACGAATGCTACCCGCTTGCGGAAAGGCATTGACGAAAAAGCTGGTAACGCCATTTTGATTAAACTCAACCAAATCGGTTCTCTCACCGAAACCTTAGAAACAATTGACTTGGCAACACGCAACAGTTTCCGGTCAGTGATTAGCCATCGTTCTGGTGAAACCGAAGACACAACAATTGCTGATTTGGCAGTGGCTACCCGTGCAGGTCAAATCAAAACCGGCTCTCTGTGTCGTAGCGAACGAGTCGCTAAATACAACCGCTTACTCCGCATTGAGGATGAATTAGGCGATCGCGCCATTTATGCTGGTGCTGTTGGTTTAGGGGCAAAATAGGGGACAGGTTACAGGTGATAGGTGATAGTTTCTGTCACCTGTAACCTGTAACCTCTAGGGATAAAATCCCAACTTGGGCAAACCCAAGGTTTCTTCCCAGCCCAGCATCAAGTTCATACACTGAATGGCTTGACCCGCTTGTCCTTTAATCAAGTTGTCAATGGCTGACATGACAATTACACGACCTGTACGCGGGTCAACTTCAACACCAATAAAGCAAAGATTGCTACCGCACGCCCATTTTGTTTGGGGGTAAATTCCACTTTGGCAAACTTTTACCCAAGGCGAGTTACGGTAGAAGGCGTTGTAAATTGTAATTAAATCATCTCTAGCCAAGCCGGGATCGCGGAGTGTGGCGTAGACAGTCGCCAAAATACCGCGCACCATTGGTATGAGGTGGGGCGTAAATTGTACAGTCACTTCATGACCCGCTAATTCGCTACAAATCTGCTCAATTTCTGGGGTGTGGCGGTGACGAACGACACCATAAGCAGCGAGGGAGTTATCAGCTTCAGCAAGTAATAAGTTGACTTTGGCTTGCCGCCCGCCGCCAGATGTGCCAGACTTGGCATCGATAATGGCGGTTTCTGGCACAATCAAGCCTTGCTTTAATAGTGGTGATAATGCTAACAAGCTGGCAGTAGGATAACAGCCAGGACAGCCTACTAATTGGGCTTCGCTAATGCGATCGCGGTAGAGTTCCGGTAAACCATAAACTGCTGTAGCCGCCGCAGTGCGATCGCTTCTTTCTTGTCCATACCAACTGGTATAAGTTGCCAGATTACTAAATCGATAATCGGCACTCAAATCCAGTACTTTACATCCTTTTTCTAATAATTGCGGTGCAATTTGGCAAGCCAGACCATTTGGGAGAGATAAAAACACAACTTCGCAGCGGTGAGCCATAACTTCTGGATCTACCGCCTCTATTGGCAAATTAACTAAATGAGCCAAATGTGGGTAAAGATCCCCAAACGATTTCCCCGCACTGCTCTCACCGCCTAAATAAACTAGTTCCACTTCTGGATGTTCCATAAGTAGTCGAACTAGCTGCACTCCACCATAGCCTGACGCGCCAACAATCCCAACGGGTACGCGCCTAAAATTGCCCATGATTCTGAAATCCTTATCCGCTTTTGATTAATTTATCAGTCAATGGTCAAGAGTCAATGGTCAATGGTTATTTGTCATTTTTCCTTTGTTACCTCAGCACTCAGCACTATTAGGACTTACGCATAAAAACGAAAAATCAAAGTTTTTGGGATGGTATATGGGGGGTTTAGGGGTGTATGTAGCTAAAACCCTTACACCCTAAATCTTTTCCCCTTATACCCAGTCGCCACAGAGATTGTCTGTGGGTAAGTCCTAACTATGACTTCACTTTTTGGACTAAATCCCAATTTTAACGGTAAAGACTAGACCATGTTATCGAATCATTGCTAGTGTATTCTCCGCCGTATAAAGGAGTTACAATCAAAATATAGAAATTGTTAAAAAAAATTTACTATCACTAACTGGAAGTCTTTTGTGTCAATGCCTAAACCTACACGGCAGTCTTATGGCAATCCAGCTGAGAGCGATAACTCGCAAATGAGTGTAGCTCCTCCAGCAGGAGAAACCACTGATCATGCTGCTCAACCAACTTTTAAATTTGATTCGATTGATGCTGCTTTGGCAGATCTCAAAGCAGGTCGCGTCATTGTGGTGGTTGATGACGAAAATCGAGAAAATGAAGGTGATTTGATTTGTGCTGCTCAATTTGCCACACCTGACATGATCAATTTCATGGCGGTGCAAGCAAGAGGGCTAATTTGTCTAGCGATGACAGGCGATCGCCTCGACGAGCTAGATTTACCTTTGATGGTAACTAACATTACGGACACTAACCAAACTGCGTTCACAGTTAGTATCGACGCTGGCCCTCATTTAGGTGTTAGCACAGGCATTTCCGCAGACGATCGCGCTCGGACTATTCAAGTTGCCCTCAACCCAGCCACCACACCTTTAGATTTACGTCGTCCTGGGCATATTTTCCCCATTCGCGCCAAAGCAGGCGGTGTTCTCAAACGCGCCGGACATACAGAAGCGGCTGTAGATTTATCTCGATTGGCTGGACTTTACCCAGCGGGGGTGATTTGCGAAATCCAAAACCCCGATGGTTCAATGGCGCGGCTACCCCAGCTAATTGAGTACGCCAAAAACTACAATTTAAAAATTATCAGTATTGCGGACTTAATCAGTTATCGTCTGCAACACGATCGCCTCGTGATCCGCGAAAGTATTGCCGAGTTACCCACACAATTCGGTCATTTCAAAATTTACGCTTACCGCCACACCCTCGACAATTGCGAACACGTTGCTATTGTCAAAGGCGACCCCGCCACTTTCAAAGATGAACCAGTTATGGTGCGGATGCACTCAGAATGTTTAACTGGTGATGCTTTGGGGTCTTTGCGTTGTGACTGTCGAATGCAGTTACAAGCTGCTTTGAACATGATTGAAAGTGCAGGTCAAGGTGTCGTTGTTTACCTGCGTCAAGAAGGTCGGGGTATTGGCTTAATTAATAAACTGAAAGCCTACTCCTTACAGGATATGGGTCTAGATACAGTAGAAGCCAACGAGCGTTTAGGATTTCCTGCTGACCTGCGCGACTATGGTATGGGAGCGCAAATGCTGATGGATTTAGGTGTAAAAAATATCCGCTTAATTACCAATAATCCCCGAAAGATTGCTGGGGTTAAAGGCTATGGCTTGGAAGTTGTCGATCGCGTACCCTTATTAATTGAGTCCAACGACTACAATTCCTATTACCTCGCAACCAAAGCGAAAAAGTTAGGTCACATGCTGTTGCAGACCTATTTAGTTACCATCGCCATTCATTGGCAAGATGACCCCCAATCAGTCACGAAACGTTATGAACGGTTGGAAAAATTGCGCCATTTCGCCAAAACGAATGATTTATTGTTGCAAGAAGAAGCCCGTCCTTTGGCGATCGCTTTATTCGATGAACCATCTTTGACTGTACACTTAGGGTTTGACCAACCAAAAGTAGCCAGTTGTGATTGGTACAAGCAAACTGGCCATCCTTACCTGCAAGCAGTCTTCCAAATTATAGATAATCTAGCCACATTACCCTACATTCAGAAACTCGAATTTCTGATTTCTTCTGGTTGTGACCCTCTGACTAATTTGCAAGTTCAACTTGATCGTCAGATTTTATCCTTAGATACTTTGCCTTCATCTATTAGCAATAGTCTGGAAAAGCAGAAAATTTATAGCTTTACCAAAGAATCTGAGTAGCGCTTTTTTCTGCTTACCCAAAACCTGATATCCCCGACTTCTGAAAGAAATTGGGGATATTTTTATGTAACAAGAATTTATATTCTGCTGTAGCCTACATTCCGCAGGTCTATCAGGTCAAAAGATAATATTTTCGGCAAGGTGCACCGAGAAACTGGAGAATCCAACGTCGTTCATCAGTAAGATTAGCAATCTGTCTAAAGCCAGCGATCGTTATCAAATGAATCGACATAAAACACTGAAAGACCCAACGGAGAGTGGGAGTGCTAGTCGGCTTACCCAACTGATTACTGATAGTTTGTTTTGCTGTTTCCAGGGCTTGACGCAGTGCCTTTTGCCCTAAACTGTAAACCAATAAACACAGACCCATCACCATTGCCAATGCTGCTACCCGTTCGGGAGAGTTGAGGAAGACGCTGCTGGTAAAAAACAGAGGGTCTTTGAGGAAACGAAAACCGCGTTCTGTAGATTGTTGAGCCTTGTACTGCAAGAGCAAGTCATCGCCAGTCAACTCGTTAGTATCTGTAACATTAGTCGCTAAAATGAAGCGACCTGCACGTAATTGTTCGATAGCAATGGCTTGAGGTTTTGGAACCACAGAAGCACGAATTTGATAACAGTAGTGAGTGTGTTGGGTATTTTTGCCTGGTCTACCGGGTTTGCGGTGACGATGGTGTTCAATAATCTCCACGTCTTGGAGTTGATGAAAGCGTAGCTGACTACTCAATAAATTTGCGGCTTTCAATGCATCTGCTGCACAAGCGAACTCTTGCTGTGATAACTGCCGTAGTTGAGACTGGGCTTTGTCCAGTTGCTTGGCTAGACGTTTTTCTAATTGCTTTAAATCCGCGCTTTTACGAGCTTCACTCTCGACGACTAACCAACGCTGCTTCACTGCGGCATAATCACTACAACACTCAGCAATCTGGTATCCTGCGATTGCACTGTTGACAAATGCTTCCTGACTCATGTTGTCTAAGAGAAATTGTGCTGCCGCTAAGGTGGCTGGCACTCTTGATAGCCAGCGTAAAGAATCCATCTGTTTGATGTTCTGTTCACAGTAAAGAGCGGCATCTGCCACAAACAAGGCATCTATCTCCCACTGTTGCCTAAACTCTTTGAGAATTCGGGCAAATGCCGCCGAGTCAGCTTCATTTCCATCTGCAACTCTCAGATATAAAGGGATATCTCCATCCCCACTGCACATTAAGTCCAATATAAATTGTTTGAGATCCGGTCGATGGTCTCGTGAATAACCATAGGTAATTTCAATTGCTCTTTCCTCTGTTGCGTCTTCATCTGTGGTGCTGACGTATTCTCCATGCACATGAAATGAACTGGAGTCTAGGTGCAAACTGTCTTTTTTTACCCCAAACTTTTGGGCTGCTGCCAACGCTACTGTGACGAATACTTGTGTTAATCCTGCCTCATATAGCTTATCCAATACTCTCCCTAAACGGTCATCGTTGAGATGTTCTGGACTTATCCCCTCACCCAATAGGTGCTCTGTGGCTTTGCCTACAAAAAACTTTTCAAACAAATACAGTGGCGCACTGACCAAGCCCAAGCCATTGAGAATCATCGCCTTTACTGCTTGACCTGGACTGACTATTTCTTGATGATGTATGCCTAGTATTTGGTTGATTTGTTCTACCAAACACATTTGGTCAATTATGCCTGCCACTATCCCGCAGTGGTCAATATCTTGTACTCTTATTTCTGATGCTGATGATGTCATTTATCAAAAATACCATCAATCTCTTCACTTACCTGCGGAATGTCGGCTGTAGAGGAATTAAATTTTACTAAACTTTAACCACAGACTTTAATCTTAATAATTATTATAAATTTGCAGTAATAATCAGAAGTTTCATTATGTAAAAATTGTGTTTTGTAATCAAGCTAGATAAATCATTGACAGAGAATTTACATATTAAATAAAATACTGGCAGACGTAGATTATATCTAATAGCAAAAGTTACTAAATTATTTGCTGAAATAATAATAGCAACCAACACCACAGAATTGGGATAAAATTTATGAAAGCTAAAATCATTGCTGCTTTAACAGTTATGGCAGCTATTGTCAGCTTAGAAAGCCCGGTTCGCCCTCAGTCACTATCTGCACCCATTGTCAATGAGGAAAGCTACAAAATAACTAGTGATTCTCTAGAAGGAATTGGTACAAGAACAGCAGAAAATGACTTTATGAAATTCTTTGAAGGAGGAAATATCAACCGTCCCTCCAACAACACCCAAACAAATAAATCGCCCTCTAATGGATTAGGTTTTAATCGCTCAGTCTTACTACCCAGTACTTCTATTTTCTTACAACCAGCGGCTCAGTCTACAGATGGTAATAATGGGTTAGAGGTGCAACTAGATTTAGGGAGCTAAAGTTGACTATCTCCTAATAGAGAATATCTCATATATATAGATGAAAATTGCGAGATTTCAAAACCCCAGTTTCTTTTGAGTAGCTGGGGTTTCTTTGTTTTCATACGCAGCATTAAGGTATTGACCGTGGGTTATGGTAGTTTAAAGTTACAGGCATATTATTGCAATATGTAAACTTTACCTCATGACTGGAGAGCAAAACCTTGGGTATAGAACTACGCAGTTTCGTATTTCTTGACAGCTTGCAACCTCAACACGCAGCCTATATGGGAACAGTAGCTCAAGGTTTCTTGCCATTACCAGGAGATACATCACTGTGGATTGAAATCTCTCCGGGTATTGAAATCAATAAAATTACTGATGTAGCATTAAAAGCTGCCTCTGTGCGTCCCGGAGTTCAGGTAGTTGAGAGATTATATGGTTTATTAGAAGTTCATTCTGGTTCCCAAGGAGAAACACGCACAGCTGGTCAAGCCATTTTAGATTTGTTAGGAGTCAGACGAGAAGAATGTCTCAAACCGCGTGTTGTGTCTAGCCAAATTATCCGCAACATTGATGCTTACCAAACACAACTGATAAATCGCACCCGCCGAGGACAACTGCTACTAGCTGGACAAACTTTGTATGTATTAGAAGTTGAACCAGCTGCTTACGCCGCGTTAGCCGCCAATGAAGCAGAAAAAGCAGCATCAATTAATATTCTGGAAGTACAAGCTGTAGGTAGTTTTGGCAGGCTGTATTTAGGTGGGCAAGAACAGGATATTCTAGCAGGAGCAAGGGGAGCGTTAACCGCGATTGAAAATGTAGCTGGCCGGACAAATCCCAATAGTGGCCGCCAGGAGTAAAGGAGAGAAAATGGCAAATCAAGAGCATCTGGTTTTATTGAAAGCAGGTGCAGTTACCTGGAGTGAATGGAGACAGCAGAATCCTCAAATTCAACCAGACCTCAGCGCTGCAAACTTGCAAGGAGAAAATCTCAGAGGTGCTAACCTGCAAAAAGTCAACTTGACCAAAGCAGATTTGAGTCAGGCTTTACTTGTACGTGCTAACCTCAACGGTGCAGATTTGAGTGGTGCAAACCTTTATCAAGCCAAGCTAATTGAAGCAAACTTGAGTGCAGCTAACTTTAGTGTGGCTAATTTAAGGGGTGCAACTTTAACACAAGCAGATTTAAGTTATGCCAATTTCATTGGTGCTGACTTAAGTGAAGCAAATTTAAAAGAAAGTGCGATCGCCCATGCTATCCTTATCGGCACAGACCTGAAAGATGCTAACCTCAGAGGCGCTGATTTAGGTGCGGCCAAACTCATTCGTGCTAACCTCGCTTATGCAAGTTTAATAGAAGCCAACTTGATTGCATCTGACCTCAGCAAAGCCAACCTCTACAAAGCAGATTTAATTGGAGCTTATCTTTACAAAACAGATATGTGCAGTTGCAATCTTAGCTATGCTTACCTAAGTAGCGCATATATGCTGCAAGCAAACCTCAGTGAAGCTGACTTAACAGGCGCAAACTTAAGTTATGCTCACCTTCAAGGAGCCAACTTGGCAGGTGCTAATCTGAATGGCGCTAACTTAACTGGTACTAAACTCCGAGGCGCTAACCTCATCGGTGCTAATCTGGAGGATGCAATTATACCTGATGTATGTCATTAATCTTCAGACGTTACATGAACATAGATTAATTGAGATTGATTCTATATTCATGCAATGTCCACTTATGGCGGTCTAAGCATAGATTAGGACTATTGTGATTTCTAAAACCCAGGTAGGGTAAATACTGAGTTTATACTCGGCACTCAACACTCTGAAATAATTTTGACGTTTTTAAATAACTTCGACTCAAACTGCTCTTAAGTATTACCACTGTATTATATGTATTACTTATGCAAAATATTTTTACTAGGTATAAAAACATAACACCATAATAAACATAAGGCAAGTTACATAAGCACAAATCTCAAATAACTCCAAAAAATGTAAAACTTCGATAAAGATACTTACTATTTAGCTATTGTTCTATCCACTGGCACTTAGTATTTACCCAGTTGATAGGGGAGTATCTATGTCTCAAGTATTAGTATTTTCACTTTCACTGGTGAAATAATTAGCATATATAAATAATGTTGTTTAAGTAAAAAAAATATCACAGTAAATAATACTGTGACCCTTATGTAGAAATGATATTCAATTTACTGTCATAGTTTTCCAGCAGATTATCTAACACAACCAAATATCACAACGAATATGACTCATCAAAGTACTACTACCCATTCAACCAATTACAATAACTGGCGTAGCTCTGCTCTAGATTTGCGTGCTGCTGCATTCCTTAAACTGAGTAAAGGCGCTTGGTGGCTACGAATACTAACATTAGTAATAGTAGATTGCTTTGCTTTATTCTTTGCTTGGAAATTAGCGCAATATCAGGTTTCCCCTGTTGATACTTCTACATATTCACAAAACAACCACATATCTGAGTTGATAGTGCTACAAATAGCATCATTAGCTCTTCAAGGTACATATCAATCAGGTCAGCAACGTTGTGACTATTGGGGTATTATTAAAACACTAACTTTCGCCCAAGGTCTAATCTTACTTGTTAGTGTTTTGTATCAACCTATCATAGAAGCTGAGAAATCTACATTAACTGTATCTTGGTTGCTAAGTACAACTTTTGTGATTACTGGTCGATTAGCAATTGAACTAGCTCTGAAATATTTACGTCAGCGTAAAATAATAGGTTGTAACTCCGTTTTTGTTATTTGTGAACCTGAATATTATGAACAAACTACCAAATTTATTAAAAACGAAAAACGTTACATAATTCGAGGGACTGACACAGCCAGAGCCTTAGATAGATATAATCGGGAAGCTACTTTAGAAAAACTGAACAGACTAGGAATAACAGAAGTTTTTATTGCTTGGGATGCCATCAAAAATCGGATGTTTTTATGCTGGCTATTTCAAGCAGCAGGTATAACCGTAAATATTATTCCGATGCAATTAAAGCCGATACATAGACAAGTCTACATTCAAAAAGTTGGCGGGATGCCTTGTCTAACTGTAAGTTGTCCCACAATCATTGGTAAAGATTTCTGGCTGAAGCGGATGTTTGATTTTTGTTTTACTGCTTTGTTTTTACTTTTTGCCTCACCGATTTATTTAGCGATCGCTATTGCCATTAAACTAGATTCTCCAGGCCCAGTATTTTATAAGCAAACTCGTATTGGATTAAGTGGAAGACAGTTTAAAGTATGGAAATTCCGGACAATGAGACCGGATGCAGATAAACTCCAAAAAGAATTAGAAGCTTTAAACGAAACCAAGGATGGGATCATTTTTAAAATTAAAGATGATCCTCGGATTACCAGAATCGGCAAATTTCTCCGACGTTATAGCCTAGATGAACTACCACAATTGTTTAACGTTTTATTAGGAGAAATGAGTCTGGTTGGACCTCGTCCTCTGCCTACTAGAGATGTAGATAAATTCTTAGATCATCATTTCTTGCGTCAAGAAGTTTTACCTGGTGTCACAGGTCTTTGGCAAGTATCAGGACGCTCCAACATCTTAGATTTTGAACAAGTTATCAATTTAGATATGAGCTACATTGAAAACTGGTCACTGCAATTAGATTTCGAGATTTTACTGAAAACAGTTCAAGTAGTCTTGAAAAAAGAAGGCGCATACTAAAAGTAACTTTGAATCAAAACTTTCGCCCCTTAGTAAGTTCATAAGTTTTCCCATTCAAGATGGAAGAAATACAGTAATCTCAAAATTTGACCAATCTTCATCAGGGAAATTGATAGGAAACTGTAATGAAAAATCAAGTTATTGTTATTGGATTAGATGCTGGCGATCCGTGGTTATTAGAAAAATGGATGAATGAAGGCCATCTCCAAACCTTCAGCCAGCTACGTGAACAAGGAATATACGGTCGCCTCAATAATACAGTTGAATATTGTGGTCATCAAGAAGAACTAACTTCTACAGAGGCATTATGGCCAGCATTTATCACTGGTCGCCGCGCCGATAAGACAGGATACTGGGATATTGTTAAGTATTATCCCCATCGCTATGAAATTTCCTGTGAACTATGCGATAGCGGGTATGACTATGAGACACAACCACCCTTCTATGCCTTGGGAGATAAATATAAGGTAGCAGTATTCGATCAACCTTATGCCAATCTCAGCGATCGCGTTAATGGTGTACAAATCTTGGGGTGGGGAGGAACTTATCCTTATACCCCCAACGCTTCTCAACCTTCGACAATCTTGCCAGAAATTATCCAGAAGCATGGCAAAAACCCCATTATTTATAACGACAATGGTATTTGGTGGGATAAATCTTATATAGAGTGGGAAAAGCAAGCACTTAAACAAAGTATTGCCGGACGTTCGGCTATTTGCCGCGATTTATTGCGCCGTGATTCCTGGGATTTGTTATTAACAAATTTCAACGAAACACACACAGGTGGTCACGACCTTTATGCTTTCAGTGATCCTGAACATCCGCTTTATGAGCATTTAACCAAAGGTAACAACGATGTTGATCCGCTTTTAGAAACTTACAAAGACATTGATCGTGCCATTGGAGAAATTTTAACGGAAGCAGCTGATAATGCCTATGTTTTATGTTTCTCACCACATGGTATGGGACTTAACTTTAGCGATTTGTTAAGTCAAACCTTCCTACCAGAACTACTTTATCGCTATAGTTTCCCTGGAAAAGTGGCGATCGCTCCAGGTCAAGTAGGCACTACCCCACCACCAGTTATTACCAAACCTATAAGAAACTCTTGGCCAGGCAATATCTGGACAAGCTTATATGAACCTAATCCTATAGCCAAGTTTTTCAAAACCTGGACTCATAAAAAGTTTCTCCAATCGAGTCAGCACGGTTTACGCTCTCCTTATTCAGCCGAAGCTGAAGCAACAGCAATGGGCTGGATGCCAGTTATGTGGTTTCAACCCCTCTGGCCACAAATGAAAGCCTTTGCGCTGCCTGGCTTTGCCGATGGTCACATCCGCATCAACCTCAAAGGACGAGAACGTGATGGCATCGTCACTGCTGAAGAATACGCTACAGTTTGCGATGAAATCTCACAAATGCTTTATCGCCTCAAGGATGCCCGTACAGGCAAAGCTCTTGTGAAAAAAGTTATCCGTACTCGGCGATCGGCAACCAACAACGATCCCACACTGCCCGATTCTGATCTCGTTGTTTTGTGGCACGAACAAATCACTGATGTAGTTGACAGCCCTGACTTCGGCAGAATTGGCCCTATCCCCTACTTCCGTGCTGGTTCTCATTGGGAACGGGGATTTTTAGTAGCTAAAGGCCCAGGCATTGCCCCTAATTCCGAATTAACAACAGGTGAAGTTGTCGATCTACCACCAACAATTTTGGGATTAATGGGTGCGCCAATTCCTGCACACTTTGATGGCAAGCCTCTAATCACTGCCTCAGTCTCTCAGATTAGTTAATTCTTCCCAAAAGGGAGTAACCCTGAAACCCATTACAGGTATATTGCAATAAAATCTCACACTAATTTGAGACTTATGGAAATCAAACGACTGAGTAATACAGGAGTTGGCATTAGCGCAATTGGACTTGGTGCCATGCCTATGTCCTTGAGTGGCAGACCTACAGAATCCGAAGCAATAGAAACCATCCATCGTGCCTTGAAACTGGGTATCAACCTCATAGATACCGCTGATTCTTACTGTCTTGATGAGTCAGAGAAACATCATAACGAGCGCCTGATTTGTAAAGCCCTACAACAATATGATGGCGATACCAGCCAAGTTGTCACAATTACCAAAGGTGGCTTGATGCGACCCAACGGTGAATGGGTTCCTAACGGTAATCCTGAACATTTGCGGCAAACCATTCAGGAAAGTTTTGCAGCTTTAGGCGGAGTCAAGCCCATTGACTTATGGCTATATCACAGTCCCGATCCTAACTACTCCATCAAAGAATCCTTAACACCTGTCAAAGAAGCCGTCGCCGCCGGATTAATTAAGTATGTCGGTGTGTCCAATTTTTCTGTAAATCAAATCAAGCAAGCCCTTGAGATAGTCGATATTGTTGCAGTTGAGAACCAGTATCATCTCTGGCATCGTAACCCAGAATTTGATGGCATACTGGAATACTGCGAACAAGAAGCACTAACTTTTCTCGCCTGGAGTCCCCTTGGAGGAGTTGGCGGTAAGCGTCGTTCTAGTAATTTAGATGCAGTCCCCATCTTGACCGAACTAGCCACAGCCAAAGGAGTATCAATTTACTGTATTCTTCTAGCTTGGTTGCGGGCAAAATCATCCGTTGTTGTGCCTGTTGTGGGAGCCAGAAAACCAGCCAGTATTACAGATTCTGCAAGCTCAGTAGCTGTGCAATTATCAGATGCAGAGATCAAACAAATCGACAACTCAGTGTCTTCCACAAGCATTGCTCGCAAAGGTTTGAACTGGGTGAAACGGCAATTAGAACGGATACCCTTGCCACGTTGAGCTAGACATTTATAAATAAATTAAAAGACTATTGACATGAATCCCGAAGTATCAATCATCATTCCGGCGCATAACACCGCAAACTATATTGCACGAGCTATAGAATCAGCTTTAGGGCAAACCCTCACCAACTTGGAAGTTATTGTAGTAGATGACGCTTCTAGTGATTCAACTTTAGAAGTTATCAATAGCTTTGTGGATTCACGTCTCAAAGTCTTGGTCAACCAAAAAAATCTGGGAGTGAGTGGCGCACGTAACCAAGCGCTGAAAGAAGCTCAAGGAAAATGGATTGCTGTGTTGGACTCTGATGATTGGTATGCACCGGATAGGTTAGAAAAGCTGCTGCAAGTGGCAACAGCAGAAAACGCCGATATTGTGATTGATGACCTCCACTTTATCCAAAGCGGTGACACTTCTCCTTGGAGTACATTGTTGAGACAGAGTGGAGAGCAAATTCATACACCTTGTCAAATTAACGCACCGTATTTTGTCGCAACAGGCATTTATGGACAACCAGGATTACACCTAGGTTTATCTAAGCCCATCATCAAGCGAGAATTTTTACTCAAGCATGAAATTCAATATGACGAAAACATGCAGGTTGTAGAAGATTTCCATTTGCTGTTGCAATGTTTAGTGAAAGAAGCTTACTTAATTTTTGTTCCGCAAGCATATTATTTTTATCTTTCTCGTCCAGGCTCTCTAGTAACTCAAAGTAAAGTACGGCATATTAACCAATTCATTGTGTCGCTCAATTATTTTTTACAACAAGATATTGTTCAATCTAACTCTAAATTAGTTCACAGTCTATCTAAAAGTCTGGCAGTACTAGAGAAAAACCGAGCTTATTACAGTGTAGTCGAACCTCTCAAACAGAAAAGAGTCTTAACAGCTTTATTTGAATTCATCCGTAATCCATATTTTTTAGTCCATTTTATTAGTCAACTTAAACTTATATTAAAACGTCGTTTTAGATATTATGTTCTCGGAGATAAATTAGTCTACGAAATATCATATCGAAACAATAGTTAACTGAGAATATGTTATTTTTATCCAGCAATACATTTAAATCATAATGCTAGAAAAACGTAAATTAATCAGCAATTCTCTCTCAATGCTTATTAATAGGTTGGTTCAAAGCATTGCCACATTTGTACTAACCGCAGCTATTGCACGAATATTAGGGGCTGAAGCATTAGGACAATATCTATTAGCATTTAGCTATTACTTTATTTTTGTGAACATTTCCTCACAGGGACTAAAAACTTTGTTCACTAGAGAACTAGCCCGTGAGCCAGAAAAAACTTCTATTTTTCTCACAAATGGCACCTTATTACAATTTATTTTTGCTCTTATTGGTTATGTAGCATTAGCCATTGTGGTGTTTTTATTGCCTTATAGTGTTCAAACATCCACTGTTTGCTACATTATGGGTTTAACGATTATTCCATTTTCCTTGTCAAATATCACAGAAGCAATTTTTCAGGCTCAAGAAAGAATGCATTTAATTGCTCTTTCTACAGTTCCTGTTTACGTTTTGCGGGTAATGTTGATGATATGGGCAATGCAAATGAAGTATGGAGTTAATACTTTAGCAGAAATTTTATTGGCTTCTGAAGCGATAATTTTAGTAATTGAATGGCTATTACTGATAGGTACAGTCAAACTAAAATGGCAAATTGAAAAGGATTTTATTTGGAATAGTATTAAAGCTGCACGGACATTTTTTGCCATTGAAGGTATAGCCGTAGTTAGTAGTAGAATGCAAATATTGATTATTTCGCTATTAGGTAACGAAGCTTTAGTCGGTATTTATGGTGGCATCGTGCAACTAATGCAACCATTCCTCATTATTGCTAATAGTATGGCTACAGCAATATTTCCCACTTTATCCAAGGCAGTGGCTCAAGGAAAAGCACATCAACGTAAAATTACAGAAAATTTTATTGAAATACTGTTAATTATAGCCTTACCATTATTAATGGGTTGTTGGTTTTTTAGCAAAGATTTATTGATTTTTTTATATAATCCTAGTTTTGCTCAAGGCAGTCTAGCTCTTAATATCATTACTCTAACTTTATTGTTTTTGCCATTTAATCGCGCATTATCTAATCTGCTAGTAGCTAATGGTTTGGAGAAGTTTAATTTGCGCGAAGTTGTGATTACTAACACAATAGGTAGTTTTTTAGGCGTATTACTCGTATCCCAATTTCAATTATTGGGTGCAGCTACCACTGATTTAGTAATGAGAATCTTGGGATTCAGCCAATATTGTTGTTACACATATAGTCGTTTATTTCCATTAAACATATTGCAAATTATTCGTCGTCCAGTTTTAATTACTTTTTTAATGTTACCTGTGTTTTTGATTTTGAAAGGAGCCAGTCATAGTTTCTTAATAACTTTAATGATTTCTACTTTTATCTACTGTTTGATTATTGGTTTTATGGGTATTAACTATTTGGGTGGAATTCGCGTTGTTTGGTCAAAAGTAGCAGTCAAAAGATAATTAAAAAATAAAAGAATTATGATGAAAGTAGCTTTACTACATTTCTGTTTTGAAGACTACACGATTGAATTAGCAAATAGTCTAGTAAAATATGTAAATTTAACGCTAATTCATCCAGAAAAAGTTTCTGCGGTCTGTCGCAATGATTTAGATCCAAATATCCATGTAATTAGTTTTAAGAAACCACGAATTCGAGATCCACGTAATCTACTGTCTATGTCTACTATGATGCGGAGCATCCAAGAGGTGCAACCAGATGTTTTACATGTACAGGAAACTAATGATCCTTGGTATGATCTGGCGTTACTCTTTAATCAAATGCCCCCATTGGTGACAACAATCCATGATGTGTATCGTCATCCTGGCGATCGCCAAAGTGTGTTTGGTTCAGAATATACTCGACGTGTCGCATTCTCTCGCTCTCAACAACTCATTGTTCATACAGAAGGTTTAAAGCAAGCGCTTATCCAAGATTTTCAGGTTCCAAAGCAGCGAGTTAATGTGTTAAATCATGGGGAACTTGGCAGCTTGTACCAAAGAAGAGCCAAAACAAAAACTTTAGCAAGAGAACCTTATACATTGCTGTTTTTCGGCAGAATCTGGCCTTATAAAGGTTTGAACTATTTGTTAAAAGCTATGCCATTGATTGCTGCTAAGATTCCCGAAGTCAAATTAATTATTGCGGGACGCGGCGAAAATATTCAACAATATTTTCCTCATGGTTATGACCATCAGCAAATCGAAATCATCAATGATTTTATTCCAGAAGAAGACGTAGCCGGACTTTTTCAACGCAGCACAATTTCAGTCTTGCCTTACATTGAAGCATCTCAAAGTGGCGTAGCGGCGTTATCTTATGGTATTGGAACGCCAATAGTTGCATCGGATGTTGGTGGATTGCGAGAAATCATCAAACCAGAAAAAGATGGAATCTTAGTTCCACCTGGGGATGTAGAAGCCTTAGCTAATGCCATAATTCGGTTGTTGAGCGATCGCACTTTGCAACAACAAATGCAAACAGCTGCATTAGCTCGCTGTCAGCATGATTTAAATTGGTCAAATATTGCAGAGCAAACGTTTGATGTTTATCATCATGCAATCAAAAGAATATGAAAAAATTACTCATTGGTGCTGAATATCTATTTACCGTTGTCGCATTGTTAATTTATTCAGGAGCTATCTTAGACCTTATCTTATCAGGAGGAGCGCAAGAAAATGAGTTCGTTGAATTTGATAGTACCTTAATCAGAGTTATTAATCTGTTACTTTACATAGCTACTTCATTTTTACTAGTTTTACGTTGGAAGAAAAGCCTTTATTTTTTAATCAAAGGAAAATGGATTTTTGCATTAATTATACTTGCAGCTATTTCGATTATTTGGTCTTTTGAGCCTGCAACAACATTGAAAGATAGTTTTACGCTCATAGGTTCAACCTTATTTGGAATTTATTTAGCTTCTCGTTATACCCTTAAACAGCAGTTATATTTATTAACTTGGGCATTTGGAATTGCTATATTACTAAGTTTTATTTTTGCTATAGCCTTACCAAAATACGGGATAATGGGCGGCATTCATCAAGGAAAGTGGCGAGGAGTATTTTTACATAAAAATGGTTTGGGTGCTGCGATGCTAAACAGTGGCATTGTTTTTCTAATCATGGCATATCAAAATCGAAAGCAAGCTTATATTTTTTGGCTTGGCTTTAGTTTATCATTCTTACTTTTATTGCTTGCTTCTTCAACTTCATCTTTAGTAAATTTATTAATTCTGATTAGTGCATTTTTTATTTTTCAAACATTCCGTTGGTCTTATAATTTAATGATTCCCACAATAATGCTAATAGCTACTTTAGGCGAAGGAGCATATTTTTGGTTTAATAGTAGTGCTGATATCCTCTTTTCCTCTATAGGGAAAGATGCCACATTAACTGGAAGAACAGACTTATGGCCTTTGGTTCTGGAAATGATTTGGAAACATCCTTGGCTTGGTTATGGTTATGGTGGATTTTGGCAAGGATGGAATGGTGAATCAGCTTCCATTTGGTGGGCTGCTGGTTGGACACCAACCCACCCTCACAATGGTTATTTAGCTCTATGGCTAGATTTAGGTATTTTAGGATTAGGGATATTTTTTATAGGTTTTTTGCAGAGTTATTTACAAGCATTAGTTTGGGTACGGAATAGTAAAACATCTGTTGAGATTTGGCCTATTATACATATGACATACATTGTCATAGTTAACTTGACTGAATCTTCACTTGTAAAATCCAATAGTATTAGCTGGATACTTTATGTTGCTGTTTGTTTATCGTTGTTTTTACCTGCAAATTTAGACAAAAAAATATCAACGCAATAAGTATTAATTATAAACTATTTAACATTTGTTATTTTTATCAAAAAATTATCATATTTTTTAGAAATAAAAAATTGGGATGGTTATGCAGAAGATGCGAATTTTAATGTTAGGAGAAAGTTTAGATCGACAAGGTGGCATAGTATCTGTTGAAAAATTGATGCTTCAACAAGCACCAACTGAGATACAAATTAGACATCTACCTACTTTACCTAATGGTTCAACATTACGGAAAATATTAGTCTTTAGTCAGGCTTTAGGAATTTTGTGCTGGCGACTGTTACAACAAGAAGCTGATATTGTT
Source organism: Nostoc cycadae WK-1 (assembly GCF_002897135.1). Taxonomy (NCBI): domain Bacteria; kingdom Bacillati; phylum Cyanobacteriota; class Cyanophyceae; order Nostocales; family Nostocaceae; genus Nostoc; species Nostoc cycadae. The sequence continues at coordinate 97,769 of NZ_DF978422.1, read as the reverse complement.
CATATTCATGTTTCGGAACGTGGTAGTGCTTTTCGTCAGGCAATTACAACAATGATTGCTTGGCTATTGCGTAAACCAGTAATTCTTCATACTCATAGTGCTGATTTTCATATTTTTTATGCACATTTGCCAAAATCAATCAAGGCTATGTTGAGTTGGGTATTTTCTAAATCAACTCGTTTTATTGTTTTATCAACTAGCTGGAAAAATTACTATATAGATCACTTGGGTTTGAACGCAGAGCAAGTGTGCGTTTTATCTAATCCAGTCAAATTTCCTACAAAAGTTGCTCAACGCATCATTGCTAAAAAAGTTAATTTTTTATTTTTAGGAAGAATTGGACAACGTAAGGGAGCTTTTGATTTGATTCAAGCATTTGCTGCAATGCCTGATGAAAACAAGCAAAATGCAGAATTGCTCATAGCAGGTGATGGAGATACGGAACAAGCTAAAAATTTAGTAGAAGAATTACAGTTAAGTGATTACATTACTATTTTAAGTTGGGTAAATGAACAGCAACGAGATACACTTTTAGCAAAAGCTGATGTTTTTATACTACCTTCATATAATGAAGGTTTACCAATGGCATTATTAGAAGCTATGAGTTGGGAATTACCTGTGATTACTACACCCGTTGGAGGTATACCTGAACTCGTCATTCCTAATCAAAATGGTCTATTAGTTGAACCAGGAAAAATTCAAGAGTTATCGATAGCGATGCAGCATTTAATTAATAACCCGGAGTTTAGGCAAAGCTTAGGCCATAATGCTAGAGAGAGTGTTCGATCATTTGATGTGAATCAATATATGAATTATTTATCTAAAATTTATGATTCAATTCTGGTTGAGTCTCATTAAACTATCTAGAAGATTTATCCCAATTAGTTAAAAAATATGGTAAAAATGAGCAATTTTCCTGAAGTCAAGGTGTTAGACACAAGATTCCATAAATTAACGGTACAAGATTTAATTAGCTATATAGTTGAAGCTGGTAAAGTTGCCCAAAAAACTGTCATAGCCCATGTTAATGTTCGAGGTATGAACTTTGCCTATCAATTACCTTGGTATCGAAATTTTTTAAATAATGCTGATTTAGTATTTTGTGATGGAGTTGGCGTTTTGCTAGGTGCAAAACTTTTGGGTTATCAAATGGAACCTATACATCGTATGACTTGTCCTGATTATATAGAAAGTTTAGCCATAGCTTGTGAGCAAAACAATATTTCTTTATTTTTACTGGCTGGACAACCAGGAGTTACAGATAAGGCAATTAAAAAATTACTAGCGATCGCACCTAATTTACGCATCGATGGCCATCACGGTTATTTCGACAAATCTGGAAAAGATAATGATAATGTAATTGAAAAAATTAATCAATTTAAACCCGACGTTTTATACATTGGCTTTGGTATGCCATTACAAGAACGTTGGATTTTAGACCATTTTGATAAAATTGACACTCGCGTGTTTCTCCCTCTCGGTGCTTGCCTAGATTTCTACACTGATTCTGTATATCGCGGCCCACGCTGGCTGACAGATAATGGTTTTGAGTGGTTAACACGTTTAGTTACTGAACCTACTCGTCTCTGGGAACGTTATATTGTGGGCAACCCACTATTTCTTTATCGAGTTTTGAAACAGCGTATTACCCAAAAAGTAATAGCTAACCCTTAAAATAAGTTGACTCAAATTTGTAACTTTAAAGGTATTTTTAATTCACTGCTACTCACAAAAATAAAGTCTTGATGATGAAAAGACCTACATTGATTGACAGACGTAGTTTTTTATTTGGACTGGGTAGCTTGGCTACTGTAGGTACAGTGGTAGCAGGTAAAGTTACTTATGAAAATCAGCAAATACAAGCGCTAGATACTAATAATAGAGATTTTTCTGTAACCGAAAAACCTTCTTTACATGAACGTGCTGCTAAAAAAGGGTTGATTTATGGTGCAGCAGTGCGTACAGATATTCTCAAATCAGATGCTAAATATGCTGCTACCGTAATTGAAAATTGCCGGATGCTTGTGCCTGAATGGGAAATGAAGTGGGCTGCTGGTAATGTGAAGCTGCGTCCTAGTCCAGATAAATTTGATTTTGCTCCAGCAGATTGGCTCGCGAATTTTGCTACATCTCATGATTTACTTTTACGCGGCCATACTTTAGTTTGGCATAGATCTTTACCTTCATGGTTTAAAGAAAAAGCTAATAGTAAAAATGCAGTAGAGTTATTAAAAAACCACATTAATACTGTAGTTAAACGTTATGCCGGCAAAATTCATTCTTGGGATGTAGTCAATGAAGTTATGCTACCAAAAGATGGTAGAAGTGATGGTTTACGTATTAGCCCTTGGTTAGAGTTATTAGGACAAAATTATATTGAATTAGCATTTCGTCTTACATCTGCTGCTGACCCTAATGCGTTATTAGTTTATAACGAATATGATTTGGATTATGACAATCGTCAGCAAGAAGCAAAAAGAATAGCCGTATTAAAATTACTAGAACGTTTGCGTACTAAAGGTACACCAATTCATGCCCTTGGTATTCAGGCTCACCTATCACCAGGAGACAATCAATTTAACGCCAAAAAACTACGAAAATTTCTGCAAGATGTCGCTAGTTTAGGGTTGAAGATTATGATTACAGAACTGGATGTAGTAGATAAAAAGCTACCTTTTGATATTCAAACTCGCGATCGCATTATTGCAGGAGTATATGAAGACTATCTCTCCACTGTACTCGATGAACGTGCAGTAATTGCTGTACTTACCTGGGGATTAAGCGATCGCTATTCTTGGTTAAATGAATTTGAACCTAGGTCAGATAAAGCGCCAGTGCGTCCACTGCCCTATGATACTTATATGCAACGCAAACTAGCTTGGAATGCGATCGCTCGTGCTTTTGATCAAGCGCCCAAACGCTAATTAAAAGCATAAATCAATTTATATTTTGAGAACTCATTAAATGATGGTTTTTTAACATAGCTAGTTTATACTATTTACAGTCTACAGTGCGTAAGTAAGATTTTTATCATCTTGTCCCAAAGCAGTATTTTTGAAGCTATATGTCAAAAAATTCTATGGAATCTAGGGAAACAATCGATTTAGATATTAATCGTTACTTACTAGTATTGAGAAGACGATGGATACTAATTCTTAGTATCTTGGCAGCTAGTGTTGGACTGAGCGTTGCTGCAACAACACTACTTAAGGCTTCCTATGAAGCAGAAGCAAAACTCTTATTCAGAATGCCTTCATTTAATGTGGTAGGCACTAATCTTTTGCCTAGTAACAACGAAGGTGAAGAAACAGGTGACTTGAGATCTCTAGTATCCACTCAGAATCCGATAAATACTCAGATAGAAGTAATTTCTTCCCCACCTTTATTACAGCGAACTATAGATAAATTGCAACTCAAAAACGACAAAGGTGAGCCACTAAAAGTAGAAGAACTACAAAAGAACCTGACACTAAAAATTGTTGGTGGTACTGATGTGCTACGCATTGCTTACAAAAGCACAAACCCCGAAGAAGCCGCAGCAGTAGTTAACACAATCATAGATGCTTATTTAGAAAACGATATTTTGACAAGTCGTTCTGAAGCCGAAGCCACACGTAAATTTATGGCCAAGCAGTTACCGAACACTCAAGCTGCTGTTCATAAAGCGGAAGTAGCATTAAGAATATTTAGACAAAAGAATAACATTGCAGATTTAACAGAAGAAACAAGATCAGGTGTTGGTATTATTGGGAATTTGGATAACGAAATTAATACTGTTAATTCTCAACTAGCTGAAGTAACCGCCCAAAGTAATGAACTGCGCCAAAAAATCAATCTTAACTCTCAACAAGCGATCGCCGTTAGTACTTTGAGTCAATCTCCAGCGGTACAAGGTGTGCTGACACAACTGCAAGAGGTAGAACGTCAGTTAGCTAACGAACGCAGCCGTTTCCTAGATGATAATCCCATAATTGTGAGTTTAGAAGCTAGAAAAGCAAACTTAACAGCCCTTCTCCAACAGCAAGTTGGACAGACGCTAGGTACACAAGCACAAGTACCACAAAGGCTATTACAGATTGGAGAACTGAGACAAACATTAATTCAAAATTTTTTACAGTTAGAAGTACAACGCTTTGGACTGACAAATCGACTTGCATCTTTGTATAATTCCCGTTCTGCCTACGGACGACGGATGAAAATTATCCCACAGTTAGCCCAAACTCAGCGCGAGTTAGAACGCAAAGTTGATGTTGCGGAATCCACTTATCAAACTGTTCTAAAAAAAGTTCAAGAACTACAAGTAGCGGAAAATAAAACTACACCCAATGCGCGGGTTGTCGCTCAAGCAACCGTTCCTGAAAAGCCAGAATCAGGCAAGAAACTTATTTTCATAGCCTTGGGTCTGACCTTTGGTGCATTCTTATCAACTAGTGCTGTTCTGTTTTTAGAAATGAGAGACAAATCTCTCAAAACACTTAAGGAAATAAGAGAAGTCTTTGGATACACATTACTGGGTGGTATTCCTTTATCTACTAATAAAATGCGCTCCCGTGAAAGCGATGGCGAACTAGCATCTCCCGAAATTGCTGTGAGAGATATGCCTCACTCTCTAACTAGCGAAATGTATCGGATGATTCAAGCAAATTTAAAATTCCTTAGTTCTGATAAAGTTCTGAAGACCGTAGTAGTTACTAGTGCTGTACCCAAAGAAGGTAAATCTACAGTTTCCGCAAATTTAGCAGCCGCGATCGCTCAATTAGGACGTAAAGTTTTACTTATTGATGCAGATATGCGAGTACCTTCTCAACATCATCTTTGGCAACTAACCAATGCCGCAGGATTAAGCGAAGTTCTTGTCGGTCAAGCGGAATTTCCTTCTGCTGTATATCAAGTAATGGATAATCTGGATGTTTTAACAGCTGGCGTTAGACCACCTAACCCACTCGCTCTACTAGATTCCAAACGGATGGCATCACTAATTGACAATTTTTCTGCTAAATATGACTTTATCATTATAGATGCGCCTCCCCTACTCCTAGCCGCAGATGCTCTAACTTTAAACCAAATGTCAGACGGGATTTTGTTAGTAGTTAGACCAGGTGTAATTGAATCTAGCAGCGCTTTGACTGCCCAAGAAATGTTACAAAGATCGAGCCATAACGTCTTAGGTTTAGTAGTTAATGGTATTTCTGAGCAAAGTGAATCCAACAGTTACCTCTATCAGGCTCACGAATATTTTAATCCTCACGAAGTAAATAAAAAAGTTGTGTTAAAAAAGCAAATTTAATGTCAAAACTCTGCATTTTCAATTTTTTCAACACAACCTTATATCCTTTCAATTTCTAGAACTGATACTCATAAGCCCCAATATCATCCTTATTGCCAGAAGGACGGGGATTACCTACAAAATCAGTAGTTAAACCCCAATCAACTGCATTGTTAATCGCTGGACTAGTTGGCTTAAGACGAAAATCACCACCTTCTGGGTTGACAAACTGCGGATCAGCCATAATGTCGTTAGGCCCAGTCAGACTCAACAATGTACTGTTGGCGTAGACATTATAGTTATAGGAAACGTTGACATTATCCCAGTCTTTATTCAGTCTCTTACCAGAGGGAGAAACAAGAATGTTATTCCAGACATAAATATTATTTGCCGACACAGCTACAATCTGTCCACCATTATGTTCTGGGCTTTGATTATTCATATAAGTAGTGTTGTTGATAATATGAACATTCTCACTACTATAAGCAACGATGCCCGCACCACCATTTTTGTATGAGATATTGTTGGCAATTAAGGTACGACCTTTATATGCACCCAATGTTGAGTTATTCTGGGTATTTTTGGCATCATCAATCAAAATGCCGCTACCGTCTGAGAGTTTGCCATTATAAATCCAAGGAACGTACTGTCTATTTTTGTAGACCTTGTTATTGGTCACGTATATCTTATATCCCTGTTTGGTGTCAGAATTCCAATTTTGATAGAACGTGATACCACTAGGAGCATTAACCGAATACCAAGCATTGTTGTAAACTTCATTACGGTCTAGTGTGATGTAGTCTGCTTGCATTACAGCAACTCCGGCACCACCACAATCATGGATTTTATTGTTCAAAATCCGAATATGATGCAGATGATTATTTTTCCGCCCATCAACAGTAATGCAATTTCCATTCGTGAGTGGATTGGAAGTGTTGGTTTTTTGACTCAAAGCATAATCAAGGGTGATATTAGGGTTATTCCCCTCAATTTCTAAGCCGTTAATCTCAATATAGGATGAGTTATTACTAATTAGTACTCCATTCCAGGCGTTGTGTTTAATCTTTGGTTTATGTCCAGGATAGGCTTTATAGTAAATCCAACCATTGGCTGTACCACTGCGTTGAACTGAAAGTACATATCCAGAATGGCTATTTGTGTACAAGCCATTCATGATGAGTACGGTGTCACCAGGGTTAGTGAGATTGGCAGCCTTTTGAATTGTTCTAAATGGAGATGCTGTCGAGAGTCCATTATTGGTGTCGCTACCACTACCGCTGACATAGTATGTTTTCGGACTCGTTGTTTGGCTAAGTAAATAACGCTTTGATGCTGTGGCTTCTTGAGGAGTTGATGAAGGACGAATTTGTTTGACTATTGCAGCTGTCAGACTTTGGACACCTACTAAAATCCATAGCAGTGTTGGCAGTGCTAAGAACGCACTGAAACTTAAACTCTTTTTCATTACAGGGAACACTTTTATCTTTGTTACTGTTACTGAAACACCTATCAGACAAGATAATAGACAAGCCGATTTAGTCTATTGATTGACAAAATTATGGACAATCCATACACTTGACAGATATTTGACTCAATAAATTCAAGGGACTCATATAGTATCCTGAGCGTTAAGCAAATTGTCAAATAAATAAGCTTAATTGAGTAAGTATCTACTAATTACAATAAAAATGTTTAATTAGGCATTAACTGTGTATATACCAATGAAATACATTAAAAATTTAATAACGCTTACACAGAACTAGCATTGCTTAAGTCAGGATATATAAAAACCCCTTTCCTGGTAAGAGAAGGGGTTTGATTAGCTAGTTGTATTAGCCGATGGGATATCTTTTATATCATTTCTTGAGCAAGACTAATACTCATACGCTCCGATATCATACTTTGTACCTGATGGACGAGCCTTACCGACAAAATCTGTTTTCAAATCGCTCCATGTATAACCAGTATTAATGGCTGGGCTAGTTGACTGAAGACGGAAGTCAGCAATTCCAGGATTGACAAACCGTGGATCAGCTAGAATATCATTAGCACCCTTAATAGGTATAACTGTACTGTTGGCATACACATTATAGTTGTAGGTAATGTTAGTGCTGTCCCAAACTTTACTCACTGTCATGCCTGGGTTAGCATAGAGAATATTATTCAACACTTTGACATTATTTGCCGATGTAGCAGAGATTTGTGAAGTATCAATCTCTAGACTTTGGTTATTCATGTAAGTGGTGTTGTTGATAATATCAATATTCTCACTTTTATACGCAACGATGCCACCACCACCATTTTTGTATGAGATATTGTTGGCAATTAAGATACGACCTTTATATGCGCCCAATGTTGAGTTATTCTGGGTATTTTTGGCATCGTCAATAATCACGCCACTACCATCTGTGATTTTGCCATTATAAATCCAAGGAATGTACTGTCTATTGTTGTAGACCTTGTTATTGGTCACATACATCTTATATCCCTGGTTGGTGTCAGAATTCCAATTTTGATATAGTGAAATACCACTGTTTGCGAAAACAGAGTACCAAGCATTGTTGTAAACTTCATTACGGTCTAGTGTGATGTAGTCTGCTTGCATTACAGCAATACCTCCACCACCACAATCATGGATTTTATTGTTCAAAATGCGAATATGATGCAGATGATTATTTTTGCGCCCATCAATAGTAATGCAGTTTCCGCTTGTTAGTGGATTGGAAGTGTTGGTTTTTTGACTCAAAGCATAATCAAGGGTGATATTAGGATTATTCCCCTCAATTTCTAGTCCGTTAATCTCAATATAGGATGAGCCGTTGCTAATTAGCACTCCATTCCAGGCGTTGTGTTTAATCTTTGGTTTATGTCCGGGATAGGCTTTATAGTAAATCCAACCATTGGCTGTACCACTGCGTTGAACTGAAAGTACATATCCAGAATGGCTATTTGTGTACAAGCCATTCATAATGAGTACGGTATCACCAGGGTTAGTGAGATTGGCAGCCTTTTGAATTGTTCTAAATGGAGATGCAGTAGATAATCCATTATTGGTGTCGCTACCACTACCGCTGACATAGTATGTTTTCGGACTCGTCGTTTGGCTAAGTAAATAACGCTTTGATGCTGTGGCTTCTTGAGGCGTTGATGAAGGACGAACTTGTTTGACTATTGCAGCTGTCAGACTTTGGACACCTACTAAAATCCATAGCAGTGTTGGCAGTGCTAAGAACGCACTGAAACTTAAACTCTTTTTCATTACAGGGAACACTTTGAATTTGGAAAGGGTTATTCAAAACTACTTTGAAGTTATCAGTGATGCCTCTGTAAAATTACAATTCAGTGCTGTTACAAAAAATAACTAATTTAAGTTAAAGTTTTGGTATCAATTAGAACTCTATAAGTAACAAGCATGTCCAGATTAGTTGCTGTATCCTCACAAGTTCCTCAAATTATCTTTCTATAAATAAGAGTGTGAGACCTAAGAGCCAATCAATTTACTAAAACGTCTGAGAGCAACACTTATAAAAATTAAGCTCAAAATATTGCGTTTTGAGTATCGGTTGAAGTCACACAATTTTTCTATCGAATGTGTTGCTATGAAAACTGCTAATGACCAAATAGTGCGAAGTTCTTAGATATCACTATCTGTTATGGAAACTTAAATATGCTAGACACATTTTTAAATTCAGCAGCATCTTTTTCAGAATCTCCAGAAGAAGCTTTTGTTTTACCTTTAAGTAATGTGGGAATTGCAGATATCCCTTTAGTTGGCGGTAAAAACGCTTCTTTGGGAGAAATGATTCAGCAATTGCGGCGTAAAGGAGTAAAGGTACCTACAGGCTTTGCTACTACTGCTTTTGCTTATCGATATTTTATTTCTGCGGCAGGATTAGAAGCACAACTGAGAGAGATATTTGCAGATTTAAATGTGGAGGATGTGCAGAATCTGCGGCAATGTGGCAAAAAAGCGAGAATGTTGATGTTGCAAACTCCGTTTCCGCCAGAATTACAAACAGCGATCGCTCAATCTTATCAAAATCTTTGCCAAGAATACGGTGCTGATACTGATGTAGCTGTGCGTTCTAGCGCCACCGCCGAAGATTTACCTGATGCTAGTTTTGCAGGTCAGCAAGAAACTTATTTAAATGTCCACGGACTGCAAGCCGTTTTAGAAGCCTGTCATAAGTGTTTTGCCTCTATTTTTACTGATCGTGCTATTTCATATCGACAAATTAAAGGCTTTGATCATTTTAATATTGCCTTATCAGTGGGCGTACAAAAAATGGTGCGTTCTGATTTGGCAGTGTCTGGTGTGATGTTTTCTATTGATACCGAAACAGGTTTTAAAGATGCTGCTTTGATTACCGCAGCTTATGGTTTAGGTGAAAACGTTGTCCAAGGTGCAGTCAACCCCGATGAATATTTGGTGTTTAAACCGACTCTCAAACAAGGTTATCGCCCGATTATTCAAAAGCGCCTGGGTACGAAAGAAATTAAAATGGTCTATGACCTAGAAGGCTTGAAATTAACAAAAAATATCTCTGTTCCACCAGCAGAACGAAATCAATTTGCCCTCAGCGATGAAGAAATTCTCCAACTAGCAAACTGGGCTTGCATTATTGAAGAACATTATTCCCAAGTGCGGGGAACTTACACCCCGATGGATATTGAATGGGCGAAAGATGGTTTGACTGATGAATTATTTATTGTGCAAGCGCGTCCAGAAACAGTCCAGTCACAAAAAACCAAAAATGTTCTCAAACAATATCAACTGAAAGACAAGGGTGAAATATTGCTAACAGGTCGCAGCGTCGGTGAGATGATTGGCCAAGGTAAAGCCAGAGTAATTCTTGATGTGCGCCAAATCAACCAATTTCAACCGGGAGAAGTGCTAGTTACTAACCGCACCGACCCTGATTGGGAACCAATTATGAAACGGGCGAGTGCAATTGTTACCAATTCTGGCGGAAGGACTTGTCATGCAGCGATTATCGCTAGAGAAATGGGAATTCCAGCACTTGTTGGGAGTGGTAATGCGACAACTGTCATCAAAACTGGTACAGAAATTACCGTGAGTTGTGCTGAAGGTGAAACGGGAAAAGTTTATCAAGGTTTATTATCTTACGAAGTACAAGAATTGCCTTTGGAGAAATTGCCCCGCACCCATACGCAAATTATGATGAATTTGGCTAATCCTGAAGAAGCCTTCGGTTTAACAGCGATTCCGAATGATGGTGTGGGATTAGCCAGGATGGAATTTATTATTAACAACCACATTAAAGCCCATCCTTTAGCCTTAATTCATTTTGATCAGTTAGAAGATGAATTGGCAAGATACAAAATTACTGAGTTAACTGCCCAGTATGAAGATAAATCTAAATTCTTTGTTGATAAACTAGCACAAGGTATTGGCACGATCGCAGCAGCTTTTTATCCTAAACCTGTAATCGTGCGGTTATCGGATTTCAAAAGTAATGAATATGCCAATCTCTTGGGTGGTAAGCAATTTGAACCCAAAGAAGAAAACCCGATGATTGGTTGGCGTGGTGCTTCTCGTTATTACGACCCCCGCTATAGTGAAGGTTTTGCCCTAGAGTGTCAGGCTATGAAGCGGGTTCGAGATGAGATGGGTTTAGCCAACGTGATTCTCATGATTCCTTTCTGTCGGACTCCCCAAGAAGGTAAACGTGTATTAGCCGAAATGGCGCAACATGGTTTGGTGCGAGGCGAAAACGGACTGCAAGTTTATGTGATGTGTGAATTGCCCAGTAATGTGCAACTAGCAGATAAATTTAGTGAAATTTTTGATGGTTTTTCTATTGGTTCAAATGATTTAACGCAATTGACCTTGGGATTAGACCGGGATTCTGAATTGGTCGCCCATTTATTTGACGAACGGGATGAAGCCGTGACTAGAACCATTGCCAATGCGATCGCCACTGTGAAGAAATATGGTCGCAAAATTGGGATTTGTGGTCAAGCACCAAGCGATTATCCAGAATTTGCCCGTTTCTTAGTCGAACAAGGAATTGATTCTATCAGTCTCAACCCTGATTCGGTACTCAAGACATTGTTAGAAATTGCCAAGGCTGAAGCAAAAGAATGAAGTCTGAAGGCTGAAGTTTTATGCTTTAGCCTTCTACTTCCTACTTTTTGCCATAACCAAAAGACCAATGATTAAGGATTTTAATTTATGTTTAAGAAAATTTTAGTAGCAGTTAATAATACAGAAATTGGTCATTATGTATTTGAACAAGCTCTATCATTAGCTATGTTAACTAATGCAGAATTGATGGTGTTGCAAGTTATTTCTCCTTTTAATAATAACTTTCTCAACACTTCCGAAGGTGAAATACATAGCGGTTATACCTCATCTCAAAGCCATAATTTAGAGTATTACTTAGGAGAATGGGAAAAATTAAAGCAACAAGGAGTTGAATTTTTAACATTACTGATAAATCAAGCGATCGCTAAAGGTATATCAGCAGAATTTACCCAAGAACTAGGCGATCCTAGTCGAATGATTTGTGAAGTCGCTCACACTTGGAACGCCGATGTCATAGTTATCGGTCGGCGTGGTTTGAGTGGCATTAGTGAATTGTTTCTTGGTAGTGTTAGTAATTATGTCCTGCATCATGCACCCTGTTCAGTGCTGACAGTTCAAGGTGCAATGAATGTAAATACAGAAACTTCTTTAACAGCATCACCAAGTTCCCCAACTTAGAAACTTATTGTGCTTAATTAACATCGTGAGGGCAGAGCATTTTTATTAACATCAAAGATTATAAACAGAAAGCAGATGATATTGGTTACTTGTGTCCTTATTGTATTATCAGTTAGTGCGATCGCTTCCATATTAAATAACTAGAAAACTGTGTTATATCAATTCTCTAAAATGAGGCAACACATTCAAACCCCGAAAACAATGCCATATCTGACTTTCTTAATTACGAATTACGAATTGGTATTAGCAGGTACTCTTCCTACCAGTTAAAGTTTGATATCTTCCTGATCACAACGAAAATGTTGTCAGGAAGATTAATGACGCGAATTAATGGATTTATTGGTCGCCGTAACTTTTTGAAATTTGCCGGAACAGGTAGTTTAGCGATCGCCGCTACGACGATTGGTGGTAGCCTGATAGGTGATAGTCAGAAAACTGCGATCGCTGATGTTAATCCAGCTAACCCTAATCCAGTTAACCCAAATCAAGCTTTAAAACTTTTGCTGGATGGGAACCAACGATTTATCCAATACAAACGCCAATATCCCCATCAATCATTAGCACGTTTACAATTAGTAGCCAAAGCACAGTACCCTTTTGCGGCTATTTTAGGTTGTGCTGATTCCAGAGTTCCGGCGGAAATTATTTTCGACCAAGGATTAGGAGATTTATTTGTGGTACGAGTTGCTGGTAATGTCGCCAGTGATATGGTTATTGGTAGCTTGGAATATACTATAGCCGTACTCGGCACACAACTGATTGTCGTGTTAGGTCATACAAAATGCGGTGCTGTTGCCGCAGCCATCAAAAACGAACCCATGCCTGGTATGATTGGTCGTGTAGCTGAGAGCATCAAACCTGCATTAAACAAACTGAATTCTACTGATGCGGTTATTGCCAATGTGCAGTATCAGGCGAAAAAATTGCAACAAAGTTCCACCATATTAGGTCAGAGGTTGCAATCAGGCAAACTCAAAATTCTTGGTGCTTGCTACGATATCGATACTGGCAAAGTTAATCTCATTCCTTAATTTATAGCTAGATGTAGCCAGCCGATCTATTTGGTGAAAATTCAGAGGCTTAGAACCTCGGCTTTTGGAAAAAGTCGGGGTTCTTGTAGTTGAGGAATATTTAGGAATATCATAAACCCTACTTATTGCTTCTATACAAAGAAAATCAACCATAGACTAACACCACAGTTAAGCATATTATTCTTGTATGCAAATTAAGTTCAAATGAAATACCTTACTCTGATATATTTCAGTCTATGGTAAAAATTTGAAATTCCTAAGCTAAATCAATCAATTTATCTTTACCTTGATAACGCGATATGCTAAGTGGCGATCGCAGTTTCAGGTACCAGGATTTTACTTGATTTTGAAAACAGCAATTTAGGATAAATTTCCTTTTGGAAGTGAGGTTGACTAATGAGTAGAATTAATGGATTTGTTGGGCGGCGTAATTTTATTAAATTAGCAGGTATAGGCAGTGTTGCTGTTGGTGCTAGTGCCACTGGTAGTATAATTTGGCAAGGAGAAAAAGCTATTGCCCAACAACCATCTAAGCCTGAACCAAAACCTCAAATAGTAGATCCTCAAGAAGCTTTAAAAACATTAATGGATGGTAACAAAAGATTTATAGAAGATAAACGCATGAATCCAAATCAATCAAAATTGCGTTTACAAGAAATTTCTGCGGGTCAATATCCGTTTGCAGCAATACTAGGTTGTGGAGATTCTAGAGTTCCAGCCGAAATTGTTTTTGATCAGGGATTTGGAGACTTATTTATTGTACGGGTAGCTGGTAATATTGTTAGCCCAGAAGGTATTGGTAGCTTAGAATTTGCCACGGCTGTATTAGGTGCGCCATTAATAGTAGTTTTAGGACATACAAAATGTGGCGCAGTCTCAGCTGCTGTTAAAGGTGATCCACTCCCAGGTAGAATTGGTGCTTTTGTGGAAGAAATAAAACCAGCCGTAGAAATGGTGAGAAATAAACCAGGCAATTTAGAAGATAATTCTGTAATATCTAATGTTCAATATCAGGTAAAAAGGTTAGAAGAAAGTTCAACAATCTTAAGAAGCCTGATCAAAGAAAAGAAACTAAGAATTGCTGGCGGTCGTTATGAGATAGCAACAGGAAAAGTCACATTGGTAGCTTGATTTGTTCCGCATCTGGTTAATAAAGAGTGTAAATTTTGATAGGCTCAGATTATAGTCAATTTGAGTTGCTGAGTGGGTATTTTTGCATAAAAAAGAGTAGAGACAAATAGGGTGGGCATTGCTCACCCTATTTGTTTAAATAACGTTAAACTAAGACTTATGCTCTGTTATGAGTTAGATATACTCAATTCATCTAATTACGATCGCCTGATTAGCAGTGTAGTAGAATTCAAGCAACTTTTTGTCTCGTTTATTGACCAGCAGAATCGGAACTTTTGAATACAGCAGTTATTAATATCCTTCCACAACACATCCAAATGATCCGCAGCCACGCCGAAAGCACCTACCCCGAAGAATGCTGCGGTATCATCCTTGGTTGTCTAGAAAATCAAACCAAAACCATCGTCGAAATTATCCCCACGGAAAACGCCTGGAGTGCTGAGTCAAGCAACTTCGCTCATAACGAAACAGAATACAGCGAAAGACGAAGATATGCGATCGCCCCCCAAGATATGTTACAAGTACAAAAATCTGCCAGGGATAAGTCGTTAAATATTATTGGCATTTATCATTCCCATCCTGACAATCCAGCAATTCCTTCCGAATGCGATCGCCAGTATGCTTGGACTGCATACTCGTATATAATAGTTTCCGTCCAAAATGGCAAAGCTAATGAACTCCTCAGTTGGAGTCTTGACGACCAGCATCAGTTTCAACCAGAGACCATTGATACTATAAATTTAGCTACTTAAGTTAAATAACGACATCATTTTTCGATACCATTAATAATTCGCTCGTCCACAGCAAAATTGCTATGTTAAATCCCAACCTGGAAGAAATCCAGCTGACTAAAGACGACTACGAACGTTACTCCCGCCACCTGATTTTGCCAGAAGTCGGGGTAGACGGACAAAAACGCTTAAAATCTGCCAGTGTACTGTGTATTGGTACAGGCGGTTTAGGTGCGCCACTGCTGTTATATTTAGCCGCAGCAGGTGTCGGACGCATTGGTATTGTGGATTTTGATGTTGTTGATACTTCTAACCTGCAACGTCAAGTTATTCACGGTACTTCTTGGGTAGGTAAACCCAAAATTGAATCAGCCAAAAACCGCATTCACGAAATTAACCCCCATTGTCAGGTTGATTTATACGAAACTCGCTTGAGTTCCGAAAACGCCCTAGATATAATTCGTCCTTACGATATTGTCGTGGATGGAACTGATAACTTCCCCACCAGATATCTTGTCAATGATGCTTGTGTGTTGCTAAACAAGCCAAACGTTTACGGTTCGATTTTCCGGTTTGAAGGACAAGCAACAGTATTTAACTACGAAGGTGGGCCGAACTACCGCGATTTATATCCAGAACCACCACCACCAGGAATGGTTCCCTCCTGTGCAGAAGGTGGCGTTTTGGGGATTTTACCCGGAATTATTGGTGTCATCCAAGCCACGGAAACTGTGAAAATTATTCTCGGCAATGGCAATACTTTAAGTGGAAGACTATTGCTGTACAACGCCTTAGACATGAAATTCCGGGAATTGAAACTGCGTCCTAACCCCATTCGCCCTGTGATTGAGAAGCTGATAGACTACGAACAATTCTGCGGTATCACTCAAGCTAAGGCGGAAGAAGCCAAACAACAGCAAGAAATTGCCGAAATGACTGTAACAGAATTAAAGGCGTTGCTAGATAGCGGTGCTAAAGATTTTGTCCTGTTGGATGTGCGGAACCCTCACGAGTACGACATTGCGAAAATTCCTGGTTCGGTATTAGTACCACTACCAGATATTGAAAATGGTAATGGTGTAGCTCAAGTAAAAGAAATCCTGAACGGACACCGTTTAATTGCTCATTGTAAGATGGGTGGTCGTTCTGCCAAAGCCCTCAGTATCCTTAAAGATGCAGGAATTACGGGGACAAATGTCAAAGGCGGTATCACCGCTTGGAGTCGAGAAGTTGATCCTTCGGTTCCAGAATATTAATCAACACGGTTATCAAAATAGGTCACACATTGCGTTAATAATTATCCACATTTCCAGCAGCGGAAATCAGAGGGGAGGTAATATAAGTTACCTCCCTTTTCTCTATTATGAGTATTGCGCGATCGCCTGCACAAGTTTTATGGCTGCAAGTATTGGGGTTAGCAGCCGTACAAGGGTCAATTAGTCTGGCTTGGTTAATTTACAATTTATACTTGCCCCAACTTCTCACACAGTTTGGTTTTTCCGCCTCTTTAGCAGCTGGTTTGCTAGTCATCGAAAATGCCTTGAGTGCGCTGCTAGAACCCTTAATGGGGGGATTGTCCGATAAATCTCAACGCTGGTTCGGTAGTCGCTTCCCCTTTATCTCTGTCGGTGTCATCCTTTCTGCAACACTTTTTATTGCGCTACCATGTATCGTAACTTTTGTCCAGCCTACAGTAATTTGGCGATCGCTTTTACCGATAACTCTGGTAGCCTGGGCTTTAGCTATGACAATATTTCGTAGTCCCGCTATGGTTTTATTAGGGAAATACGCCACACCTCCCCAGTTACCATTAGCAGTCAGTGTTGTGACTTTTGTCGGGGGAATGATTGGGGCTTTTCGACCAATTGCTAATCAGTATATTCTCAGCTTGGGGGCAATTTTCGCCTTTGCTGTCGCTTCTTTTGTGATGCTGGCTACGGCGGGGATCTTACGTTGGGTGAATCCTCCCGAAACACCCAATTTTCAGCATGACACCACAGTAGGGAAATTTCCCTATCCAGAATTGGGTTTAATGTTCGCCACTGGTTTAGGTGTGGCTTGGGGTACGCGACTCATGATGAATAGCTTAACCCAATTGCTCAAGGCGCAATTTCATACCAATAATATTGATATGTTGCTAGTGTACATTGGGCTGGCGATCGCTCTTGCTACCTTACCCGCCGGAGTTTTAGCTACCAAAATCGGTAATTGTCAGGCAATGTTACTGGGCGTAGGTACAACAATTATCTCAATATTGGCGATCGCTTTTACTGGTGCAATCTTACCGCTGATAGTCTTGTTAGTAGCCGGCTTTAGCACCATCATCAACGGCGCAATTCCCCTAGCTTTGGGCTTAATATCTCCAAAATGGGCAGGTTTGGGGATAGGAACTTACTTTGGTGGGTTTGCTTTAGCTATGAGTTTATTCGGTTGGTTATTTCCCCAAGTTGCAAAAATGACACCTGTTATTAGTGCGTTGTTTTGTGGGTTAGCCTTTTTGCTAGTTGGTATTTGCCTCATAATTGCTACTGTGCAGATAAATGCAAAGGCTCAAACTCCATAAGCACGGGGATAGGGTTTAAGCAGTGTCTTAGCTTGATAGACATAAACAATATTCACAGCCACACCACCACGGCGAATTACTATTTGTTCAATCTCTTCTACACTGCGAAAATGATTGCGATAACTAGCCATTAAATCTTCTCGCAAGTTAAACGGTGCAGTAGTAATATATAGTGCATCTTTTCCTACCCATTGTTTAGCCCTCGACCAAAAAGCAAAACCACGGTTATCATTACCAATATCAAAACAAGTGATGGGAATTTGCGCTACAGGTTCCAGAGACATGGCAATTGGCCCACCTAAATAATAGCGATTAGTAAAGATAAAACTAGAATTTTGTAGGGCTGTTTTGAGAATTGGCGATTCACTAAAACTACGGCGCAGTTGTTGAATATCAATTAGTTCTGTAGAAGGGTCATTCTGAACAGGTAAGAATCCTCCCAACAAGGCGTATTGGCTAGGTTTTTGGAAAATTCCTAAAGTTAATTGCAACAGTAAAATGAGGACGATACTCACAACCATAATTCCCGAACCTAAGAGCCATTGCCGCACCCAAAGCCGGGATTTTTGCTCCCAAATAACAGCTTGTTGTCCTAATAATAAAGTGATTCCCCAAAATCCGGGCATTGTCCAAGCTGGTAGAATCTGTCTATATCCGCCAATAAAAGTAAAGCCTAAAATTAAGGGTAATGAAACCCATAAAATTAAGAGTTTTTCTGTCTGGAAATTATCTTGGTAAGTGATAGGTTTTTGCGTAAAAATTTGCTTGATTTTTCTGAGTATTGGTTGCAAACTGACACGCCATAAAGGAAAACCTAGGGTTGGGAATAAATAAGCTACCTGAGCTAAATAAACTAATAAAACATTCAGTAAATTGTAGCCAGTTTTCGGTACCGCTCGTGCTGATTGAAAACTAAACGATACCCAATCATGCTGCATATTCCAAAACACAATTGGGGAAATGGTAATGATAAATAATCCTAAACTGAACCATGCCCAAGGCGATCGCAATACAACTCGATGTGGTGAACTGCTGAAACAAAACCCAAGTAACCCTAGCCCCAAAATAAACCCATGATATTTGCTATTACAGGCTAACCCGACCAAAATTCCTAAAATAGCTAAACGATAGCTAGGAATATATGAATGAGGCTGACGCAGAAATTCAGTAACTGCACAATATAAACTAGCCGACCAAAAAAACATCAGCGGGCTATCTGGTAGACTCAGGATACCAAAACCAATTTGAAAAATTGGACAGATGGTAGCAATTGCCAAAGTAAAATAGGCAGCTTTGGCAGAAAATATTTTCTGACTAGTCAAATATAAAAATATCAAACTGCCTGTATGGCAAAGTATAGCTCCTAGACGAATAGTAAACTGTGATACGTCTCCAGTTAACCAAGTACCAAACCCAGTCGTAAAAGCAACTATCGCAGGATGATCAAAATAGCTCCAGTTGAGATGCAAACTGTATAGGTAGTAGTAAGCTTCATCAAATGTAGGGTAAAGCCAAAAAGCAATTATGGCTCGAAATAATAATCCTCCGACCAGCAAAACAAGCACTGATTGATTAGCTTTTCTAGTCAACCACTTTTGAGCTATTGGCATTTATTTATATTTGTTTTTAGTATGCACACTAAATCATAAACTCAAAGGTCAATGGACAAAAATCAAGGGTTTTTTGGACTGTTGACCATTGACTATTGACAGCCTAAACGAAAAAAATCTGACACTTGCGTAAGTCCTATTCTTTTTTAATGACCCTTACCTGCACCTAAATACAATTCACCCACTTTCGGGTCTGTTAATAATTCTTGCCCAGGGCCAGAAATTGCATCCCGTCCAGACTCTAAAACATAACCGCGATGAGCCATTTCTAAAGCTTTCCGAGCATTTTGTTCTACAAGTACGATCGCAGTACCACTCTGGTTAATTTGCTTAATTTGGGCAAATACCTGAGTTACCAAAATCGGCGATAAAGCCGCTGATGGTTCATCTAACAGTAATAAACTGGGTTCTAACATCAATGCTTTGCCCATCGCCAGCATTTGCCGTTCTCCTCCAGAGAGTGTACCAGCCCGTTGACGACGGCGATCGCTCAATTTGGGAAACATAGCAAATATCTTATCTTTGACTGGTTTGAGAGGTGCATTACTCACAAAAGCACCCATTTCTAAATTTTCTTCCACACTCAAAGAAGGAAAGACGTTAGCAATCTGTGGTACATAACACAAGCCTTTCTTAACAATTTGATTTGATTTTAGTCCAGCAATATTTTCACCTTTAAAAGTAATTGTGCCTGTATGCGGTGTTAAAAGCCCAAAAATAGTTTTTGCCAAGGTGGATTTACCCGCACCGTTGGGGCCAATTACTGTCACCAATTCTCCTGCATCTACCCGAAAATTCACACCTTGCAGAATATCCACATCTTTGATGTAACCAGCATGGACATTGTGTACTTCGAGTATTGGGGCAGAGTGATCAACTGAACCTGACATACAATCCTTAAATTAATCGAATTTTATAATGCTATGTCTTCTCTCTCAGAAACGCGAATGAAACTTTTATCTGTTCCCTGTTTCCTCTCTACACAAATAATTTCAGCAATCACATCAGATTGTATATAACTCTATGGAAAATTATTGAGACTTGTTTTTTTTGCAGTGGCGAACTGCCAAATATATCCCCGCCAAAGATAACACAGCGAGACCACTAGGTTCTGGAACAGGACTGGCTGGCTGTGAAACAATCACTTCTCCGACTGCAACTTCACCATTGTCGCCAACTTCCCCAATGTAAAGATATAACGGAATATTTGTAAAAACAGGACTTTTAAGTTTAAATTCTACTTGACCATTGTCTCCCAAGCTGAAAAATCCAAAAATTCTCCTGGGGTCAGTAGTAGAATTAGCATCAAAATTTCCCAGCGTAGCCACAGCATTATTGACATTACCGCCTGTAGTGCCAAACAATGGCGGAGTTGTAGGAGGACGCTGGCTTCCTAGAGTCAAGATAGTTCCTGTAGGAGTAAAATCAAAAACGTCTACTAAATCTGAAATAGAAATGTTTTTCGCGGCGACGGCGCTGTCAACAGCAAGGTAACTAAGTTTGATCCCATCTAAATCAAAGCCACTGACATTACCAGGAGTGCCACCAGTCCCATTACTAATATCTTTAATTACAATGGAAGCAATCTCACCAAAGCTTAAAACCGGAATTTCGGCACGATAAACAGCAGTAGTTGCAGGAGAACCACCAGTTACACCTGTTAGCTTGGTAAAGCCAAGAGCAATTGTTGCTGCTGTAGCACTTTGACTTGAGATCAAGCTAATAGCTAATGTAGCTATACTAGAAGTTAAAAACTTAACACTAGAAAAACTACTTAGTTTTTTCATGAATTTCAATATCTTGTTCTAAAGGAAATGCAAGTATTACTTATTTTCCAGATTTAGCTGAGGTTGCTAACTGAGGTAATCAAGTAGACAGTCTATCAACTTTTACAAAGAAGATATCAAGATTATATAAATTTTTTATACGGTACTGAGTTGCAGTCTTATGGATGAATACAAAAATAGGCATTGGTGAAGTTAATCCAATGCCTATATGTTGAATAATATGTGTGCAAAGATGTAGTGGTACGAGGATTTTGAACATCTGTACTCCCATACACCCACACCCTTAAACTCAAGCAATGCCTAATTGATTCTGAATTCTAGCTTCTGAATTCTTCTTCAAGGTGTTTTTTGCAAATCTGGGCGTTCTTCTTGAACGATCGCCCCTGCTACTGGGCATACTTGGAAACATATCCCACAATCGATGCAGGTAGTAAAGTCAATCCAGTACCAATCTGTTCCTTGAACATTTTTGCCAGGCCCTTCATGGATGCAGGCTACAGGACAAGCATCTACGCAGTCGGCAACGCCTTGACAAACATCAGTGACAATTGTGTGTGGCATTTGATAGATTCCCTCTCTTAATTGGTCATTTGTCAATAGTCAAAAGTCAATGGTTTTTGCTATTGACCCCTTCGGGGTGACGCTCCTAACGTCGCTAACGCTGCGCTAACACCAGTCGCTCATGGGGGAAACCCCCTACAGCCCTTTGGGCATCCTACGGCGGGCGTTAGCCTCTCCCTTTGGGAGAAGACCGCGCTGGCTCACCATTGACCATTGACTCTGAACTATTGGCTAATACTTTCTATTGTGGGGGAGCCATCGGCTTTAATCCAAGCGATTTGGGCAATTCGGCGATCGCTGGCATACTGACGAATAGCTTGTGCATCTCTGCCTCCTAATTCCATTTCTACTATGACTAGATGAGTAGAATCACGGAGTTTTTGGGAATATGCAAAAGCTGCCGCCTCAGCATGTTCGGTTTCTGGTACTACTAACCAGTTGCTGGCAGGAATTTCTTGCGGCAATTGCTGACTAGATAAAAGAACCTGGTATAAATCTTCAATGTTGAGGACAAAACCAATGCCGGGGATGTTTTCGCCTTGGGGGTGATACAGTCCTAAAAGTTGGTCGTAGCGACCACCCCGCCCTAAAACTCTGGCTGGGTAATCGCTATTGTTGACTATTTCAAAGACAATCCCTGTATAGTAGTCAATGGTCTGGATTAAACTGAGATCCAAAATTACAGGAAAATTCCTTTCTTTTTCTAGTAAATCTACTAGAGATTTGAGGCTATTTACTGCTGCTTGCTGTTCTGCGTCTAAACCCAGACTACTGACTTTTTGTAATACGTCTTGACTTTTGCCGCGCAGGTCGAGCATGATTCTGGCGCGATCGCGTAAATCTTCACTTAGCGGCAAGGTATCTATAGTCACACGATCAAGGTGAGCGATCGCCTGACGCACTTTTGCTTGTAAATTAGCCGGAAAAGCTTGCAAAAGCGATCGGGTAATTCCCGCCTCGCCTAAAACTATCTGCCAATCCCTCAAACCCAATGCGTCTAAACAATTACCCACCAACAGCAGTACTTCAGCATTAGCCCGCAATCCACCAACACCTAGAAGTTCCACACCAGCTTGATAAAACTCTTGCTGACGATTGTGCCGATTTTCCCAAATATGTCGGAAGACATTGGCATGATAATAAAGTCGTTGCGGATAGGTAACAGCTTCCATACGCGTAACTACAGCACGAGCAATGGAAGCTGTCAGTTCTGGACGCAATCCTAATTCTTCATTTTCTGAATTTTGCAGTTGAATCACCATCTGGCGTTGAATTGCTTCCCCCGCCATTAAAGTGTCCATCCGTTCCAGCGTTGAGGTAATAATCTTGTGATATCCCCAACGATGGAACACTTGCTGTAACCTATCTTCAATCCAGCGTTTTTGAGCCACATCTAAAGGTAATAAATCCCTCGCTCCCGCTGCTGGTTGATACACCATTATTTTTTATTCCCACCAAACAAACCTCCAAATAAACCTCCACCTCCCGATTTATCTGGTTGTGTATTCCCAGTTTTGGCAGATGGAGTCGCTTTAGAACCACCTGATTGTTGACCCAAAGCTTTATCTATTTTAGGTTTCCATGTGGCCGCTATTTGGTCGGTCGGGTCTAATTTTAAAGCATTGTCAAAATGAATCTTGGCCATTTTTAGCTGATTTTGCTTTAAATAGACCAAGCCAATCAAACTATGACAGCGGCCACTCTTGGGTGCGAGTTTCAGTGCATCCTGCAACTCGACTTTGGCTTGAGCAAATTGGTTTTTCTCAATTAGACCTTGCGCCCGCCGAATATATTGTTCCGCGGCTGAGTCTTCTTTTGGTGGCGCTGGCGGTGGTGGCGGTGCTGCTGCTGTATCTGGAGGAGTGTTGGCGCTCGGTGCAGATTTAGGTGCAGCCGATTGGCTAGAGAAAGCTTTACCCGCACTCCGCATTAAATAGACTAAGTTCAACTCACTAATTTGAGCAATGATAGGTATTACTTGCTGTAAAGAATTGTATTGAGTTTCAGCAATTTTAGCGATCGCAGTTTTATAGGAATGATCAATATTGGGAGCCGCCGCCAGCTGTCTGGCTAAATCGGTGGTAAGTTCTATAGAAGCCGAATCTTGTACCAAACGCTTACCCATTTGAGACAAAATTATCATGTATTCTGTGCGGCTGCGATCGCCAGATAGTGCCTCATAAGCTGGGTTAACCAACTTAGATAATAATTCACTAGCCAGCTTTTTTTCCCCAGGAGTGGCAGAAGCATTACTATCAGGATGCAAACGACGAGCAATTTGCAGATAACGCTTGCGGATCTCTTTTACATCCGCATCCACTGAAACGCACAAAACTGCATGATGGTCTATAAAGTCATATCTAAACAGTCCACGATCTATTTTTAGCGACATAGGTTGGTGTTACACCACAGGAGTCATAAGATTCCTTCTAGTTTACTTCGCTAGATCAGTGGATCGTCAGTAGCAATTTTTCATTTATTCCATAGTCAAGGGTCAATAGTTCATAGCACTATAACTTTGGCGTGAACAATGCACGCTTCGGGAAATGCTATACCAACTACGGAGTAATCCAAGTGCTTAAAAGCCAGCTATATTCATATTTTTCGCATAAAAAGCTAAAAATAGCCTAAAAATAAGCTACATTTACCGATTTATAACTATTTTTTTGAGTATAATTTTACTGTGAAATTTTTGCTCCTCAATTTAAATCTTTTTTCATGTTGCAATATCAAATTGCTTTACATGATTTGTGATTTTTGACTTACACCTTACGTTACTAGCTTAAATATCGCATCAAAATTGATTCAAGCTGAACAATCCGAATTGGCTTTAAAATATAGTTATATTTATCTGCTTGTCCCAGGTTCAATTCTGGCAATTCATTTTCGTTACCACCCATAAATACCACAGCAATATTTTGCAATTCAGATTCCTGCATTAATATTTGGTATAAACTGGAGTCTTGACTTGGCAAAAGTTGCGTATCTAACAAAATTAAGTTTGGCTGAAAATTTGTGATTTTTTCTAATAATTTATCTAAAGTATTTATCCACTCAACTTGATAGCCAATAAGTTGGAGATAATCGTGTAAAAATATGGCTATATTTTCTTCTGCTTCCGCAAGTAGAATACGTTTTTCATTTAATTTGTTTGCAGGTGCATAAAATTTACTGATATTTTCATCTACTATGTTGATATCTGTGGTTAAATCTACTTGATCTGGTAGAAATAACGTAAAACGGCTGCCTTCTCCCAATTTAGATTCGACTGTTACATCTCCACCATGTAATCGGGCTAATTTACGTGTCAAGGCTAAACCTAAGCCTGTACCTTCATACTGGCGATTTAAGCGGCTATCTAATTGTTTAAATGGTTCAAAGAGAAATTGAAATTGATTACTATCTATACCAATACCAGTATCTGCAACTATAAAGGTAATCCCTTCAGGAACTTTATTAATTTCTAAACTTACCTGACCGGCTGGTGTAAATTTAATCGCATTCGTCAGCAGGTTAATTAACATTTGTTTGCTCCGACGAATATCCACTTTACAAGTTTCTGCCTGTGGATCAATTTTGCTGATCAGGTTTAAACCTTTTTCTTTAGCTTGATCATGTACTGTCGAAATGGCGTAATTGCACAAATCTACTACCGATACAGTTGATAAATTTAGTTCTTCTTTACCTGCTTCTACTTTTGATAAATCAAGAATATCGTTAATAATTGCTAGTAAATGTTCTCCGCTACTATATATACAATTAATATATTCTTGTTGTTTTTCATTTAAAGAACCAACCATTCCATGTTGCAACAACTGTGATAATCCCATAATTGCATTTAAAGGAGTTCGCAGTTCATGACTCATTGTGGCTAAAAATTCGTTTTTGGCGCGATTACCCGCTTCTGCGGCTGCTTGAGATGTACGGAGTTTTAACTCTGTTTGTTTGCGCTCAGTAATATCTTCTATAATTGCCAGAAAAAACTCTGGTGTGCCATTACTCCCAGGAATCATAGAAATTGAGAGGTTAGTCCAAACTAACTGACCATTTTTATGTCGGAAATATTTTTCGATTTCAAGGCGATCGCGCATTCCTGATATTAGTTGTTTATATACCTCTAAATCTCCTTTTTGGTGGGAAATATAATCGATAAAGTACTTACCGTACAGTTCTTCCCGACTGTATCCCAGCATTTGCGATAATGTGGGATTAATATCTACTATCTCAGCTTTGATATCTGCAAGTCCAATACCAATAGACGAACGCTCAAATATTGCGCGAAATTTGGCTTCACTTTTTTGTAGCGCTGCTTGTACAGTATGGCGATCGCTCGCTTCTATGGCTAAGGCGACAAAATCCGCAATTGAACTAGCAAAGTTTTCTTCATCTACAGTCCACTGGCGGATGTCTCCAAAGTGTTCATGGCATACTACACCTACCACTCGTCCTCCCAGCCAAATTGGTGCATCTAGTAATGATGTAATGCCAAATACTTTTAAATAAGATGCGGCTAATTCTTGGGTTCTATTATCGTTAATAGCATCACTAACTGCTAGACTGCGCTCCACTTCTAAACTTTGGAAATAATTAGGATAATTTGCTTTTAATAATGTCTGACCTGATATATGTATTTTTTTCTTCAAGTCATACAAATTTTTACATTCAATTGAGGTGTGATCAGCAGTGTATAACCATACGCCAACTCGCTCCACAGCCAGTGTTTTTGCTGCTACTTCGGTAATTTCTTGTAAGGTTGCCTTGAGATTGCCTTTTTGGAATGTCTTGCTCCTGGCCAATTGCACTAGGGATTGAATCTGTTTACGTTGCTCATTTTCTCTGATTTGCACAATCTCTTGTTTGCTATCATTAATCACTGCTAATTGCATCTATTACACCTGTTAAGTAATTACCACGTCTGGCAGAGCTATCACAGAAATAGAACCATCTTTTATAACTACAACTACCCCACAGGGTTTTTCATATCCGGATTGTATATTTTTTTTCATTAAAATCTTTGATGTCAGTGCAATACCTACCACTAAAATTACATTATTATTAGTCATCCACCTTTGGCAATCATCTGGTATGTAACTACGTGCGGAATGGCTGCTTGTTAAAAATTTTATGAGTTTAATAGATAAACTCCATATAGCTACTATGCTATTAATAAGCTCATACACTTTCAAAATACACCTAATTTCCGGAACTATTTATTAATGCTTACCACCCAATAGCATAGAAGGCACAAAGATAGTATCGTTCCTGAAGAAGATATCTCATACAATGGGAGTAATCAGTGCGGAAATATATTGATTTATGAAATTTTCTTAAATAGTCAATTTATTCAGCTAATCACGGCAGTAACAATTTGCGGCATTCTCCTACAGAAAGATACTTATTTATTTAAAGTTTGTAAAAATTGAACTGTAAGCAGATGTTCTGGAGATGGTGCGATGACTAATAGCAATATCAGAATTGTTTCTTTGATACCAAGTGCAACGGAAATTTTAGCCACGCTGGGGTTAGCTGATGCAATTGTGGGGCGATCGCATGAGTGCGACTATCCCCCAGAAATCAAAAATCTTCCTGTCTGTACACAAGCCCGCTTAAGCACTGATGAGCCTAGTGGCAATATTCACGCTAAAGTCAATGATTTGTTGCAATCGGCACTGAGTATTTATCAAATTAAAACTGAGGTTTTAGAGCAGTTACAACCTACTCACATTCTGACTCAAGATCAGTGTGATGTTTGTGCAGTTAGCTTACCAGAAGTTGAAAAAGCAGTTGCTAATTTTGTCTCAACTTCACCAAAAATTATTTCTTTACAGCCTAATCTGATTGAAGATGTGTGGGCTGATATTGAACAAGTTGCTCATATCTTTAATGTAGATTCAGTAAAAATACTAGAAAATTTAGAAGCTAGAGTTAAAATTACTCAACAAAAAATTCAAGGACTTTCACTTAACGAATTGCCTAAAGTTGCTTGTATTGAGTGGACAGATCCTTTGATGACAGCAGCAAACTGGATTCCCGAATTAGTCAACTTAGCGGGCGGACAGTCACTATTTAGTGTTCCAGGTAAACCTTCGGTACTTTTGGAATGGGACACACTCATCGCCACCAATCCAGATGTGATTATATTTATGCCTTGTGGCTTTGATTTAATTCGCACTCGCAAAGAGGCTGATTTATTAACTCAACGTTCAGAATGGCAACAACTTCACGCCAATCAAACAGGCAGAGTTTATATTACTGATGGAAATGCTTACTTCAACCGTCCAGGGCCACGATTAGTAGATTCTTTAGAAATTTTGGCAGAAATGCTGCATCCAGAAATTTTTGACTATGGTTACAAAGGTACAGCTTGGGAAGTTTTGTAAAAGTGCTGAGTAAAAATACTAGTCTCTAGTTCCTCTTAAATTATTTTTGCTTGGCTGCGTTATTTAGCCATTCAATGAGAGGTCTTAAAGTTCCTGGTAAGGCTGCTTCACTGACAATTACTGTGTGCTGTTTATCGTTGTCTTCTACAGTTAACCTATATTGAAAGCGATCGCTTTGAGGATTAGGCGAGGGAATTTGTGCAGGTAAATGAAATAAATCAGCCGCTTGGACTAATAATGGTAGTTCTTTTGCTTCTTTTGCTGACAGCGTGTTGGTGTCAAGGGTGGTTTTTTTAGTTATCCCAGCAAAGCCGCCTGTGCGTTCAAATGTGATCCGCATGATTAAGTCTCCGTTGCATACAAAAACTGGGAGAAAATGACTATCTTCTCCCAGTTTAGCAACAATGAAAAATACAGTAAAAATTCGGAATGATCAATCATGAATTATGAAGCCATTGTTGATTCATGATTCATCATTGCTCATTACTATCAACTAAAGTACTCCTACTTTTTGCCAAGCATTCTGTACAGCTTTTTGTTCTAGGCTGTCAATACCATAAAGTTCGCCTGCGACTTGGATAGTGATGTTAGCTGCGGTTTTAAATTGTGCTTGGTTACGCAAGCGATCGCGCAAAGCAATGTACCAAATTTTCCCGGCTTTTTCCCAAGCATAGCCCCCAATCTCAACTGCTGCTAAATAAAAAGCATAGTTGGGGATACCGGAATTTATATGCACTCCCGCATTATCTTCCCAGCCAGTAAACTTATCTCGCATGTGTGCTGGTTGTGGATCTTTACCTAAGACAGGATCATCATAAGCTGTTCCCGGTGCTTTCATCGAGCGAATCCCAATGCCATTCACACCCGGCGCTAAAAGACCTTCACCAATAATCCAGTCGGCTTGATCGGCTGTTT
The DNA here is from genome assembly GCF_002897135.1 of Nostoc cycadae WK-1. Classification (NCBI taxonomy): domain Bacteria; kingdom Bacillati; phylum Cyanobacteriota; class Cyanophyceae; order Nostocales; family Nostocaceae; genus Nostoc; species Nostoc cycadae. The sequence goes on along the minus strand of NZ_DF978422.1, from coordinate 69,067 downwards.
GATTTTTTAGCTTTTGTTTCACTAAAGAACCAAAAACATCAGAAAATGACTCATTTAACGCCCCTGGTTCGCCATAATATTGCAGACCAGCTTCGTATTGAGTGACTCCATGTGTTAACTCATGCCCAATAATATCAATACATTTAGTGAAGCGTTGAAATAATTCACCGTCACCATCGCCGTATACCATTTGGTCGCCGTTCCAAAAGGCGTTGTCATACTTAACACCATAGTGTACGGTAGAATCTAAACGTAAACCCTTATCATCAATGGAGTTGCGTTCAAACACCTCATAATATAAGTCATAAGTAGCACCAGCAGCATCGTAAGCTTCATTCACTGCTTCATCGGTGCTTGGAGGATCACCCTCACCACGTACTAAAGTACCTGGAAGTTGCTGTCCATTTTTTGCATCGTAGATAGTGCGTCGCTTCTCACCAGGAGAAGGAGAGAAGGAAATATTCCCGACAACATTCCGTCGCCCCTGGAACTGTGCGGAAACGTTTAATGTATGAAACGCCCAAGAACGTTGCTGAGGATTACCATTCACAGCCACATGTTCCAGCATGTGAGGTGGAACAATACAACAGATAGGACATCTAGTATGTAGTAAATGCTGAAATCTAGAACCCGATGATTTTTTCTTACGAGCCATAGAAGATATTCTCCTTAAAAAAACTAAGCGATCGCCAATTTTGACATCAATGCCAATGTGCCAATAAATAGACTCATTAATGCCAATAACATATCCGCTATTTATACTTTTGAGTAGCTTTTCTACTAGTTCTTTTTAGATATGTCTGTTCAGCATATATAGTACGAAGCAAAAAAGCTTAAATTACCGTCGTTTCAGCCCTAGTGTTTGCACCAATAAATCAAAACTCTTCACAGAACTAGCAAGGCTAAATAATAGTTCCTTTTAAGAAAAATTATGCTCTTTTTTAAATGTCTTTTACAGGATATTTCCTAAATATTTTATTAAGCTTTTTTGCCTAAGCAGGAATTTTTACAGTTTGTTAAACTGGCAATTATTATATTGCAAATAAAATTTAAATTTCTGATTTCAATCAGGGGCTAAGATATATGTACAAAATAAATGATCCATCGTCGGTAAATAGAACTAACTGGAGATAGTTTATAACTAATTGTTAAGTAAGAGGAACGGAAAAGTTTATATTAATTTACCTCAGAATTTTACTCTTTGTTATTTATCATGACTCAAACAGGATGTACGCACAGCCTAAGATTTTACGTCATTACGAGCAAAGCGAAGTAATCGCAAAGGCTGACTTTTCGTCACGAGTGCGTAAGTCCTATCAAACTAAAAACGCCATATGCTCTTTGATGCAGAATTGTTATGACAGTTAAAACATCAATCTTGACAAACAAATGTCGCGCATCCCTGATTGGTATTTCACGGCTCTTGCTCTATTTTTTCCTTTACTGACAATATTTGTCTTGCATCTTAATTGGAATCGTCTTGCCAAGCACTATCGCACCTACGAATCACCACCTGCAAACTTCTGGCGGATGCAACATGGTTCTGTGGGTTGGCTTTATTACAAAGGAACTTTGAATGTTGGTGTTAGCCGCCAAGGAATTTATTTGAGTATCTTTCCTTTATTTAGTTTTGGGCTACCGCCGTTGTTGATTCCTTGGAGTGCGATTAGGAAAATTGAGCCTGCTAATAGTTGGTTTGTGCAGCGTTTTCGACTTTACCTAAGTGTGCCAAAAGTCAAGTTAGTAATTAATAAAGAAGTTTTGGAACCGGCAAAAGAATATCTAGCTGCACAGGGGTTTGAGTGGATTTAGAGGTCTAGTACAACAAGGTAAAAGTCAAAAGTTAAAAGGAAAAAGGAAAAAGAAAGAATAGTGATACCACAAGCCTTTTAGCAATTGCAGATGGTCACGGAGCGTAGTCGAAGTGTGGTCTGTACTAGCAGTATTTTTCGAGTTACTAATCACCAAAAATTACTAAACCGAATTCTTCCCCAGTCGGACGAAAACCGATACCTTGGTATGCTGCTTGGGCTGGGTGGTTTTTTTGATTGGTAAACAATATAGCGCGTTCAACACCGTGCGATCGCGCTTCTAATAATGAGCCAGCTACTACACATTTGGCATAACCTTTTCCCCTAAGTGGTGGTGGTGTCCAGACTCCACCAATCTGCACAATTTCTGGCAACCAAGCATTGAATGTCGTATAAGCTACAGGAGTATCATTTAGTACTAACACCCAATGTCTAGCTCTAGCTTGGCGTGCTTCTAGCTCACGGCGGCAATTTAAGATTAAATTAGGAGTTTTAGTATGTCCTAATGCTTCCACATTAAATTCAGCACACCACTGGCTGAGTAAATCAAACTCTTCAGGGTAAGGTAATCGACATTCCACTTCTTCCAATAAAGTTGGAGGTACTTGTAAGTTTTGCAATGCTAAAGAAAACAATCTCTCGCTTTCATCAAGCTGAGTTGGTCGCTTCACAAGTCCCAATACTTGCTTAGTAGCCGTAACTTGTGCGGCTGGGCCTGCAATTCCCGAAATCGGGCGATGAGACTGCGCTACCGTTGCTTGCACCACTTCCGCCAGATGCACTGGTGCTTGGATGACAAGCATATTATTCCAATAATGGGCGGCCACTGCAACTATAGTTGCATCAGCGATCGCAGCTACGTATGTTCCTTGAAACCTTCCACCTTGGTCGAGTAGTCCAGCTTCGCGCCAATTTGATCGCAGAAACATGGAAGTGTCAGCGTGTTGCAATAGAAAATTTTCTAGCCATGCTTCATCACCAGATTGCAAGGTTTTTAAGGTATACACAAAAAACTCCGTTGCTTGAATTAGACATTCACTGATGAGCATTATTTCAGATAAATCAACAAATTCAATCCGGGAATTGTGCGCGAAAGTGTCCACAAAATTAGGGTAATATACAGTACACCTAAACTCCACTGATACCAAGCAAGGGTAGCAATTATTCCTGGTAAATGTTGGTCGCGCAGACGAATATCATTAAATCCTAATCGCACTAAATTGTTGAGACTAAAGTCATAATAATTCAGCCAATTCCAGCGGCGATCGCTTAATAATGGCATATATCTTTCTCGAAATGTGGAGTTTCTCGGTATCACTGGTAAACGTCCAATCAATAATCTTAATTGTCGAAAAGTTCCATCCTCAGTGAAGTAAGAAACATCCATTAAATCGTGATAGCGTCCCTGTTGATATAATCGTACTATTAACGTTATTGGTACAGGGATAATAATGAGCAATAAACATCCCAAGGTTAACCAAGGCTGTTCGGCATTGCGAAAGATAGCTAACAAACTAAAAAATTCTAAACAGCTAAAACCTATTAATATAGAGACAGTTTCGTAATATGTAGGAATAATTACTACAGGACGGAGACGACGGTAACGATCTACTAGCCAAAATAGTAACCCAAAATAAGCGATCGCCACACCACCTACACCAAAAGCTAACCAAAAATTTGTACCATAACCACTTAATAACAGTAATAGAGTTAAAGCGAACAAACTCCAAGCTTGTAATATCCATCCGCCTAAAGCTAGAGGTTCAGTAAAACTCAGGCGATTATTGAGTTTATTATATGTTTCTAAATCAATATCTGCTAAAGTTAATATCTCATTACTATAACGAAACATTCTGATAGCCCGACGCTTAATGATTGCGTCTGCTTGTGTTGCTGAAAAACCCAAGTTAATCAAACGATTTATAGATGCACTATTAATGTTTGTTCTCAGTAAACTTTGACTTAATTCAATTAATCTGAGACGCTGTTTGGTATACTCCAGTTGATTAGCATCGGCAATTTGCTGTTGCTGACGAAAATTTTGTCCTAAATTCCGCAGAATATTTTGATTACCTTGTAAACTAGTTACACAAAACATTTTGCCAATTTGACCAAGATTACCTAAAATTTTGGCTTGGTTAGAGTTAAAACTTAATCCAGATACATTTAAAAAAGTATTTTTAGCAAAACTCGCATCACTAAAGTCGGCTAAATTCAAGATACTCGCACCGTGCAGATTTATAGGCTGATTAAATTGGGCTTCCCGAAAACTCACAGCTTGTTCAAAAGTGGCTTCTGTCAACAATAAAAACTGATTAAAATTTGCCTTGGTAAATTGAACTTGATTAGCAAAGCGTACATCAGAAAAATTAGTATTACTTTGCCATTGTACTTTGTTAAATTTAGCTAACTGCTTAAACAAAGCTTGGTTAAAGTTAGCGGTTTGAGCAAAAAAACTCCCATAAAAATCAGCAATTTCTTGAAATTGAACTTGTTTAAAATTAGCTTTATCAAAAAAAATACTCCCTTGAAAATTACTAGCTTGTCGAAAAGTAGCATTCATAAAGCTAACCAGACGACTAAATCTAGCTTCACTCCAATTTGTTGTTTGTAAGAAAGTCGCATTTTGGGCATCTACAGATTGAAGAAAGAAAGTATTGAGGAAATGTACTTGCCCATTAAAGCGCGTATTTACCAGAGTTAAAGTACCACGAAAAACATTAATTTCACCAGAAGAATTTGCATCAGTTGCCAAAAGTGAGCGACAATCTTTAGAGTTAGGTAAAGCGTAGACGTGAAGCGGCTTGTCGTTAGACATCGCTAGTGATTGTAAACAGACTAGACGTAAACTTTCTAATTGTGCTTGTTCTGTAGCGGTAAAAATTGGTGCGATCGCTTGAGCATATAAAGGTGTGCGTAAACCCAAATCACTCCCAATAAAATCCCCCTGAATCACAGAATAGCTGAGGTCTAAACCTAAAGGTTTCGCACCAGCTTTTTGTAATTCTTTCCGCAATAACTGATAAAAAGCATCCCGAAAACTACCATTTTCTGGACGCAAATCAATCACCATCTCTCGCAAATCCACAGTTAAATTACCTTCGCGGAGTATGGGTTTGCTTAATCTTTCTTGTAACAGTTCCAGAGTTAGGGGTGTACGTTCTAATTGTGTCTGTGCAGCTACAGCAGACAAAGGTAATAAAAAACTCAACAATAAAACGCAGAGGAACACCAATATAAGATTCTCAGCAAACCTCCGCGTACCTTGGTGTTGAAAAAATAATTTACTCAAATGTCAATCATTCATCACTAATCAGCAGGACAATTTTACCTGCGATCGCACCAGTTTCAATTAATTCATGGGCTTTTGCTGCATCTTTTAACGAAAACTGATGATTAACTTGGATTTTCAACTTACCTTCTTCCATCCAACTCCCGCACTGTTCCAAAATTTCCGCATGATGTTGCAGACTTTCATCCATTCCTAATAGCATCGGTGTTAGCATTAACTCCAAGCCAATACGGAGATTCCGATTCCTCGCAATTTTCCACACAGTATTCGCATCAGGTTCTAGAATCGTCACAATATCACCATACACCCGCACCGCTGGAAAGGTGTTTTGAAAAGTTTCGCCGCCAACAGTATCAAAAGCTAAATCTACTCCTTCTCCATTAGTCCAATCTAAGATTGCTTGGACAAAATCTGTTTGTTTGTAAAAAATTGGATAATCTGCGCCAAGTTGTTGGACAAACTTCGCTTTTTCCTGAGAACTCACCGTAGTGGCGACAGTAGCATTGTTGAGTTTAGCTAATTGAATTGCAACATGGCCGACACCACCAGCACCCGCATGAATTAACACCTTTTCTCCTGGTTCTAATCTTCCCCGTTCGTATAAAGCTTCCCAAGCAGTAATTAATACTAACGGTGCTGCGGCTGCTTCTGCAAAAGACACAGATGCGGGTTTACGCGCCACAAATCGTTCATCCACAATAGTATATTCCGCATAATTACCTTGGTGTCCGCCTAAGCCACCGTAGCAAAAATATACTGCGTCTCCCGGACGAAACTTTTGTACACCAGCACCCACAGCTTCAACAATACCTGCACCATCACAGCCTAAAATTGCCGGCATTTTATCAGGGTAAAAGGTACCACGTCTGCGAAGTTTAGTATCAATCGGGTTAATCCCAGCCGCTACTAAGCGGACTAAAAGTTGCGTATTATCTAAAGGAATACTTGGGGCTAGTACTTCCTGTAATTGCAATACTTCAGGACTACCTGCTGCTGTCATTAAGACTGCTTTCACAACGCTTTCCTCCTAGCTGACACTAGATGCTTGTTCTTTTGCAACTTTATCAGTATTGCTATGTGTGTGCGATCGCTTTGATAAAATAACCACAATTATCTTTGCCCAAGCCAATTTAATGACGAGATTTATCCATGATCAATTCTCTAAAGACTATTTAGAAGAATTGCTAAAGCCTTATGGACAAGTCCAAGCACCCAGTCGAGTCGCCGCCGAAGTGCGAGAAATAGACGTATTATTTACACCAATTCCCACACAAACAGCTAATTTAGTCACGTTGGGAATATTAGGAAAAATGGTGACAACACCAGCCATCTTTGAACCCTTCCGTAACCCTGCATCAATAGAAGAAATCCACGATTGTATCTCTAAATTATTAGAAGTCAGAAGGGACATACAGCGAGAAGTTAATCGCAGCAAAACTAAAATACCAGACGCAGAAATTCCTCAACTATGGATACTAACGCCCACTTGCTCAAAAAGTATAATTTCTGGATTTGGTGGACAACTAAACTTAGATTGGGGGAAAGGAATCTACTTTTTACCAAAACATTTCCGCACAGCGATCGTGGTAATTCATCAGTTACCATGTATTCCCGAAACACTATGGCTGAGAATACTAGGACGTGGTAGAGTGCAGCAGCAAGCGATTGACGAATTAGTCGCACTCCCAACAACTCACTCATTCAAAAGAGTGACGCTAGAATTGCTTTATAGCCTGCAACAAAACTTGCGAATCAACCAGAATATAGAAACAGATGATCGGGAGTTAGTAATGAGATTAGCACCACTGTATCAACAAGACAGAGAACGCGCTAGACAGGAAGGGTTACAACAAGGACTACAACAAGGAGAACAACAACTAATTCTGCGACTGTTAAATCGGCGTTTTGGAGAAATCGAGATATCTTTAACCGATAAAATTCAAAGATTGTCTATTGAACAATTGGAACCTCTAGGAGAAGCGTTGTTGGATTTTGCCACGGTAGCGGATTTAGAAGTTTGGTTAACTCAACTAGAAGACACAGAAAATCAGTAAATCTTTAATGTGGGTTATTTCGATTAAGTTGATAGGCGATCGCACTCTACAATCATGCAGTATTTCTGAGGCGATCGCACTACAATAATAAACAAAATTTTATGCCGCAAAAAAAGAGAGGTAAAACTATTTACCTCTCTTCTGTTAAATATTAAAACCACAGGTATGAGGAATTTCACCTTTTACCTGTAACTTTTTCAATATCTGTTGGGTTTGTGAACGATAAAGCTGAGAACTTGACATTGCTTGATGTTGTCAAAACCTACAACACGGATGTAGTGTGTGGGATATTGAGAACGGCAGGATTGAACCTCAGCCAATACTTCACGGGAGGTTTTAGCGCCGAATAAAGGCAACTTCCACATTGTCCAGTAAAATTCGGTGGGTTCTGAGACTTCGTTAAACTCAACACCTGGAATGTAGCCTTGGCTCAAAATGTATTGAACTTGCTTTTCGATTTGAACGTCGGTGAGGGGAGGTAAGTAAGAAAGGGTTTCGTAACGACGCTCTTTTGGTAAGGTTTGCATAGCTGGTGATAATGGGTTGCTATTTGGAAATAATTACTTGTACTAGCCTAGCTGGATTAGTGATCCCAGTCAGGTTCGGAAATTGTCTGCTGTTCTGATTCAGGACTGGGGTCTGATAAACTCAACTGCGTCATGCGTTCTAGATGCTGGCGGCGTTGTTCCATATTGCCTTGCTGAATCCCGCTACGAACCATTTCTGGCAAGAAATCGGCTACCTCTTCAGCTATATGTTCTCTGACAGTCATAATCCGCAAGGCTAAATCTGGTTTTTCTCGGAAAAGTTGTTTAATATAAGCTTCTCCGTCCTGAACTTTGCCGGCAGAAAAGGTTTGCAGCCATAGTGCTAACGGTGGATTCGTTTCGCCTAGCTGCGCCAACACAGTCATTAGCGCCTGATAAGTCAGGTAGCTTTGGAGAGTTTTGGCTGTATCTTTAGCTATTTGCTTGAGATTCATGCTTGACCCAGCCCAAATTTAAGTTAAAAGTAAAAAGTAATAAGTAAAAAGATTTTCTTTTACCTTTTACCTTTTAACTTTTTACCTTTTACTTGATGATCAGACGGTATCCATAGCCTCAAACTCGAATTTGATTTCTTTCCACAGTTCGCAAGCAACAGCCAATTCAGGAGACCATTTGGCAGCTTCGCGGATAATGTCATTACCTTCACGAGCCAAGTTGCGACCTTCGTTACGTGCTTGGACGCAAGCTTCTAAAGCTACACGGTTAGCGGTTGCACCAGGAGCGTTACCCCAGGGGTGTCCGAGTGTACCACCACCGAATTGGAGTACGGAGTCATCACCAAAGATTTCTACTAAGGCGGGCATATGCCAGATATGGATACCACCAGAAGCAACTGCCATTACACCAGGTAGAGAAGCCCAGTCTTGGGTAAAGTAAATACCGCGAGACTTGTCTTGCTCAACGTAGTTTTCACGCAATAGGTCAACGAAACCCATTGTGATACCACGTTCGCCTTCCAATTTACCTACTACAGTACCTGTGTGGATGTGATCACCACCAGATAAACGTAGGGCTTTAGCCAATACACGGAAGTGGATACCGTGGTTCTTTTGACGGTCAATTACTGCGTGCATCGCGCGGTGGATGTGTAGCAGAACGCCGTTGTCACGACACCAACGAGCCAAGGTGGTGTTAGCGGTGAAACCTGCGGTTAGGTAGTCGTGCATGATGATGGGCTGATTGAGTTCTTTAGCGTACTCAGCCCGCTTCAGCATTTCTTCACAAGTAGGGGCGGTGACGTTTAGGTAGTGACCTTTGATTTCACCTGTTTCAGCTTGAGCTTTGCTGATAGCGTCAGACACGAACAAGAAGCGATCGCGCCATCTTTGGAATGGTGCGGAGTTGATGTTTTCGTCGTCTTTGGTGAAGTCCAAACCACCGCGCAAACATTCGTATACAGCACGTCCGTAGTTCTTAGCAGACAGACCCAATTTTGGTTTGATTGTACAACCCAACAGAGGACGACCGTATTTATTTAATTTGTCACGCTCAACTTGGATACCGTGAGGAGGCCCTTGGAAGGTCTTGATGTAAGCAACAGGAAAGCGAAGGTCTTCCAAACGCAATGCCCGCAGAGCTTTAAAACCAAATACGTTACCTACAATTGAGGTTAGAACGTTGGTGATGGAGCCTTCTTCAAAGAGATCCAGAGGATAGGCAATGTAAGCGATAAATTGGTTGTCTTCGCCAGGAACTGGTTCGATATCGTAGCAACGACCTTTGTAGCGATCTAGGTCGGTTAACAAGTCTGTCCATACGGTTGTCCATGTACCAGTGGAAGACTCAGCCGCTACAGCCGCAGCTGCTTCCTCAAAGGGAACTCCGGGCTGGGGTGTAACACGGAACGCCGCCAGAAGATCTGTATCTTTAGGTGTGTAATCAGGTGTGTAATAAGTTAGTCGGTAATCTTGAACCCCGGCTTTATACCCAGATTTTGCCTGAGTCTTCGTTTGAGCGTAAGACATATCTATCCTTCCAAGATGTCACTCTTTTTACTTATCAAATCACGTTTTGTACAACTTCCTCTCACCATTTTTCTTACCCGCATCAACAGAGGAGAAGATTAGGCACATTTTTTTAGAGGTCGTCTTCGCTAAAGGGCAGCAGTTTTACTTTTATTAACACTTGACTTTTCACCAGTGTTATGTAGAACCAGGAGTTCATGTCCTAGCGCTTGCGCCCTTGTTGGATGAAAAAATTTCTTTTATTTATTCCTCTTGACTCGCTAAACTTTCTCAGCCTCACCAAAAACTCTCTACTTTGCAGAAAGTATGAGATTATTCTCTTTGATATCCGGTTATTCTAGGAAATGAGCTTTCTAGCTAACATCTCCGCATCCGCACTCCTGCTGTGTTCTCAATTTATAGAAAACAGACCAGGAGAGAATTTTGCTGGATGTTGATTTAGTCGAGTAGTGAGCGAAAGACAATATTGCACACAACGTAATTTGTAACTTGTCTCACAATATATCAATAAATTGCATAAGTTATTCTTTGAAAATTTTTAACTTATATATTTAAATTTGTTATTACATAAAGATTTAAACATTTTGTTACAACTAATTTACAAATGTTTCGTCTAACTGTATGGAAATGTGAACACTAGTACAACAAGGCAAAAGTAAAAGGTCAAAAGGAAAAAGAAAGAATAGTGATAAACAAGCCTTTTAGCAATTCCAGATGGTCTGTTTACTTACGCCGACCTGTACTAGGATGGGGAGTATGTTACAAAAGTCATCTTGAACTGTATAGAAATGTGAACACTAGGATGAAGAGTAGGGGAAAAGTACAAAAGACTATTGACCATTGACTCCTACTCAGTAATTTCTGGGAAAAATTCTTGAAGACGATTTAAACAATATCAACAAAGGGAACACTGAGTTTAACCGCCAGCCAGTTTAGGCAATGGCTAAACTTACTGTCTTTTGAGGAAATGTCACCGTGGTATTGTTTCGCAAGCAGACTAGTTTTTTGATGACTGCGATTTTGCTGGGGTTAATCACTTTGCCAAACATTGGCGTTGTCCTGATGACAAAACCAGCCAAGGCGCAAACAAATGGGACTCTATCACCGAAAACTCCAGATATTCAGCCATCTGAGTTAGTTCCTTATTACCCAGCTTCTGCACCACCGCCACAAGTCAAACCTTTACCTGATGAACGGATTATAGAAGAAAGGTCGATAGAAACAGATTACCGTGTGAGTAACTTGCTGAAAGATTTTAAAGGTAATCTTTGGGTGGGTTCTTGGCGGGGACTATCACGGATTGACCCCAAGACAGGTAAGATATTGGCGCGTGTAAATTTGCCGAATATTGCTATTGGTGCTTTAGCTCAAGATAAAGTAGGGCGTTTGTGGGTGGGAACGTATGAAGGACTGATGCGAGTTGACCCCAGAACTAATGAGATTACGGCACAAAATTTGTTTTTACCTTCCAAGCGCGTGTTATCGATGTTAATTGACAAGCGGGGCTATTTGTGGGTGGGAACTGATAGCGGTTTAGCCTTAATTAGTCCCGACCAAGGCTTAATTATGACGACTGTGAAAAATTTGCCTGGAGTCAGCGCCAACACTTTAACTTTAGATGCGGAAGGTCAATTGTGGGTGGGAACTTTAGATGGGCTGGTAAGGATAAATACTACCAATGCTTATATTATGAAGCGGATTGACGGTTTGCCTGGCACGACCGTACAAACTTTAGCTATTAGTCCCGAAGGCTTAATTTGGGCAGGAATGGCGAATAATTTACTAGTGATTGATCCAAAAACAGATAAAGTACTACGGTCTGTAACTCCATTGCGGGGAAGAAATGTCACAGCAGTAAACTTTGCTCAAGATGGTAGCGTTTGGGTCGGGACGAACAATGGTTTGTTGCGATTAAATCCACATACAGGCGCTCTTTTAGATCAAGTTGCGGGACTTCCTTCTAGTCGAGTTCTTGCCCTTGTACCTGATATCGGTAATAAATTATGGATAGGTACTAGTGAAGGTTTAGCTTGGTTAATGCCTAAAATGAACGGTGCAAAACCTCATCTTGCTTTTAGTCGCGCAGTGAAATGAGGGAACAGGTGATAGGTTACAGGTTACAGTAAGGAACTGTCACTTATCACCTATACCCTGTAACCTTTAACCTGTAACCTCTATGCCAGTTACTACCCAGCAATTAATTCAATGGAAACAACAGGGACGAGCGATCACAGCTTTAACAGCTTGGGATTATGCGATCGCCCAACTTATCGACGCGGCTGGTGTAGACTTAATCTTAGTTGGGGACTCGATGGCTGTAGTTTTAGGGTATGAAACTACACTCCCCATCACCCTAGAGGAAATGCTATTTCATGCTAAAGCTGTGCGTCGTGGTGTAAAACGCGCTTTAGTTGTGGTTGATTTACCATTTTTGACTTATCAAGAAAGCGTCGCCCAAGCCATGCACTCAGCCGGCAGAATATTGAAGGAAACTGGAGCGCAAGCCGTTAAATTAGAAGGTGGCTACCCAGCGATGGTTGAGACAATTGCACGTTTAGTCCAAGCGGGAATTCCCGTGATGGGTCATGTGGGTTTGACACCGCAATCAGTTCATCAACTGGGTTTGCGCCAACAAGGCAAAACCGAAGCACAAGCAGAAAGAATTTTAAATGAAGCGATCGCCTTAGAACAAGCAGGTGTATTTGCTATTGTCTTAGAGCATATCCCCGCAGATTTGGCAAGAAATATCACCGAAAAACTCAGCATTCCCACAATTGGGATTGGTGCGGGGGCTGACTGTGATGGCCAAGTATTAGTTACTTCCGATATTCTCGGTCTTTCCGCCAAGCAACCACCATTTGCCAAAACTTACACCAACCTGCGGGAGATCATCACTCAAGCTGTACAGGATTACGCTGTAGAGGTGCGGGAAGGGAAATTTCCGTAGTTAAACCAGTGAACGGAAATCATGAGTGTATAATGAAGGACTTAAACCCAAAGATTTAACTGATAACTGTTCACTGTTAAATAAATCCAATGCGGTTAAGCGGCCAAAAGCGAAACACTGCGCGACCGATAATATTTTGTCTTGGTAGAAATCCCCAATAACGAGAGTCATTGCTATCGTTACGGTTGTCTCCCATCACAAACAATTCATCAGCAGGGACTTGTACGGCGGGGAATGGCTGATTTGGCGGTTCGGCGATGTAATCTTCTTGCAACGGTTGATTGTTGAGATAAACTTTGCCATCAGCAACTTTGAGAATTTCTCCTGGTGTGCCAATTACCCGTTTAATAAAGGCTTGGTCTTTGGGATAGCCGCGACGTTGCAATTCTGCGGGGGCTTGAAAAACTACAATATCCCCAGTGGCGGGAGCTTGAAAATGGTAAGAAAGTTTTTCTACCACTAAGCGATCGCCTTCATATAAAGTAGGCACCATAGAATCAGAAGGTATATAGCGAGGTTCCGCCACAAAAGTTCTGATAAACACTGCCAATAATAAAGCGATCGCTACTAAAGTTAAATTTTCTCGCCAACTACGCCATATTTTTGATGACGCACTAGCTTCTTTTACATCAGTTTCCTGGGGAATCATAGAAATTTTTAGCCAATACGAAAAGTGGGATAAATACCTTGATTTTTGTGATACCAAGGTATGTTTACAAGTAAACTAGGTTTTGTTATGACCCATATAAATATTAATATGACGTTTTCAAGTATATTTGTAATCTTGTATATAGCAACACCTGATATTTCTCAGTAATCTCATCATGATTTTTGTATTACCTGCCAAATTGACAGGAATACCAATCATAATTTCATCATCTACAACAGTCGTAGTTCGTGGATTTATACTCAGCACTTTCTGATACTCAATCAAATTGCATGATTGGGTAAAAAACTATTTCCACGGTGAAGAAGGTAGTTGGTCAATAGACTGCACAGCACAGCCTTCTAAAAAGATGGGAACTCGTCCACAATTTGGACATTTCATCACATCATCTTGCTGAGTATCAGGTTTATTTTTTGGTTTAGGTTTAGAATTTTGTGGTGTGAGAAAAACCACGTCAATAGATAATGGAGTCAAGCAGTGACGACACTCACAAATTAATAGCTGTCCCGCATCACTCGTTTGATAGACCTTTAGGTGTTGTGTGGGATAAAATTTTTCTGGTTCTTCCGGGAATGATCTTTCTTCAAACTTTTCAGACATTGCTTTGACCATGTTTCCTTACAGAGCATTCAGTTGAATTTTGAGGTACTGTTAGTGCAGTATAAACATTCAAGAGACACAGTTGTGACCTCTTATTTAGAATTCAACTACACACTTTTAGCACGCCATACTAAATACTACAAGACTAGATTCTATCTATCAGAATAAGGGGCGTAAGAGAAAAAGGGCGTAAGGGTGTGGGAGCGTAAGGGTATAAGGAATAAAGAAAATTAGAGAATAAAAGGTATAAGGAGTATGGTAGAAAACGCATATTTTCTTCCCCCTAGACCCTTACACACCTCAACCCCTACACCCTTAGTTACGTTATGCGCTGAAGTACTTCGCTACTGGGTGGTAAGCAATAATCGCCGTTGTAGACTGTTCGGGATAAAGCTGTTCACTTTCATCCATATATAGATTAATTCTGCCAGTCTCCAACAAATCCAACTGCTTGTACTGATCTTGAATATTCGGGCAAGCTGGATAACCAAAACTATAGCGTGAGCCGCGATAGCGTTGCGCTAAAACATCCCGAATATTATCAGGTTCCTCAGCAACAAAACCTAACTCGCGGCGAATTCTGGCGTGTGTCCACTCAGCCAGCGCCTCGGCTACTTGTACCGCTAAACCGTGGAAATACAAATAATCTGTGTATTGATTATCTGCAAACAGCTTTTGAGCAAATTCTGTAGCCACATCCCCCACAGTTACCGCCTGCATCGGGAAGACATCAATTATCCCTGATTCCTTCGGTGCAAAGAAATCTGCAATGCACAGCCTTCTTAAAGACTTCTGTCTGGGAAATTCAAAGCTTGTTTTTACCTGTGCATCTGAGTGGTTCGTTTCATACACATACAATGTATTCCCCTCAGCCTGACAAGGAAAATAACCGTAAATTACTTGAGGATGTAACAAATTTTCCTCAATAATTCGCTGTTTCCAAGTTTCTAAAATTGGGTAAACTTTCTCATTCAAGAAAGCCTGATACTCTTCTTTGGATTGTTCTTTGGGTTTACGGTATTGCCATTGTCCCGCAACCAAAGCCTGTAAATCTAAATGCCAGAATATTTCCTCCCAAGGAATATCAGCAGGTTGTAATAACTTGGTTCCCCAAAATGGCGGCGTGGGACGTTCAATATCTACCGAGACGGCTTCGGAACGGCGGGTGTCTACTTCAGTGCTGAGTGCTGTTAGTGGTAGCGGGGCGTTTAGCCCGTGCTGAGTGCTGAGAGTTGAGTGCTGAGAGTTGAGTGCTGAGTGCTGAGTAGTTTCTAGTTCATCAATGACTTCATCCAAAAATCCTTGCAAGTCATCCCAATTATTTGCAGCCTTGGCTGGCATTAATTTATCCATGAAATGCAAGTCAGAGAATGCATCTTTGCCATAAATCACTTTACCTTTGTAGGCTTTTTGGCAATCATCATGAACAAACTTAGGTGTTAACGCTGCACCGCCTAAAATTACCGGGACAGTAATTCCTTTTTCGTTGAATACTTCCAAGTTTTCTTTCATAAAGGCTGTGGACTTCACCAGCAAACCACTCATGGCAATACAATCAGCTTTGTGTTGATTGTAAGAGTCAATGATGTTTTCTACTGGCTGTTTAATTCCGAGGTTAATTACCTTGTAGCCGTTGTTAGATAAGATAATATCCACTAGGTTTTTACCAATGTCGTGGACATCACCCTTAACTGTGGCAATAATTACGGTTCCTTTAGCATTATTACCCGCTTCGGATTTCTCCATGAACGGTTCTAAGTAAGCCACCGCCGTTTTCATGGTTTCCGCCGACTGCAAAACAAAGGGTAACTGCATTTGTCCTGAACCAAACAATTCACCGACTACTTTCATGCCATCTAGCAAGAAAGTGTTGATAATATCCAGGGGTTTGTATGCTTCTAAGGCTTTTGTCAGGTGCTTTTCTAAACCGATGCGTTCACCGTCGATGATGTGGCGTTTGAGAATTTCTTCAATGGGGAGATTTTCGTCAACGCCTTTGTCACGTTTGGCACTGACCCCAGCAAAGACTGTGGTAAGCTCTCCTAGAGGATCGTAAACGCAGACATCACCCGTAAATTTCCGTTCATCATAAATTAGTTGGTGGCAAATTTCTTGATGACGGGGGTCTATTTTAGACAGTGGTAAGATTTTGCTGGCGCTGACAATTGCTGCATCCATTCCCGCAGCCATCGCTTCGTGGAGAAACACTGAGTTGAGGACAATACGCGCGGCGGGGGAAAGTCCGAAGGAAATATTTGAGACACCCAAAATTACATGGCATCCTGGTAATTCTTGGCGAATGCGGCGAATGGCTGCAATGGTGGCTTTGCCATTTTCTCGGTCTTCTTCAATCCCCGTAGAAATTGGTAGGGCTAAGGTATCAAAGAATATTTCTGTGGGAGGAATGCCGTATTCTACAGCTTGACGATAGGCACGTTGGGCGATCGCAAATTTTCTCTCGGCTGTCCGCGCCATACCTTCTTCATCGATAGTGCCAATGACTACACCCGCACCGTATTGTTTCGCTAACTCCAGCACTTTTAAAAAGCGCGGTTCGCCATCTTCGTAGTTGGTGGAATTCAACAAACATTTACCACCCGCAACTTTTAACCCAGCCTCCATTTTTTCCCATTCGGTGGAGTCGAGCATTAAGGGTAGGGTAACATTATTCACAATGCGCGAAACAAGTTCGTGCATATCTCGCACACCGTCACGCCCGACATAATCGACGTTGACATCTAGGATGTGTGCGCCTTCTTTGACTTGCGCCCTCGCCATAGATACCAATCCGTCCCAGTCTTCGGCGTTGAGTAAATCGCGGCACTTTTTAGAACCGCTGGCGTTGAGACGTTCTCCGACAATTAAGAAAGAATTGTCTTGAGTGTAAGGCTGAGTAGTATATATTGATGCCGCCGCAGGTTCCAGACTTGGCTGTCGCACTTTTGGCTTTAACTCTTTGGCGATTTCTGCCAATTGTTGAATGTGTTCTGGACGTGTCCCACAGCAACCCCCAATCACTTGGACACCCAAATCTTCAACAAAGTGCATTAATGACATCCGTAATTCTAGCGGTGTCAAGCGGTAGTGTGCTTGGCCGCCAACGTTCTCTGGTAAACCCGCATTAGGAATACAAGAAACCACAAACGGCGAATGTTCTGCCAAATACTTGATGTGTGGTTTCATCAAGTCTGGCCCTGTGGCACAGTTCAAACCGAGAATATCAATGTTGTAAGGTTCCAAAATTGTCACGACAGCGCTGATTTCTGTACCTACCAACATTGTCCCCATGCTTTCCATTGTCACGGATACCATCACAGGTAGGCGATCGCCTTTCTTGACAAAAGCTTCTTCTATCCCATTCAGTGCGGCTTTGATTTGCAGCACATCTTGGCAAGTTTCAACCAATAATAAATCCACACCACCATCAATTAGGGCTTCGGCTTGTTCAGCAAAAGACGCTTTCATTGTGTCAAAGTCAATATGTCCCAAGGTGGGGAGTTTGGTTGTTGGGCCGATGGAACCCGCAACAAACCGAGGTTTTTCTGGTGTGGAAAATTCAGCGGCGACGCTTTTGGCAAGTTCAGCGGCTTTTTTGCTGAGGTAATAGGCTTGGTCTGCTAAGTCATATTCTGCCAATACAATTGAGGTACTGCCAAAACTGTCGGTTTCAATGACATCAGCACCAGCAGCGAGAAAGTCACGATGCACTTTAGCAACGGCTTCGGGTTTTGAATGAACTAAATATTCGTTACAACCTTCATATTGTGCGCCGCCGAAATCTTCAGCGGTGAGGTTTTGGGTTTGCAAGTTAGTCCCCATCGCCCCGTCAAAAACAAGAACTGGGCTATCAGGACTACGCAGGCGTTCAAGGAAAGGATGAGTCATATTTTCCTAGAAGAAATGAGGAAATGTAGTGAGTATTGTGATGCTCGACTTAATTTATTATTTTCCATAATTGTGGGGGAGAATGGGCGATCGCTTATAATCTTGATTTACGTACAAAAGGTGCAGAGCATCGGCTGACCAACGAAATTAAGGATATTGTTATTTAGTATTTCTCCACGGTTGTTAGCAAAACGCTATAAACGTTATTTTGATTAGAGTTTTAAAATTAAAATGGCTGTAGCTATTGTATAGACAGCAGTTGTATGATTTTTCACGCATCTTGTAAGGATTACAGATAATGTCAGTTATAAAAAGACCCATCAAACCAGCCACTTATATATCTTTTCTCTACATCTATGAAACTACTTGGGGAAAGGCTGGTGATATCTGTTTAATCCGGGAATCTGTAGCGAATGCAAGTACAACGAAGTTTATCGGCCATAAAATTCGGCTTGTAGTCCCAAAACGCCTAGAACGCGATCGCGTGGCGAATTTTCCGGTAGTCAAAGTTGCAGGTAATGTCGGTGATGGACACCCAAAAGATCATCCTTATGAATGGGAGGCTTATGAAGGGGTAGATCTGGAAATTGCGATCGCCGCTTTAAGACCTTGGGGTTTCAAGTTAATTGAGAATACAGATTAAGCTTAAGCACAACCACACAGTTGTGCTGGCTTTTCTCCTTCATTTTCAAAAAAGATGGATAACTTCTGGAGGTTGCCTTGAGCATTATACAAACTGCTACTGAAAAAATGCGATCGCTCCCGCCACAACAGCAACAAGAGGTTTTGGATTTTATTGAGTTTCTGCAAAATAAGATAGCAGGACAAAATACAAACCAAGAACATCAGGAACCTATTTCATTTTTGAGTGCTGCTCAACAACTTGCTGGTTGTGTTGACGGTGGCCCTGGTGATTTAGCTACAAACAAACAATATCTTGAAGGTTTAGGGAGTGAATGAAGCACCAAGTCATCATCGATACTGGGCCATTAGTAGCTTTTATTAATCGCAGAGAGCATCTTCATGACTGGGTAATCAATACCTTAGCGACAATTGGGCAACCATTACTTACTTGTGAAGCTGTAATTGTTGAGACTTGTTTTTTGTTGCGAAATATCTACGGTGGTCAAGAAGCGGTGATGTCTTTACTAAGTACCGGAAACATTTTAATTCCCATACATTTAAGTGAGTCAGCAGCAGAGATTAAAGAATTACTACGGCAATATCAATCTGTGCCAATGTCGTTAGCAGATGCTTGTTTGGTGAGGATGACACAACTTTATCCTAAAAGTGAATTGCTCACATTTGATAGCGATTTTAGAATTTATCGCAAGAATCGTAATCAATTGATTTCTGTAATTATGCCAGAAGATGCGTGAGCAAGCTGGGTAAGCTAATGTGCTTAAAGTTCAGAAGAATGTTTTTTTACAAGCAGAATAAGCAAATGCGGAAGAATGTTTAATACTCATAAGTGAGTGTTTGATATTCGCTCGTGAGTATTTGATATTCGTAAATGAGTCTTTGATACTCATGAACGAGTGTTTAATACTCGCGTAAGAGTCTTTGATACTCATGAGTGAGTGTTTGATATTCGCGGATGAGTCTTTACTATTCGTGAACGAGTGTTTGATACTCGTGAGCGAGTCTTTAATACTCACAGTCGAACCTTTGATACTCGCCGATGAGTCTTTTATTCTCATTAACCAGTATTTGAACTTGGTGAGCAAGCCTTGAATACTCGTTGAGATTCTAATCTAAATGACTTTAACTACACCATTCCCTACTCTCCACTCCCTACTCCCCACTTCCACACTGTTACACTATTCTGGTAAATATAGCTACAGAGTGGAAGTGGGGTTTGCAGGTGACAGAACTGTTGCAAATTATTGAACAAGCTGCCAAGGACAAGCTAACAGAGTTAGATCTCTCTAATCATCAACTCAGCACTCTGCCACCAGAACTCTGTCAACTCTCCAACTTGACAGAGTTAGACTTCTCTCACAACCCCTTAAGCTCACCATAGTTAAAGAAGCTTTTCCACAGCGCCGCTGAACTCTTCGTAAGGTGAAACCCCAACAATTTTTTCGACTAAATCACCATCTTTGAAGATTAAAACAGCGGGAATGCTGCGGAGACCATATTGTTTAAATAGTGGTTTGTTGTTATCTACGTCTACTTTAACGACCTTGGCGCGTCCTTGATATTCCTCTGCAAGTTGTTCCATCAACGGACTGATGAGGCGACATGGGCCGCACCAAGTAGCAGTAAAATCAACAACTAGAATTTTTTCTTGAGTTAAAAGCGTATTAAATTCATTTTCTTGAATGTCAGCAACTATATGCGCTTCGGTAGACATTTTTAAATTCCTCAATATCAAACTAAAATTCAATAACTAAGTAACTATACAGAGTATATAGTAAAATTTTTACTTTATTTTTCCTGCTCATCAGTAATAGCGGCAATTGAAAAAGCCATCACCCAGACGTAATTTTGGTAACTGTTGGGTAATGGCTATCAGCTTGTTGTTAAAAGCATTAATTTTAGAGCTAATGGAAACTAGCCAATAGCAGAGATAGTTACACCTGTTACAGCGATCGCACCAGCGATCGCACTGGCGACAAGAGAGGTGAGTGCTGTCCCAAATAGCCACCAAGCGGCGTTAGCAACGGTTTTCTTGGTTTCTTCGGCTTGTTTTTTCGCTTGGTGTTTAATGCTGTGTAAACGTTCCTTGGTGATTTGCTGAATGCGTTCGGCGCGTTGCAGGACGCTATCGCGGGCGGCTTCGATTTGGTTGATAATGCGGTTAGCATCTTCTTGGGAAATATCTTCCCGTGAACTGATCAACGCGACTAAAGTATCACGATCAAAATGACTCAGGCGATCGCGCAAGGCTTCAAATCCGGCTTGGGGGTCATCAAACAATTTAGCAAAATCATGTTTGATGTCTTCATAATTAAGTTCAGGACGATTCAAGGAGTTAAGGTAATTGCGAATTCTCCCTGTTACCTGATCTGTGGCTGATTTAATTCCTTGCTGAATCTGCTGGTATTGTTTGACTATCGAATCACGCGCAGATACTATCTGATCGGCAATGCGGTTAACTTCCTCTTCCGAAATATCCTCACGTTGGGATAATAACGCCACAATTGTGGAACGGTCAACTTGAGAAAAGCGATCGCTTAATTGACCAATTCCGGCGCGAGGATCGCGCAACAGCAATTGTAAATCACGCTTGATACTGTCGGGGTTGAGTTCTTCTTTATTGGCGTTACGCAGGTAATCTTCGAGATTTGCTTCAAAATCGACAACTCGCTGAACCGTACGTTTTGCCAAGCGGCGCGGTGCTTTGATAATATCTTGAATTGCATCTTGCGCTTGGTCGATGATTTTTTGAACTTGTTCTTCGCTTAAATCACCGCGTTGAGTCACGAGTTTAACTAAAGTTTCTCGGTCAACTTGCGACAAGCGATCGCGGATTGCAGATACTCCTTCTTTCGGGTCAACCAGCAATTTTTCCAAATCTTGGCGGATACCTTCGGGGTTGAGTTCTTCTAAGTTGGTGTTGCGGAGATATTCAGCAATTTTAGTTGTGGTTTGTGCGTACTGTTCTTTAGCTTTGTCGGCTACAGCTTGCGGCGTTTGCAAGATATTATCTCTCACGGCTTCAAGCTGATCAAGAATTTGATTCACTTCATCTTCATTTAAATCTTGACGCTGAGTTAGCAGTTTAACTAAAGTATCCCTGTCAAACTGTGATAGACGCTTACCTAACAAGTTAAATCCCGCTTGGGGGTCTTGCACTAAAGTGCTGAAATCACGGCGAATACCTTCAGGATTGAGTTCTTCCTTATTAGTATTGCGGAGATAGTCTTCTACTTTTTGCCGTAGTTCTTCTGTTTTGCTTCTCCCTTGTTCTTCTAATTGGTTTAAGACAGAACCCCGGATATTTTCTAGCTGATTTAAGAGATTATTCGCTTCCTCTTCACTGAAGTCTTGACGCTGCAATAGGACTTGTTGCAATACATTGCGGTCAAATCCCTGTAAGCGTTCATTTAAATCTTCAACATCAGTCTTCAATTCTGTGAGTAAATTAGTAAAATCTCGCTCAACAGCTTCATTATTCAGTTCTTCTTTACCAGTCGAACGCAAATAATTTTCAATACGGTTCCGTAAATCTTGACCTTTATCTTTTGCTTCCGCCTGTTGCAAAGTTTCTAAAACTTCTTGGCGAATTTCTTCCATCTGTTGAGCAATTTCTTTTACTCTGACTTCGCTAATATCACTGCGGCGAATTAGCAAATTAGTAAACTCTTCTTGATTTAATCTTTCTAATTCACGGCGCATAGTGGACGCATCTGCTTGCGGGTCATAGATGACATCGCGGAATTCATCTTTAATGGTGATGCGGTTAAAGTGCCAAGGTAAAGAATTTTGAATGTAAGCTTCTATATCTTGGCGATAATGAGAGTTTGATGAATCACCTTTGCCTTTAGTAGTTTTTTCAATCGTTTCTTGCAATTGGTGAGTAATATCCTCAATATCTAAATCTTGAACTTTATCTTTGAGTTTTTGCAACTGATTGGTGATTTTGTTCACATCTAGATTGGAAGTATTTACTTTTTCTAAAACTATTGGTAAAGCAGCAGTTAATCCCGATTGGATGGCTTGCTTGATACCGCCATTGCTACCATTACCGTTACCGCCAACAGTTACCAATTCTTGCAAGCGATCGCCTAATTTATCTGATTGCAATTCTTCGGGACTTGCTGATGTGAGTAAGTCAATTACTTGCTGTGCAGGATTGCGTCGATTAACAGTTTGTTTCCAAGCTGCTTCTAATTGGTCAGCAATTTTATTGATATCCGCTTTAGAGAAATTTGTGCGATCGCTAATTAAATCAACAAAGGTTTGACGATTGAAATTTTGCGCCAAATCACTCTCAGGGATAGACTTCCAATCTATATCGCTGAATATTTTATCAAATTGGCTACGGATATCTTTAAAATCTAGTTGCGGTTTTGGCAGATTACTTAATGAAGTTTGCAGCGTATTTTGAATACTGTCAACATCAAAACCAGATGTTAATTCTCTGCGGACTGCGGCTGTAATATCTTCCGCTGTAGAAACCATCTGCTTTTGTGCTAGGTTTGCACCCAACGCGCTAGTTGCAGTTCCCATTAATGCTTGCAAACCAGCATTAGCAGTATTCGCAACTGAACCGACTAAGGAACCAACAGTTGAGGAACCAAACCAAACTATGATTGAAAAGTAAGCTGACCAGATAACTACACCAATAATTGCGCCTAAAAATGCACTCTCAATTAAGCTGAGTTTTACTGCTAAAAAGCAAGCAATAAATAATGCAATAGTAACGCTAATTAATGCCCAAAATCCAACTTTATTTTCTACTTTACGAATTGTAGTACCTAAACTTTCGTCATCATCACTAGAAGATGAATCATCTCCTGTGGCAGAAATTTTGAAAGCGATTGCAAAGTTAGTTAGTAATAGTTGAAAGGCAAATGCCATTAAGACACCAGCCACTAATGAAACTAAAAATTTAGGCCCAGAAAAAACTAATGATGCTTGTTCGGGAGTTAGTAGTTCTTGAACTCTAGTTATGGCTACTAATCCATTACCCAGCCAATGTAACCCTAAAGAATTCTCGAAAATTTGAAGCATAGTATTTTCTCACTCATGCTCGTTGAATTCCAGTTACTCAAAAAGCAACTGGCTTACTTTCTACGCTAGTTACTAAATTCTTTAGTTGACACTTTCTTAGGGGGTAAAGTAGGTTTCCGAAAGTCGTAGTTTAGAGGAATTTTTTAAACGAACCACAAAGGACGCAAAGTGCGCTAAGAAAGAGAAGAAAGTCACTGAATGAATTAAATGTAAAACTCTTTATCCTCTCCGCGCCTCCGCGTCTCTGCGTGAGACATTCATACAACGCCGCAGTTTTATATCTAAGTCGATCTACGGTTAATTAATTATCAAATCATAAAAGGCTCTATTTGATAATTATGCCATTCTCTTTGATACCATTCGGCAACTAACGGGCGGACAATAAATCGAGGATGTTTTTTGCCTGTGACATCAATTCGCAAACATGAGTAAGGACGGCGTTTTGTAGAACCATGACCGTTGCGACCTACAAATAAATGCGATCGCGCAATTAATTTATTTTCCTCAACTAAATCAGCGCCTTCAGTTCTTTGTCGGCGCAAACTAAACCCACTTCCACCGCACACAATCCAGTTCATTGAAGAATCTGCGTGTCCAGTGTTATATGTTTGCAGATATTCTAAACAATGAGCATGGCCGTTTAAGACTAAATCCACTACAGGACGATTTTGAGGCAAATCACCAACTGTTTCTGCTACTGCGTTAAATACTTCACGCAAGCGAGTCCGAATTGCTAATGTTTGTCCTTGTTCCCATTTGGTTGCTTCGGTGACGTAGGGAGGATGATGGAAATAAACGACTCGTCCGCGCACTTGGGAGTTATGCCAAGATGCAATTAATTTGTTTTTCAACCATTCCAACTGTTCTATATCGGTGTCGGCTGTTTGTTGCGGTGCTAATTGTTTGTCAATATCAACAATTAGTTCTTCAATTTGCGACAGTTTGACGTATAAATCATCTAAATATTCGGCTTCGTTAGGGTTATCAGGATTTAACTGGCTGGATTTGTCTAAGATTTGCTGTTTCTCTTGTTCAAAGTCTTGGCGGCGTTGTTCTAAAGTGATGCGTTCTGCGTCGCCTGCGGCGGTTTCTGGTATTGGTGGTGGATTGTTGAATGTATTGGAATCTAAAGCAAAGAAGTCAATGTCACCATAACGAAAAGTGTAATAACGATTGGGCAACCGCGTAAACTGTCCTGGTTGATAAGCTAAACAACGGCCTGTGTCTGTTTTGGCTGTGTAGTGTGTGTCTAAGTGTCGGTCTAAATCGCCAGGAAATTTAAATGCCTTGAGGTAATCAAGAAATGCTTTAGCATAAGCATCACCTGTTGCTGAACCATGTAAACCAACATCCATATCCAGGCGCGATCGCAATAACCGCCGAATTGGTAATGTTGTAATTGATAGCAAGTTAAAAACAACTGGCAAATTATAGTAATCATGATTTCCCGGTACAGGGAGAATCGGTACACGGAAAGTCATATTGTCGTAAGCAATCTTTTTGGGATGTTCACCACCAACAAGATATTCTTTATAAGGTTGAATGAAGTTTTGCTGATAATATTCACTCGACCCAACTAAATAAATGACATCGCCTGTATGTAGCATAAAACGGCAGTCATCTAGATGAGGTAACGCCAGTTCGGCTACTCGCCTTTGGGGATTTTGTCCGCCATGTCTACCAGAACCGCTATCTCCCACTACCAAAAACGAAAATTCAGGAGTATCAGCTTGACCATCTTTTAGTACAAGCTGAGTTTGGTCAATACCCCGCTGTTTAATTAAAGGATCTTGCCAGCGGACGCGCTGGTTCATCTTCTGAATTTTTTTGGCGATCGCTGGATCGGAAACAAGCTTCAAAACATTTTACTCCTTTAACTCTACTGTTTCTGCTTCTCCTTCTGGGGGATGTTTCAACTCAATTACTAAATTTGGCAGTCCTTCGAGTTTTTCAGCGAGTTCAGCTTCTTCTACTGTTGGGACAAACACTTTTAACCCGGCGGGAACACATTTAACTTCTATTGGCGTTGTCCCTACTAGTTCGCCATCTACGACAACTTTTTGTACTGGGTCAGTAGTGATTTTAAAATGTTTGGCGCGGAGATAACCAATATCATCCCGTTCAGCCGCATTACCCGCCGAAGCACTTTGAAATAAATGATAGGTTGCGGCGATCGCCCCTGCTTTATTTACAGGAGCAACAATTGTTACATCCAACAAGCCATCATTATAAATAATTCCCGCTGGCCCTTGCGCTAAAACTGATGTTGGTGGTGCTGCATTGGCTACGGTGACGGCGGCAGCTGTGGTTTTAATGATTTTTTCGTCTGTCTCAATTTCGACATCAAAACTCTGTAATTCTCGTAGCTGTTGAATACCAGCTAAAATATAAGCGATAATGCCAAAGCGATTTTTGGCTTCGCGGTTGGCTTTTTCCACAGTTTCCGCTTCAAAGCCAATACCTGCTAGTAAAATTAATGGGCGATCGTTGCAATAAGCTACATCGATATCACGAGTTACTCCTTGTAAAATTGTTTGACAAGCTGCTTCAATTGTGTCAGGAATTCCCAAAGCTGTAGCAAAAGCGTTGGCTGTCCCCCGCGAAATAATCCCAAAGGGAATATTAGTATTAATCACAGCCGTTGCTGCTGCGGAGAGTGTTCCATCACCCCCAGAAGCGATAATCTCATCAACTCCTCGCTGCACTGCGGCTTCAGCCAGTTGATCAGCATCGATTTCTTCTGTGGTGAAATGAATATCTAAGTCAATAGTGGGTTCTAATAATGAACGAATCTCTAGCAGTTCTTGTTCTGGGTTGCCTTGACCCGCAACTGGATTAAAGATGAGGCAGGCGGAACGATTCATAAAAGTCTAATCTTAAGCAGCGATCGCTAACATACCAGAATATTCCTATCATTCCTAAAAAATCTTAACTTCTCTCTGACGACAGGTTTGTGAGTAAGACCCAATCTCAATCCGGTTAAGATCAGCCTGTATTGTTCCGTTGCTTGTTTTAAGCGATACATTCGCAATGTAAGCCGATACATTCACAATGTAAGCCGATACATTCACAATGTAAACCGATACATTCATCATGTGAGCCAATACATTCACAATGTAAACTAATACATTCATCATGTAAGCCAATACATTCACAATGTGAGTCAATGAATGTCTTCACAGAGGAATTAACTTGATTTATAGGTTTTTTATTATACAAAATAAATACTTGATTTTGCTTAAATGTCTTAACTGTCCCTATTTATTTGCTTAAATGTCTTAACTGTCCTTGTCTATTCGCCAAAATCCTTAGAAAATTTATCAATATGAAAAACCCTGTCAAATTCAGGGATACTTAATACAGTAAAAATAAATGGATATTGATAACATCGGTCAAATTTCTAAACGCGATTTAGAAATCATTCAACTACATCAGTTTCAACAACCTATTTACTGTTGTAATGTGACTGCGATCGCCTATGCTTTCACTGCATTAGGATATCTCACAACCGTTGATGAAATTTTTTATGTTACTCAACTGCCAATCGCATCGGTTTTAGATGATGGCATGACTTTAGCAGAAACTTACGATACTTGTAAAATTTACATAGAAAGAAAGAAATTACCTCTGTCTATTCAGATGGATCATTTTGATAAACCGAGTATCACCCTCGAAGCATTCACCCGCGAAGTAGAAGCGGCCGTTTGTAATGAAAATGATGTCCATATTGTTAACTTCAATACTCGGATTGCTCATGAAAATCCTAGTTTAGAAGGTGGTCATTTCTCCTTGTTAGCAGATTATGATCCAAAAACTCAAGAAGTCACTATTGCAGATACCAATCCCAAACGATATACCCGCTTTTGGAAATGTCCAATTC
This sequence comes from Nostoc cycadae WK-1, assembly GCF_002897135.1. NCBI lineage: Bacteria > Bacillati > Cyanobacteriota > Cyanophyceae > Nostocales > Nostocaceae > Nostoc > Nostoc cycadae. The sequence goes on along the minus strand of NZ_DF978422.1, from coordinate 41,737 downwards.
AACGGATGTATGCGGCTTGTGTAGATAAAGATTCCTCTTCCAATCGTTCTCGTGGAATGATTGTACTCCGCAGATTAGAAAAAGTGAATCTCGCAGATAACGGTGTAGCTCATCCAGCGGAACTTGCTTTAAATGCTCTCCACGCAGAAAACAGTTAAGCGTTGATGCAGTTATCTAAAAATTTTCAATAAAGGCTCATCATAGCTCCTTCCAACAAGTAAATGAAGGAGCTTTTTTTAGTTTTTCAGTACTGAACATTTTCTATGGACACAAAGAGCGATCGCTCTCTTCTAATGTTGTGTTAGTTTTCAAATAATCTTGTACAAGAGAACAACCATAATTAAGTGGATTGAGATTGAGAATGCGTGACAAATTCCATAAAATTAGGTTGTTATCATCACCACCAGAAGCCAAAAAAGTTCCATCGCGGCTAATGGCAATTTTGCGAATGGCTGCGGTATGTCCACTCAAGGTGGTGATTTCTGTACCGTCTAACTTCCAAAGTTTAATAGTTGCATCCACACTCCCAGAAGCCAGTATTTTGCCATCAGGAGTAAATGCTACTCCCCAAATTGCTGCTGTGTGACCTTTGAAAGTTTGCAGTAATTTGCCGTCAATTGTCCATAATTTAACAGTATTATCCCCACTACCAGTAGCCACCATTTTACTGTCAGGACTAAATGCTGCTCTCCAGACTGTTGCTGTGTGTCCTACTAAAGTTGTGAGTAATTTACCATCCACAGTCCACAATTTAGCTGTGCTATCACCGCTAACAGATGCGATCATTTTGCCGTCAGGACTAAAGGTAACTTGCCAAACTTCGACTTGATGTCCTGGCAGAATTTGCGGTTTAGGCTGATTGCGTTGCCATATTTGGACAATTTTATCAACATTTGACATAGCGATCGCTTGACCGTCAGGACTCAATACAGCGGCTAAGAGTTTACCCAGGGGATCTTTGTAAGTAGCAACTAATTTCCCGTCTCGCTGCTGGAGTTTAATCTTATCGCCATAAGTGCGAAGGGCAATTAACTTACCACCACGACTGAAAGAAACTTCAAAAATTGCTCCCCCAGGTTCAGTAAAAGTTTTTAGCAATTTACCTTGACGACTCCAAAGTTTAGCCATGTTTTCGTGACCAGTTGTCCCAACAATGGAACTGTCAGAGGTAATATCTAATGACCAAATTCCGGATTTATGGGCAACTATAGATTTTTGAAATGAGTTTTCACTTTGCCACAGTCGCACAACGTTTTCTGCACCCGCTGAGGCAATAAAGTTACCATCAGGGCTAAAAGTTACGCCCCAAACTGAGGCAGTGTGTCCTCTAAGAGTATTTAATTCTGTACCATCAATGTTCCAAAGTTTAATTGTTTTGTCGAGGCTGGCGGAAGCAATAGTTTGGCCATCAGGACTAAAAGCTACTCCCCAAATTCCTGCACTATGACCTTGCAAGGTTTTATCTAAGCGATAGCTGTTATTTTTGGGGTCGCGTCGCCAAAGTTTGACGGTTTTATCTTCACTGGCGGAAGCAATAATTTGACTATCAGGACTGAAAGCTATAGCAATTACCCAAGCGTTATGACCTTTGAGAGTCTGCACAAGCTTGGCATTTTGCCAGTCTGAACCTTCTCGTCTCCAGAGTTGAATAACTCCGTCGATGCTTGTGGCTGCCAAAATTTGATTATCTGGACTAAAAGCGACTCCCCAAAACCCCACTCTCTCACCAGCAAAAGTTTTGAGCAATGTGCCGTCTCGTTGCCAAAGTTTCACAGTTCTGTCATAACTGGCAGAAGCAATAGTCTGGCCATCGGGACTAAAGGCGACTCCCCAAATTGAAGCATTATGACCTTTGAGGGTTTTTAATAACGTGCCTTCTTTTGTCCACAATTTGACAGTGCCATCTTCACTCGCTGAAGCTAACATCTGACCATCAGGACTAAATTTTACGGCTCTAACTGTGGCTGTGTGACCTGTGAGAGTAGCGACTGCTGTACCATCACGTCGCCAGAGTTTGATTGTTTTATCTACACTGGCTGAGGCAATTAACGAACTGTCAGGACTGACATCAACGGCTAAAACAGCTGCTGTGTGACCCCAAAAACGATTGTATTCGTCTGCACCATAAACTGCTTGCCGTAATACAGCATCAACTTTTTGAGCTATTTTGGAGTTGACTGGACTGAGTTTGCGGAGTTTTTGTTTAGCTTTGATTGCTTCTACAAGTGCATCTAAGCGACGATTTGAGGCAAACATTCCTTCTGAAGAAGATATCAGCGCCCGCATTTCACTATTCTTGGCTTGAGTTTCACTTGTTTTGGCTTGGCGATACAATATAAAACTGCCTATACCCAAGCTACTAGAGACGAACAAACCAATACATACGGCAATTAGCAAATATCTCTGCAATAAAGCCGTTTTTTTCTCTTGTGTTAGCTGTGTTTCTACTTCTTTCACTCGTGCGGCTTCTAGGGCAGTTTGCACTTCCCGCCGTTCAAATTCTTGACTAGCCACAAAAAATTGATAATCTAAATTACTCAAACTTTTGCCTTGCGCCCAATTTTGAGCATCTTTGAGCGCCTGTCCCCGCAACAAGCGTGACTCATCTTGATAATTTGATAATACCCAAGCATTAAAAATTTGCGAGTAAGGACGGAGATTATCTAATTGTCTTGTCACCCATTCTTGATTGAAGACATGGCGATAAATTGGGTTTTTAATTTTGAGATAGCCTTCGTGTCTTGTGGCTAAACCCGATAGCAATAATTCTGTTTGTTCTCGGCTATCATTCAAGGTCACAGGTGTTTGAGTTTCTGCTTCCGCTTGTAACACTTGTTGATACAGCCCTAACAAGCGTCCAGCTTTTTGTTCATCAAATAACAGGCGATCGCGAATTGTGCGAAAATGTTCTGGTTCGTCTTTCGATTCCCAATGTTGAATAATCTGCTTTTTTACCAGTTGTTCTACCCAATAACTTTCTGTACCTTGAGGTAAATCAATTTTGCCGTTGGGTGTCTCCCAAGCAATTTGCACAACTAACTGACAGAGTTTTTGGGTTAAAAAAGGTTGTCCACTCGTCCATTCTAAAATCTTTTGTAAAACTATTTCTGATTGACTAACTACACCTTCTAATCCTTTAAGTAAGGGTGTAGCTTCATCTAATTGGAAACCTGCTAATTCAATCGCTTTACCAATATTAAAAGGTGTCCGGCGTTTGTCAGTAATTAAATCGCCGGGACTAGCTACGCCAAAAAGTGCAAATCCTAAGCGTTGATATTTGGCATCATACGCTCTTTGGTTATAACAATGACGAATCCAAGCAAAAAAGTCATTAACCGAAAAACTTAAACTTAATAAACTATCAATTTCATCAATAAAAATAAATATATTTTGACTTCCGTCAGGCGACAGTAATATTTCATCGACAAATTGATCTAGCTTTTTGATAGGAGCAAGACCTGTTTGGGTTTCCCACCAAGTTTTAAAATTGATTTTATCTGCTAAATTTAAATTATAAAAAAGACTGAGAATCAGACCCTTATACCATTGTTCGGCTGTTATATCTTCACCGCCTAAGCGAGTCACATCTAAGTAAACACAACTATTACCTTCTTCTATGAGATGATAACTTGTGCGATGTAATAAAGATGATTTTCCCATTTGACGGGAATTTAAAACATAACAAAAATCTCCAGCTTTTAAACTAGAATAGAGTTGTTCATCTGCCTTACGAATAACATAACTTGGATCATCACTAGGGAGACTACCACCAACTTGATATTTCATATTGAGTTACGCATCTTCCAAAGAAGACAGAAATTCTATTTTAGAATTATTTAATATTTATCAAGGCAATTAGTTAACTGCCATCATCTTACTAGAATTTTGCAATTTTTTTAGGTAAAATCAAACTATTTTTAGCGTTTAAATTTTCTTCAATTTGCTTAAATATCTTAATTGTCTTAACTGTCTACTACTGTTTAAACTTATTTTATTAAATGTCTTAACTGTCCTGATAAGCTATTTATAAAATAAACATTAGTTAGTGTTTACGTTGTCGTGGACAGGAAATTTAACCTTAAGTTTCTTGATATTCTGCTGCTAACAACAAGACCAAGTTTATTTTTTTTAATAAAATAGTACTTTAACTAGATTTTTATAGCAAAGTGCTGACTAATGAATTAGCAATAGCAGTTGGCAAAATGATGACGAAGGATAGATTGCTCAAAAGGCTATATAATAACTGTTTTCCCCTCCAAAATTGTATAGTCTTGTTGAAAAATTAGAAACAATCTAACAAACAAAGTAGGGGTGCAAACCTCTGCACCCCTACAAATGATCTATTTTATTATCAGACTGTTTTTGTTGACATAATCCACAATAGATAATTCGTGTTTAGGGATAAAAATTACGAATTATCCATCATAAATTATCTTCTTCTTTTAGCAGGTCGGCGATCTAAAATATGCACAGCCGCACCAGCCGCCGCACCATTAAGACCATTTTTCAAGGTATTTCTACAGCCGCCAGTAATTGCACCTGCGACTACACCAGCACCAGCACCTACGCCAGCATCTCGGATGATATTACGTCCGTTAACTCTTCTGTCGCTTCTGGTTCTTAAACCGTTAGCACCATTAACAGCCGCACCAGCCGCCGCACCAGTAGCCGCATTATTTAAGAAAGAACCGCAACCTGTTAATGCTCCTGTTAACGCACTAGCACCAGCGCCAATTGCCGCATTATTCAGAACTCGGTCATCAGCAGCCGCAGGTTGAGCCGGAATTAAGTTGATGCTGGTTAAACTAGCAGCCATCAAACCAGGTAGAAATACACGTTTTAGGATGTGTTGCATGGGTAGTACCCTCTCAAAAATCAAACGATTGGTGAACAATTAAATATTAAGTGCGATCGCTAACACTTGTTTATTCTAGACAACAGCAACATTATCGTCGATCAGCATATTTTGATAATTACATACATACAAAACTCATTACCTCTACTAAAAGTTAGTAATTTTAACGTGTGTTGAGATTTTGTTGCGGTACATTAGTGGACAACAAATAAACTGCCACATAGACAGCAATAATTAAATATATAAAGCAAAAATCAGGAGCTAGATTTTTTGCTCCTGAGTTTGCTAATTTAAACAGCTTGAATCCACTCTTTGATAGAGTATTCTGTCCAAATACCATTTTGCCAATAGGGGTCATTTTCAATTAATTGGCGGACAGTGGCTTCGTCTTCAGCTTCGTAAATTCCAAAAACTTTGGTGATATCTTTGGTTGGGCCGATGGTAATTAACACACCAGATTCTTTTTGTTGGGCTAAACCATCTAAATGAGCTTGACGGTAAGGAGCGCGTTTTTCTAGAACGTCGTCGCAGTAAGTTCCCCAGAGTACATATTTAGGCATAGCTAATCAATTAAAAACGCAAATTTCACAATGAATAGTAGTGAGTGATGAGCTATAAATCAACTCATCACTGCTGATGTTTAACTTCTCAGGTTAACGCCGAATTTTTCAACCAAGGCTTCACGAACTTTGTTGTGTACAGGTTCGACTTCGGCATCGGTGAGAGTGCGATCGCTGGCCCGATATACTAGACGAAATGCCAAACTCCGCTGTCCTTGGGGGACATTTTCGCCACGATATTCATCAAAGATTTCCACAGATTCTAGTAAACCTTTACCTGCTTTGGTAATTGCTTTTTCAATTTCTCCCACGGAAACTTTTACAGGGGCGAAAAAGGCGATATCGCGATCGCTGGCTGGGTAAGTAGAATAAGATGTGAATGTGGGAATGAGAATTTCATCTTGATCTAAAGCATCCAAAAAGACATCTAAATCTAATTGGAACAGATATACAGAATCTGGTAAATCTTTTTCGCGCCGCAGTTGGGGATGCAATTGACCAAATACACCCAGTCGGTTTCCTCCTATCCACAGAGAAGCAGTGCGACCAGGATGTAAACGCTCATCACGACAATCTGGTTGATATTCTACTGAGATTCCGCATTGTTGAAAGATGCTTTCGAGAATACCTTTGGCTTCAAACCAAGTCATTGGTTGTTCCCGTCCACCTTTTGACCATTTGCCTAGGTTTCTATCTCCTCCTAAAATACCAGCGATCGCATCTGCTTCGCGCAAACCGTCTTCTTCTTGCTGGAAAATTCGCCCAATTTCAAAGCCGTTAAGAGAACCATTACCTTGTTCTAAATTGTATTGAAAAGCATCAATCAACCCAGAAAGTAACTCTGTACGTAATGCCGAATATTCTGTAAATAAGGGATTACTTAATACTATCTGGCGATCGTCCCCTGGTTTGACTAAGGAATACTGAATTAATTCTGTCAAACCTTCCGCCCTGAAAGAAGCACGCAATTTCCGCACCAATTCCTGGTCTATTGGCAAATAGCCAGCTTCCGCTTTTTGTGGCAAGGTATCGCAGAAATGATCATAGCCGTAAAGACGAGCAATTTCTTCAATTAAGTCAATTTCTCGTTCTAAGTCACGGTAACGGTAGGGAGGAACAGCCACATTCCAAGTCCGTTCGTCTGTTGATGTTAGCTGACATCCCAAGGCAGTTAAAATTCTGACAACATCACTTTCTTGTAATTCGCCTGTGTCTTCACCTAAGTCAACAGGCCCTAATACTTCATTAACTCTATCTAACCTCAGTGCAATAGAACGACTCCAAGTCGCTGGGTCGGGACGAGTATCAGCAATTTCTTGATGAATAATTACACCGTTAGCTAATTCGCTCATCAAAGCTAAAGCACGACGACAGGCGATTTCTAATTCTGCCCGATTTACTCCCCGTTCATATCTCCCAGAAGCTTCACTGCGTAAACCCACACTACGAGAAGAACGACGAATAGCTACGGAATCAAATAAAGCTGCTTCTAAAACTAAGTTTTGCGAACCTTCATGGACTTCCGTTTCTTCTCCCCCCATAACTCCGGCTAAAGCCACAGGTTTTTCGTTAGCGGTAATTAACAAATTCTGGGTTGTTAAAGTGCGAGTTTGTCCATCTAAGGTTTTCAGGGATTCTCCTTGATTAGCAAACCGCACACCAATAGTTAAATTGCCATTGCCAGCAACAGTTTGTAAACGGTCTTTGTCAAAAGCGTGGAGTGGTTGTCCCCATTCCAACAATACATAGTTAGTAATATCAACTACATTACTAATTGGACGCACACCCGCAGCCCGTAAGCGTTGTTGCAACCACTCAGGTGATGGGGCAATTTTTACTTGTTCTATGACTGTACCAATGTATGCAGGACAAGCTTGGGTATCAGCAATTTTTAAACCTAACTTACCTGGATTTTGCGTGATTACTACTTCCCTAGGTTCAGGAATACTCAATTTACCACCAGTCAATGCGGCAACTTCTCGCGCTATGCCTACCATACTCAAAGCATCAGCACGGTTAGCAGTCGCAGTCACATCTAAAATTACATCATCTAAACCCAGCAACGGACGGACATCACTACCCACCGATAGATTTTCTTCAGAAAAAATATGAATTCCATCTACATCATTCGGCAAACCCAGTTCTTTTAAAGAACAAATCATGCCTTGAGAAGGGACACCGCGCAGTTTTGCCGGTTTAATTTTTAAATCGATGTTCGGTAAATAAGTGCCAACAGTGGCGACTGGCACAAAAATATCTGCGCGGACATTAGCTGCACCGCAGACAATATTTAAAGTTTCTGCCGCACCGACATCTACTTGACACACACTTAATTTATCAGCGTTGGGGTGGGGTTGACGCTCAAGCACTCTCCCCACAACAACGCCATTTGCCCAAGTGCGGCGGTCTTCAATATCTTCGACCTCAAACCCCGCCATTGTCAGGGTATGAGCTAATTCTTCTGGGCTTAGTTTGACTTCTACTAGTTCCCGCAGCCAGTTGAGAGAAATACGCATGGAATGTGCTTGTTTTAGGAATCGTCTTTTGCTTCAATTTTAGGGTGTCTGATGACGTAGAGGCTTGCTGTTAGGCATTACTAATCAACCGCATCAAGCTGACCCATTCACTTGAATGATCCTACTACGTTGCACTTCAAAAGTCTCTTTGATTAACACTAGGAGCGATCGCACTTGATCAATCCCAGTTAAATTTCTGGATGATTAGCCTTGTCTTTTTTATGTATTACAAATATAATACATAAATATATTACCACCTCAGTGGTAACTATTTGTCGCTTAAACAAAAAGGAAAGGTTATGATTCCCCGAACACGCGTCCACAATATTGGTATTTCTGCTCACATCGACTCTGGTAAAACTACGCTGTCAGAGCGAATTCTCTTCTACACGGGCAGAATCCATACTATTGAGGAGGTGAAGGGAGGCGGCAAGGGTGCAACGATGGATTTTATGCCAGAGGAAAAGCTGCATGGAATTACTATTACCTCCGCGGCCACAACTTGTCAGTGGCGTGATACCCAAATTAATTTAATTGATACTCCAGGTCATGTTGATTTCACTATAGAAGTAGAGCGTGCCTTGCGAGTATTGGATGGGGCTGTGATGGTGCTGTGCGCTGTGGCGGGTGTACAATCCCAATCCATCACAGTAGATCGCCAGATGAAACGCTATCGTGTGCCGCGTCTAGCATTTATTAACAAAATGGATCGGATGGGTGCAGATCCATTTCGTGTAGTCCAGGCAATCCGCGATCGCTTGCAATTAAATGCTGTGTTGTTGCAATATCCCATCGGTAGCGAAGATAACTTCCAAGGTGTGATTGATTTAGTGACAATGCAGGCACACTACTTTGAAGGCGAAAATGGCGAAAATTGGGTAAAACAACCAATTCCTGAGATTCTTGTAGTCGCAGCACAACAGGCGCGGGAAAAATTGCTAGATAGCTTGTCTTTGTTCTCAGAAGAGATGACTGAGATGCTATTGGTAGATCAGGAGATTCCTTCAGAACTGATTTGGCAAGTTATCCGCCAAGCAACCTTGAGGCTGGAACTGACACCTGTACTGCTGGGTTCTGCATTCAAAAACAAAGGAGTGCAAAACCTGCTGGATGCGATCGCCCTTTATTTACCATCTCCCATCGATAGGGAAGTAGTCAAAACCGCAGAATCAGTCAGTGTTTACCCTGAGCCTGATGCTGCTTTAGTGGCTTTGGCATTCAAACTCACTCTTGAATCTTTCGGTCAGCTAACCTACACCCGCATTTACTCCGGCACATTAAAACCGGGTGATCTTGTGTATAACTCCCGTACCGAAAAACGAGTGCAAATTGGTCGCTTGGTGCGAATGCACGCCAACAAGCGCGAAGAGTTGCCTGTGGCTGTGGCAGGAGATATTGTGGCTTTGTTGGGTGTTGATTGTGCTTCGGGCGATACATTATACACGGGAGACACACCAGTGTTTCTCGAAAGAATGTTTGTCCCGGAACCAGTGATTACACTGTCAGTTACACCCAAAAAACAAGAAGATAGCGATCGCCTAGCCAAAGCCCTCAACCGCTTTCAACGGGAAGACCCGACATTTCGAGTAAGTATCGACCCAGAATCAAAAGCAACTTTGATTTCTGGTATGGGTGAACTGCATCTGGAGATTTACTTAGAGCGGATTCAACGGGAATATAATGCTGAGGTTTATGTCGGTACTCCAGCCGTGGCGTATCGGGAAACCATTAGCCAAAAAACTCAATTTGATTACCGACTCAAGAAACAATCTGGTGGTACTGGTTTATATGCTCATGTAACTGGGTGGATTGAACCAAGCGATGAACCATTTGTGTTTGAAAATCGGGTAGTTGGTGGTGCAATTCCCAAAGAATATATCCCCGCTTGTGAAAAAGGTTTCCGCGAGGCGATGACAACAGGAAAACTGTCAGGCTATCCGGTAACTGGGGTGAAAGTCATGCTGGATGGAGGTTCCTATCATCCAATTGATTCTTCGGAATTGGCGTTTCGTTCTGCTGCTCATCAAGCACTAGAAAATGCGATCGCCCAAGCCAAACCCTATATACTCGAACCAATTATGCTCGTCGAAGTGGAAACACCAAACGAGTTTATAGGTAGAGTTCAGGGTGACATTTCATCCCGTCGCGGCTTGCTGCTGAGTTCCGAGACAATGCAAGGATACTCTGTGATTCGCGCCGAAGTACCACTAGTGCAGATGTTTGGCTATTCTACAGACTTGCGATCGCTCACTGCGGGTATGGCGACTTTTTCAATGGAATTTGCCTGTTATCGCCAGTCTTAAATCCACACTTGCAACTAGCATCTTGAATTAGTTATTTAGGGACACAATAATTGTGTCCCTTTTATTTTTGTATGAATTTTATCAAACAAGAATTTGATGGCTCACGCAGAGGCGCAAAGACGCAAAGAGTTATGGGAAATTCACTAGTTTAGTAGGCAGAGGTTTATTCTCTAAACAGTCAATAATTCTGTATAGAAGAAACTTTGTATAAAAAAGTTAAAACAGATTTTGTACAGGGAATATTAATAAAGGAGACATAAATCTAGTATTTACTTGGTTAAAACTGTCTCTCTGAATTGGTGTAACTTTCTGCCCACATTTTTGCTATGCACATCTCAATCAAATCTCCTGTATCTTTGCTGGACAAAATTCTGCGATCGTATTTTCAAGCAATCTTGCTAGTTTGCTTATTTATATGGACTGTTTTACTAGTAATTAATACTTTACAAGTACAACACTCTTGTAATCCTATGATTCATTGGTCTGGTGAACTTCCAACAAAATGCCTAAGACATACCAGTTTAATCCCATCTTCCCAGATAAAGCAAGACAAGGTTATTCCAGTGCAACCAGACAATGAGCATAAGTATGAAACTTCAAATCTTCCCACAGATACTAGTAAAAATCCATCCGATATAATAGGCAAATTAGAAAAATATCCTGATGTTACTGCTGGCGCTATTGCTATAGGTGTTGCAACAAGTGTTGCTTTAATTGCAAGCTCCCCAATCGCTGTTGTTCTTGGTTCTGGATTTGTTACTTGGTTAGCCATTAGAACAGTTTTGTCTATGGGAGCAAATTAAACCACTAATTTGGAATGTTCAAGAATTTATTTTAGGAGAAATCGGTGATGCAATCTCTTCCGCAGAATAACAATAGTTCGGCAAATAGTACACAACAATTATCAAATTCTCCTGTCAATCAGGTGACGACTCAAGCTTCAGGTAATCAACTTGGAAATAATACATCTGTACCTTTAGGAAATGTACAGCCTGTGAATAAAAGCTCATTTTTTTCAGGCTTATCAAGTGATGTGACTAAAATGATTTTACTTGGGCTTTTCATTATTGGAATAGTTGCTACATTCTTTCTCGTTACTAGGGGAAATGAATTGTGTATCTTCAGCTTTTGTTCTGATGTGGGTAGACATTCTTCTACATTAACTAGTGATTTTTGGGCTTTTGCAGGAGGAACCGCGACAGTTGTAGTTTTAACGTCATTCTTAGGAGTTTCATTACTACCTGCTGTTGGTATAGCCTCTGCCGTTTGGTTTTTTATATATTCTTCGCTGCATTTATCTTAGTTGTTAGAGAGAAATTGAGTATGAACCTCATTGAAGTCAGGCAAGTTTGTAAGACCGTTTATCAAGGGTTTCAAAAAAAGCGTGTTCTCAATAAGATTGATTTTTTTGTTGAGAAAGGAGAATTTGTAGTATTGCTAGGAGAAAATGGTGCAGGTAAGACTACCTTACTGAATTTAATTTTAGGAATTCTTCAACCGAGTGAAGGAGAAGTCAAACTCATGGGGCTTTCTCCTGAAGAATCATCTGCCAGAACATCAGTAGGTGCGGTTTTACAAAAAACAAATGTTCCACCAAATTTGAAAGTTAAAGAACTGGTTCAGCTTGTATGTAGTTACTATCCTAATTCACAGACAGTTGTGGATATTTTAAAAAAGGTTGGTCTTGAAGATCAATCTGAAGCATGGGCTAGTCAGTTATGTGGTGGGGAAACACAGCGTTTATTTTTTGCTCTGGCTTTAGTAGGTAATCCAGAACTGCTTATACTTGATGAACCGACGAAACACTTAGATGCTAAAGGCGATGAACTTTTTTGGCAAGAAATCAGACGTTACCGAGAGCAAGGTGTAACTATTTTAATGATTACACATAGTCAATCAGATTTGAAGGAGCTTAGTCAACTGGCAACTCGTTATGTAACTCTTCATAAATTTAATGAAGCACTCACCGAAGGACAACTTACTGAATCCGAGAGTATCAAGAGTCAAGAAGACATATTAGTTAAATGTAAAAATCAAGAGAAGCCACAAAAAGAAATTGTAATTCATCCACAAAATGTTGTATTCATATTTCTACAGCAAATTTGGGTAGAAATAATTCAGTTATTGCGTACACCTTTGTTTTTATTAGGTATTATTCTGTTTGCGTGTTGTATTACTGTAATTCCATTTCAGGGTGAGGTTGCAAAGCAAGCACTATTATCGTTTAGTGTGTTAATTTTATTGACTATTTCAATTGAGCGATTAGGTAAGAGAGTGTCAGTTGAACGTGCTGAAGGTTGGTTAAAATTGCTGCGTGTAACTCCATTACCACCAATTGTATATATAGCTGCAAAACTTGTCACAACACTCCTAATATCTGCCATCACTATTACATTAATTATGATATTGGGAGTCTGGCGATTAAAAATAGACACTGATATCGAACAAGTATTACTTATTTTCTTCAGTTTAGTTTTAGGAGTAATACCTTTTGCAGTTTTCGGCCTAGCTTTGAGCTACTTGACACAACCTAAAAGTTACGACTCTATTGCAGGTTTATCAATTCCTCTCGGACTGGCTAGTTGCGGTGCTTTACCTCTAACTCATCCACATTTTTTAGAGGATGTAGTAGCTTTTTCACCGTTTTACCACTATCGAGAACTAACGCTATGGGCAGCAGGTCTAAGTTATGATCAACATCTCTCGCTACATTTACTATGGCTTTTATGGGCTGGAGGGGTGTTTGGATTTATGGCTGTATGGGCATATAAACGTGATTCTGTGATTCAATAGCGTTTGCTTTTAAATATTTAGGAGAGTTGTTGTCTTCTAAAATGGCAATTCAATTAATTATATTATAGTGAATCAGCAAAACATATTTTGCTGATTCACTACTTCTATTAAATAGAGATATTAAACCGCGATTATCTAAACTTTATCTATTTAATACTTCAGATTGAAATTACTATATTTACCAATAATTACGGTTGAATAAATATAAATGAAATCGCAATATTAATACTATTGATAGGAGCTTTAAAAATATGGGTTTATCTACTCAAGATTCCAATAACAGCAACGCTATTAACCAGCTTTTAGATTGGATAATTAATGTTGGCATCAATGGCTGTGAAGTTCTACCTTCGGCAAAAAATGTTGCACAAGAGCATCTATCTTCATGCGGAAATGATAAAGAAAAAGCTATAGATTCAATCATTGCGTGGAGAACTGCTTATGCTGCTGGTACAGGATTTGTCACTGGATTAGGTGGATTAACAACTTTACCTATCACTATCCCGGCAAGTTTAGCTTCATCTTATGCTTTAGCCGCAAATACTGCGGCTGCCATAGCAGTAGTAAGAGGATATAATATTGAATCTGATCAAGTTCGTACTTTTGTCATACTAGCATTGTTGGGTGACGCAACATTGGAAGTTCTTAAAACTGTAGGTGGCAACTTGGGAACCAAAGTTACAAAGTCACTTATCAGTCAAATACCTGGAAAAGTTCTAATAGAAATTAACCAAAAAGTAGGTTTTAGACTAATTACTAAAGCTGGAGAAAAAGGAGTTGTGAACTTAATGAAATTAGTCCCAATCATAGGTGGTGTAGTAGGAGCAGGTTTTGATAGTACATTTGTTAATAAATGTGGACAGTCGGCGAAAAATCTGTTTACATAAAATTAATAATCTCTGGTGTAAGCAATTTTGACGATTTATCAATACTAAATACATAAGTTAAATGCCATAATTTCTTCCCATTCAAGTTGTGAAAATGGTTTTAATTCTATTTCCATATCAAAACAATCTTGAGCCGCAGCAATCAAAGCCGTAATGATTTGTTCAAGACTGTGGGGAAACTGAACGTTATTGAATAACTCTGTACCAAACACTTGTGCAAACAGTTCCGCATCTGGTTGCAAGCGAATGGAACCATGTTGCAAAATTATGTTACCGCGTTTGAGTTGGGCGCTACCGATGAGTTTTGCACCATTGGGTAAAATTAAATCTGCACCTGTCGCCGTCCCAAAACAGTTAGGGTTATGGATGTAGCCCCGCCCTGCTGTACCGTAGGTTAATTCTACGCCGAGCGATCGCCATCCTCTAATTAAAAACTCACAAATTTTTGTATACGCTTGTAAACGGTTCCCAGGCAAACCAGATGTAATTACAGCGTAAGTTAAATCGCCTTGGTGTAATACTGCTCTACCACCAGTAGGACGACGCACTACATCTAGTTTTTTCCCTTGCCAAGTTAAATTTTCCCATGCTTGGGGATATTGTTTTTGATGATAACCGAGAGAAATAGCAGCTGGCGACCAAGTATAAAAGCGCAGAGTTGGAGGATGCTTTCTTAAATGGTGCTGTTCTAATAACCATTTATCGATCGCCATCTGCACATTACCAGAGGCTTCTAAAAAAGGAATCAGTCGCCATACCTGCTTGTTAGACATTAATTAATACTTAAGCTGCACCAAAGTTAGATTGTAAAACTTCATCGTTGTTATCGGCGATCGTGGCAACAATTGTAATTAAGCGCGAAACTTCCCCTGGAGACAACTCGGCTAGGGTACGTGTTGAAATCACCACGACTTTATTTTCGATTATCCCAAATCGAGCTTCAAAAGTACTAGAGCAGTTCATTTCCAAGAGTTGACGCATTAATTTTGGTTCATCGTTGGCGGGTAACTTTAACACCACAGACCACACTGTGATTGTGTCTTCATCAGTTGTACCTGTGAGTTGAACAAACACTTCCACGCTACCGTAGTTAAACTTCCAGAGATAAGCACCTTCTGGAGTGTGGCTAACCATTGCACTGTCGTCTTGTTCTAAAGAGTCAATGACGTTTTCAATTACTTCTAGATGGTTGATAGTTGCTGTCTCCTCAAGTAGTTCCTGAATGAATTCATCGTTAGTTAAGGTTTCTTGGTAGCTTGCCATAGAAATTATAGATTTAATATGTTTACTGGTGGATCAACATAGAATTCAGCAGCCAGGATTCAGAATTCAGTATGAATACTGTTCAACTAGCGGATAAATAAACGGGTTTAAATGCCCATTTCCCTGATTTTTGGAATCTGACTCCTGAATTCTGCTGTAACTACACATACTTTATAACTTGTCAGCAAAATTAGTTTTAGCTCCCTAGGTGATAATCTGGTCATCAGTGACCTGGCTAACGCGAAAAAGGATGGGCTAAATTATGTCATCTCTCTCTCAAGCTGTGCAAACTTGTGATGTGCGTCAATTGGGTATTAATCCTAATCACTGGTATGTAGTTGCACAGAGTAAGGAGGTAACTAATAAACCTGTGGGCGTGATAATTTGGCATCAGGCGATCGCACTTTACCGCGACAGTACAGGCAAAATTCACGCATTAGCAGACCGCTGTCCCCATCGCCAAGTTAAACTAAGTCACGGCCAAGTTATCGGTAATGAATTGGAATGCGCTTATCACGGTTGGCGTTTCAATTCATCTGGTGAGTGTACAGAAGTTCCTTATTTAGCAGCAAATCAGAAATTACCAAACTGTCAAATTCGTCGCTACCCAGTCAAAGAACAAGACGGTTTTATTTGGCTATTTCCTGGTGATACAGAAGCATCTAATCAACCTTTGGGTTTACCAGAATGGGAACATTTGAATTATATTGCCTCAGTTGCAGTGATTAACTGTCAAGCCCATTATTCTTATTTAATTGAAAACTTGATGGATATGTATCACGGGCATTTACATCAAGATTTACAAGCTTGGGCGGCAGCAGCTTTACAGCATATTGACGAAGATAATCACCGTGTAGATGCTCATTATACAGCCCAAAGTTATTACAAAATAGATAAAATCTGGTCAATATCCCAGTTATTTTTTCCAGCTTTGCGAAGATTACATCCTGAACCATTGGATGTCAGTTATATTTATCCTCATTGGCAATCAACTTTAGGCAAAGATTTTAAAATTTATTGTTTATTATGTCCTGTTAGTGAAACTCAAACCAAAGCTTATTTAATTCATTTCACATCACTTAATGCTTTTTGGCGATTACATAAATTACCTATATGGTTCCGCCGATTTATTAAAGATAGTTTATTTAATGCAGCCCAAAAATTACTGGAAGGTTTAGTAGTTCAAGATGTAGAAATGATTGAGGAAGAACAACAAGCATATTTACAAAATACCCAAAGACGCAATTATGAACTGAATCGAGCGTTAGTTAGTGTACAGAAATTGATGCGGAGTCAAGTTGAGAAATTAGGGTGAGATATCAGTAAATTATCTAGTTGTAATTCGCATTGTTGAAAAATATGGTTGACTGCGGCAAATAAATTGTCTAATTCATAAATAGTGTAGGGTGTAATATTTCTGGTAAAATTTTGTGCTTCTAGTTTACCAAATTGCCAGACTGCACCATTAGAAACAATCCCATAGATAACTACAGATAAATCTTGATTTAGTCTTTGAGCAGCAATCATTTCAGCTAAACATTGCGCCCAACCTGCTTCAAAATTATCTTGCTTGGCTTCTACTAAAATAAAGTATGGTTTATCAAAAACTATTTTCCCTAAAGGCGAACGTCTAGCCAAAATATATTCAGGAAAACCTGATAATTGCTCATCATAATTTAGTGATTGATGACTCCATAAAGTAAACTTACTGTTATACTGCTTCCAAACTTCTTTCAGAACTGGATAAATTAAGTTCTCACAAATAGCAAACTCGGAATTATCAACTACACCTTCGCGCATAACAATTGCTAAGTCTTCTCGAAAATAATCAGTAATATTAAACTCTGTTGCTAGAACAAAATTAGATTCTGTATAGATAATCTGAAATGTTTTGAGAACTTCGCTAATAGATTTATAACTACTAAAAGCCATATTTACCTCCTGAAGAATAACTTTACCTTAGCTGTATTTTCCAGTTTGCAACAATAATTGTAATCAAGGGCGATCGCCAAGTATCTTAGAAATAGGTTTGATAGTTGTGGAGTGGCGATCATGAATACTCAAGAATTCCTACGATTGATCGACAAACAAGTCTCATGTCCCCAAACCCTACCAAAAGCGCTGCAAGCTCTGTGGTATGACAAAAAAGGAAATTGGAACCAAGCTCACGAAATAGTCCAAAATGCCAATGATGTTGATAGTGCTTGGGTTCACGCCTACTTACATCGCCAAGAAGGTGACTTGCATAATGCACGTTACTGGTATCACCGCAGTAGTCAACCAGAGTTTATAGGCGAGCTAAACCAGGAATGGGAACATATTACTTCTCTATTACTGAAAAAGGTCAACACAACTCATGGATGCTGAACAACTCAAGCGCAGTTACGCCGCAGGTGAAAGATATTTTCCCGCAGCAAATTTAAGTCGAGCTAGATTAATCTCCGCTTATTTACCAGGAATTAATTTGTGGGGAGCAGACTTGAGTCAAGCTAACCTAGCCAAAGCTAAACTCTGGGGAGCAGACTTGAGTCAAGCTAATTTGGCTCAGGCGAATTTGACACGAGCTAATTTATGCGGTGTCAAATTAAAAGAAGCAAATCTCCGGGGTGCGAAACTCAACTTTACTAAGCTGTATGGTGCAGATTTAAGTGGTGCTTATTATGATGACAGCACCCGCTTTTCTAGAGGATTTGACCCTGTAAAGAACAATATGCGAAAGTTTTAATTTTGGCAGGATTGAGATAGCGAATACTTGCCATCAAGCTAATTTCGATTTGACAGTAATTCCCCATCCAAAATCTCAAATGCTATAAGTCATTAGTGCGCGGAGAAAAGCTATCTGCATCATGTACATTGGTAAGCAGTACAAACACGCATACATTTGATGAACAGACAGTACTGGAGTTGCCTATGATTCGAGCTAGTACGCCCGATGATGCAGCGGCGTTAATTGCGATCGCTGTAGCAGCAGAGCTATTCCCCGCAAACGAAACCGCAGAACTGAGCAAGGTGCTGGAGAGTTACTTCAGCGGCAACATCGGCGAGGGTCATGTGTGGCTCACCGATGAGGATAATGGGGAGCCGTGCGGAGTCGCCTACTACGCACCTGCCCCGTTTACGGATGGGACATGGGACTTGTTAATGATTGTTGTGCATCCCAACTACCAGAGGCAAGGGCGAGGAAAAGCACTGGTGGAGTATGTGGAAAATACTTTACGGGCAAGTGGTCAGCGGATTTTGTTGGTCGAGACTTCGGGGCTTCCAAGCTATGACCGAGCGCGGGCTTTTTACACAAAGTGCGGTTTTGAAGAGGAGGCGCGTATTCGTGACTTCTACAAGGCAGGGGAAGATAAGGTGGTGTTCCGCAAAGCGTTGAATGCGGAATAGCCCTCTTCTGTCACTTTCCGGATAT